>JAFGJR010000050.1 GCA_016928975.1 Sedimentisphaerales bacterium | reverse complement strand
TTGTTCAGCGAATCGAACAGCCGCTACGTCGTGGAGGTCACTCCCGAGGACTACGACGCCTTCGCGAGAAGGATGTTGAATCTGCCTTTTGGACAGATCGGTCAGGTGACCGCCGGATCGAAGCTGGTGATCCGGTCCGAAGACGGCGCCAACGTCGTGGACGCGGACCTGGACATCCTGAAGCAAGCCTGGCAGAAGACATTTGACTGGCGATAGCAATAGTAGAGTTTGAGGGTCTAGCATGACACAGGTTCGAGCCATAGTAGTGCGAGCGGCGGGGACGAATTGCGACGACGAGACCCAGTACGCATTCGAACTGGCGGGCGCTCAGGCGGATCGCGTGCACATCAACCGGATGATCGAAGAGCCGGCGCTGCTCGACCAGTATCACATTCTCGTCTTTCCGGGCGGGTTCAGTTATGGCGACGACGTGGCGGCCGGCAAGATCCTCGCCAACCAGGTCGCCCACCACCTGGCCGGGCAGATCCGCAAGTTCATCGATGGCGGCAAGCTCGTACTCGGCATCTGCAACGGCTTCCAGGTCCTGGTCAAGACGGGCATTCTGCCCGGCAACGGCGCCTTTCGGCAAGAAGAGGTCACTATCGCCTGCAACGACAGCGGCAAGTACGAGGACCGCTGGGTCTATCTCGCTCCGCAGACGAATCGCTGCGTATTCATCGAGCCTGAACGCTTGATCCATGTGCCCGTCGCTCACGGAGAAGGCAAGATCATCACCAAGGACCACGATGCGCTGCAGAGACTGATTTCCGAGGGCTACGTGGCCTTCAAGTACGTGGACGCCAACGGCGAGGAAGGCCCCTATCCGATCAACCCGAACGGCTCGATGGCCTCCATCGCGGGGTTGACGGACAGCACCGGCCGGGTCCTCGGCCTCATGCCGCATCCGGAGCGGTTCGTCCGGCGGACCCAGCACCCGCACTGGTCGCGTCTCGGCGAGGACCTCGACCCCGACGGCATCAAGATATTCCGCAATGCCGTCAGGTACGTCACGGACAACCTCCTTCAACCGTGCACCGCATAAGACATGTAACTGCATCGTGCCACCGGCCAGCGAAGGATCGACACGGCAGTAGGAGTATCCGTGATCCTCAGAAGCTCGATCTTCCGCTCCGTGCGCGGCGACGATCAGAGCCCCTTCAGGACCCCTTCCGCTTTCCTCTTGGTCCCGCCATTCCTCGATTTCTCGACCACCGTCTGTAGCGCTTCTCGCCGCTGGTCCACAGAGACTCCCGGGACGCTCTTGCTCGCGACGTTCAGCATCGCGGAGCACGCTTCCTCTGTGACAGCCGGGTCCGCCGCCAGCGTCATGAGTGTCTCCAGGGCCCCGGCGGACGGCACGGCGCCAACGACCGCCACCGCCAATCGCTTCTCTTCGGGTCGGCGGATCAGCGGCAGCAATTCGTTAACCCTGGCGATTCTCACGTCGTCGCCGAGGTTTCTGTCTCCGCGGACGTACTGCAAGTATCCGCGCAGCCCCAGCACCTGGTGAGAGGTCTTCTTGCCGGACTTAGCCAACGCGAGGAGTGGCTCCGCCACACCGGCATCGTCCGGCCAGTTGTTTGGCCAGGTCGATAGCGTGCGCACCGCTTCATCCTGGACCGCCTCGTCCTCATCGTCGATGGCCGACTTCACGGCGGCCAGCGCATCGGGCCCGCCGGCGATCGCCAGCGCGTGCAAAGCGATCATTCGCAGAGCGCTGTCGCCGCTCCGGGTCAACCGCAACAGGTACGGCACGCAGCCGGTCCCCGCGCGACCACTGACCGACAGAAGAGCCTTCTCCATGTCCCCACGCTCACCGGCATTCTGTGTCTTTTGCAGGAGTCTCACCAGATCGGCAGCCTGCCTCTCTCCGCCGAGCGCGCCGACAGCCTGGACGGCCGCGCTGCGAATCCCGACATCGGCATCCTCCATGCCGAGTGCGACGGCGGGCAGCGCCTCATCGACGCCCCGCTGCCCCGCCAGCATGATGAGGACCTCTCGCGTCTTCCCGGTCGCTTGAGGCAGTCGCGCGAGCAGATCGGCATCCACCTCTTTGCCGGACAATCTTGCCAGCGCCGTTCTGGCCGCCTGTGCCAGGTCAGAGTCCGCGTCTACAGCCGCGTCAAGCAACACCGGCACGCAGGAGATGTCACCCAACCGCTCGAGCACGCCGATCGCGGCTGCTCGAAGGTCCTTCGGGCCGGCTCTGGCCGATTTGAGAGCCGTCGGCAAGACGGCGGCATCGTTACGGTCCGCGATGGCCAGGAGCAGCAGAGGCTGCCGGTCCAGACTCGACCGATCCAGCTCGGCTGCCAGCGCCTCGGTCACCGCGACCCCCGGAAGCTCCCGGGCCGTGCGCAAGGCAACCGCGAACCGTCCCTTGTCGGCCGATTTCAACTGCTCGATCAACAACGGAACGCCGGCAGACTGTCGCGACAGGATCGCCCCGCGAATGGCCTCGAGCTGTCTCTGCTGCGGCACGTCCGCCTGACGAATCTGGTCGTACAACGTCATGGCATCCGCGGCTTTCTGTTCGGCCAGCAGTTTCTCCGCACACAGAATGCAGCCCTCAGCGACAGCGGAGCGCACGTTGACCGGCCCACGATTGAGACATTGCTCGAGAGCCGCGGCCGCCTGTCCGCCACCGATGTGGCCCAGGGCCACCGCTGCCGCTGACGCCACGTCCGAATCGCTGTCCGCGAGCCTCTTCACAAGCCCATCGACGGCCTGCGCATCTCGGCGATTGCCAATCGAGTTGATCACTCCGATCAACAGCCGGCCCTGGAGTCCGCCCATTGCTTCGCGAAGAGCACGGTCCGCCGCCGGGCCGGGAATCACCTCCAGAGCGATCCGCGCCCACGACGCGAGCCTCTCGTCGGAGAGCAACGGAGCCAGCGCCGGCACGGCTTCATCCGTACCGTAGACGGCCAACTGTTTACAGGTGATCGCTTTCTCCTGGGGCGGCGAATCCGACCGAAGCACGCCGATCAATTGGCGCTCTCTCTCCTCTCGCGAACTCTGGCCGTTGCCGGCCACCGCAAGAGCCGCCACCGCCACAAGCACACACCATGCCAAATACCGATTCCGAAGTACCATAATCGTCCTCATCACCAGATGGGTCTACTTGAAACGTCGAATGTCACAGCCGCCATGGTTCACGCAAAGCCTCGGAGCGAAGCCGGTTGGCTTCCTCGTCGCCGATGAACTCGTTCTTCACGGGGTCATAGCTGAGCTTTCGACCGAGGAACAGCGCGACATTGGCGGCGTGGCAGGCGATGTGCGAGTGACATGCCACATCGGCATTCGCGCGTGGCTGAGCACGGGTCTTCACGCAGTCCAGGAAGTTACGGATGTGGAAGTCCGCCGGGTAGCCGGGGATCTTGGCTCCCCTTCCGGTGAGCAACGCCGGCGAGCTCGACGCGATCTCCGCGTCATCGCCCGTCTCCACCCAGCCGGCATCGCCCTCGAATCGCACCGGGCACGAGCCCAGTGGCAGCCAGCCGTCGTTGCGCAGGACCAGCTTGACGCCGTTGGCATAGCGAGCGTGCAGCCGGTCATCCTTCGGCTCATACTCCACGGGGGCCGTTCCATCGGCGTCATTGGCCCACTGGCACAAGTCTACGCAATGAGACCCCCATTCCAGGCACCCACCGCCGCCAAAGCCGCCGACCATACCGCCGCCTTTCTCGAAGTTGAAGCCGTCGAGGAGCTTGCGATTGAAGGGCCTCCAGGCCGCCGGGCCGAGATACATGTCCCAGTCCACCTCGTCCCCGGGCGGTTCCGGCTCCGCCGGGAGCCAACCGCTGCTGACGGTTCTCAGTCCCATCGGGTGCGCGTAGAGGGTGTGGAGCTTGCCGAGCCTGCCGGTACGGGCCAGCTCGATGGCGAACGCGAAATTGGGCAGGCTGCGGCGTTGCGTGCCAGCCTGGAAGACCCGGCCGGTCCGCCGGAACGTCGCGGCCAGTGCCAGGCTCTGCGCAATGGTCCTCGTGCAAGGCTTCTCGCAGTACACATCCTTTCCGGCCTGGGCCGCCAGCATAGAGGCAGTCCCATGCCAGTTCGGACCTGTCGCGATCAGCACGGCATCGATGTCACGGCGAGCGAGCAGCTCGCGCAGGTCGATGTACGTGGCACAGTCGCGGTTGCCGTACCTGGTATCGACCATCTCCTTCACGGCCTTGCGACGCACAGCCTTCACGTCACAGACCGCCACAAACTGCACGTCCGGCTCATGCAGGAAACAGCCCAGGTCGTACCCGCCGCGATTGCCGATGCCGATGCCGCCCAGCACGATCCGCTCGCTCGGCGCGACCGCGCCGTTCTTGCCTAACGCGCTGCCTGGAATCACTTGGGGCATCGCCATCAAAGCACCGGCTTGTACCGCGGTTCTCAAGAACCGTCGCCGACTGAGAGAAAACTTTCGTTTGCACATGCTTGATCCTCCAACAGCTACACTTTCAATGCGTGCAGGCACGGATAGCTCGCCTTGCGCATCCAGGTCCATCTCGATATCATCTTCACACGGATTCTGGCTCCCAACCCTTGCGATATTCACGTGACAGGTACTTGTTTGCCTCGGGCACGTTTGTGACGGCCATCTTCTCGGCGTCATACTGCAACCTGCGGCCGGTCCGCAACGCGACCGCCCACAGATTGACCGCCTCGGAGATCGGCCAGGCGTTCAGGAAGCTGCCGGGCGATTGCTCCCCGCCCTTGCAGGCCGCCACCCACTGGCGCAAGCCCGACGGAACCTGTCCGCGCTCGCGCTGGCGGCCGGGCGCTTCCGGAGGTTTGTACCCCTGCATCCTCTTTTCGGGAATCAGGCGCGGATTCTCGACGTGAAAGCCCGCGAGGATCTTGCCCTTGTCCCCGACGAACATCATGGCCTCGGCCGCAAATTCCTTGGCGTCCTCTTCCATCTCCGGCGGGGTAGGCGGTCGTATACCGCCGTCGTACCAGATCAGGTCCACCGGTGGCCGCTCCCCGCGCGCCGGGTACCTCATACGAACCACGCTGGCCGTCGGAAACGAAAAGTCATTCTTCACCGTCGTGGAGACATCGCCCTTGAATACGCAATCGTGACTAAGCATCGGCTCGATCACTGTGGGGCCCTGCAATTCCAGCGCGTTGAAGACGGTCCACAGACTGTAGTGTCCCATGTCCGCCATGGTTCCGCCTCCGAAGTCGTACCATCCGCGGAACACCATGTGCGTGTAACTCGGATGATACGGCCGCTCTTGCTCGGGCCCCAGCCACAGGTCCCAGTCAAAGCCCTTCGGCACAGGCGGCGTGTCGGTCGGGATCGTCGCATACTGCGGCCACACAGGGCGGTTGGTCCAGTTGTGGACCTCCCGCAGCGTGCCGATGGCACCGTCCTTGATCCAGGCCATCACCTGGTCCATCGACCCGTTGGCGCCCCACGGCAGGAAATACGTCGCGACGCCGCGCTGGCGAGCCGTGTCGATCACCCGTTTGGCCTCCTTCAGCCGGTTTGCGATGGGTTTGTGCGTCATCACGTGCTTGCCCTTCTTCATGGCGGCAATACAAATGAGCCCGTGAAGATGGTCCGGCGTCATCACCTTGACCGCATCCAGGTCTTTCTCCTTGTCGAGCAGCTCGCGAAAATCCGCGTAGGCAGAGCAGCCTCTGTAGGCGCCGCCGGGCCGCTGGTTTGCGTAGTAGGCTTCGATCGCGCTCTTGCCGACATCGCGGCCTCCCGGGATCGTCCCTTCAGTGCCCGCACCCCAGTCTGATGTTCCCACCAGCCTGCGAAGGTCGTTCAACAGTCCCCGGGCCGACCAGTCCCGATACTCAACGGCATACTTGCTCGGATCGCAGACGGAGACCACCTGGATCTCGGGGATCGGCAGCAGGGAGGACAACTCCCGCAGGCCCTGCGTGCCCGCGCCGATCAACGCCAGGGTGATCTTGCCGCTGGGAGCGACCGTGCCGGCCCCTCCCAACACGTGCCTCGGAACAATTGTGAAGCCCGCCACAGCGGCGGCGGTTCCCAGGAATTTGCGGCGGCTCTGGTCGAAGCTCATTGGTCTCCCCTCGAATCTGCGTCGGCCCCAGGGCCAACTGTGATTATGTGTTCTCCAGTCCTCATAAGGACACCCAAGACATAACGAGCGTCCATTCTACCGAGAAAGCTGATGATCCACTACCGAGGTGAGAAATAAAATCTGTGGCCCCGTCACGGGAAGAGGTCGCCGACGGGCGCGCTCGGGAATCGCGTCTGCCTGGGCTGGTGACGCGGCGCGCCGGCGAGCAGGTGAGCGTGAAGCGAGTCGGCCTTCGATGTTGTCACGAGGACCCAAGCAACAACTGGCTGCGCTGCGCAAACTCCATCTCGAGCCGGGCGATGCGAATGCGATCCCCGAAGCTCAAGGGCATCAGCTCGTGTTGCAGGAGCATCCTGTCGTTCACAGTGACAGTGGACGGCTCTGAGAGGTTCTCCAGGTAGAACCGATCTCGCAGGTAGACGACGGCGGCGTGGACCGGCTCCAGACCGCTCTCCGTCAGGCACAACACGCAGTCCTTGTCTGAGCCGATCGTCGCCAGACGGTAGACAAGGCAGTAACATTCACGACCATTCTCGTCGTCCGGACCAAGATTGCCCAGCCGAGTCAGGACAATCGACTCGATCCCCGCCTGGCTGGCCGTGTCCCAAAGCTGACCGGGGCCGGCGTCCAGCAGGCCACGATAGGCTGCCTCATCCGTTCCGGCCCGCTGGCCGAGCCGTCGGATACCCAGCTTGAACACGCCGGCAAGATCAAGCTCCCTGTCGCGGCCCTCTATCGGGCAACCGTGCTCGTTGACTTGTCGCCCGTCCAGGAATGTGCCGTTCACCGACTGTCTGTCCTGGACCAGCACCCCCTTTGGCGTCAATTCGAGCCGGCAGTGGTCCCGGCTCATCTGGTTCGACAGATGGTCATGCTCCGGCGAGCGCGGGCAGATCCGCGTTACGATATCATTGCCCCGGTGCTTTCCCAGCCCAACGTGGGCCTTGGCGACCAGCAGAACGTGGAAGGGCCTGCTATCCGTCTTGATTCGCAAGCTGGCGATCTCCACCGGCGACCCTCTGCGGGAATCGATGATCTTCTTGCCCCCCTTGGGTGTTACGCCGCTCACCCCGGCGCGCTCGCCGCTGCCCTTGGGATCGTACACGAGGTGCAGAACCTCGAAGTCCGGCGGGAACCGGCGATACTCGCGCATCAGGTCGTTGGCGTTCTGAATCCTGTCCTGCTTGATGAGGTTCTCGATATTGACATTGACGGCGTGGGCCATGTCCTTGGACCCGCCGGCCCCCCCGCCGACGTTGATGAACCGGTCGGCCTGGATCTTGATGTCGCTCAGCCGGTCGGTCTTCTCGAAAACCGGCAGGTCCGTCTCGGCCCAGTAGGAATAGACCGAATCCCCCTGGCGGGCGACGACTCGAAACTCGATCATCTCGATACCCGCGTCCTCCAGCTTCAGCCCGAATCGCTTGCGCAGCCCCTCGCACGCCCCGAGCGAGCAGGCCCACCGCTCCACTCGCCCCAGCAGATCGCCCGACGCCTCCACCTCGATCGACTCAAAGGGAACGTCGCTCACGTTGTCGACCTTGATATCGAGCACCGCACGGAACCCCTGCATGTAGAACTGGTTGGCATTGATGGAAAGAGTAAGCCCCCGAGAGGTATTCTTCTCGCGCAGTCTGGTGGACTCCCTCTCCTGCTCCCCCACGCTGGATGCGCCCGTTGTCGTGTCCTGTTCAGACTCGACTGCGACCTCCCGCCCCCGTAGAGACGCAAGATTTTGCGTCTCGCTTGGTGTCTCCTCACGTTTCGTGCCCTGCGCCTCCAGGAGATCGCTCCCGCACTGATGGCAGAACCGCGCCCGGTCCCCCGTCAGAATCGCCCCGCATTGTGGACAACTGTTCTCAGTCATTGCACACTACCCTGCCAACACCAGCACTCGGGCGAGGCTGTCCCGGCCAGCGCCCAAGTCTACATCAGGAAACAAACCTGTTACATTCACTGCGCCCGCGCGGGTCAAGGACCGGGCAAGCACACGCCGTCCTTGTCCATCAGAACAGCTTCTCACGACAGTGCGGGCAGAACCGGCTGTCTGCTGGAATGATCTGGCGGCATTTCGGGCAAGGCTTCGGCTCGGCGCCGCCGCGGGGATTGACAACGATCGGAGGACCGCCCGCCGCGCCGGGAGCCACCACCGTCTGGCTGGAGAAGGGAGCCTGCGCCCGCGTGGTGGCGGTCATGCCCATCTGCTCCAACGAGACGTTCATCACGCGTTCGAGCCGGTCAGCCGATTCGCGTGACACGGCCTCCTGTTTCGCCATGAACTCCTGGAGCTGTTTGAA
The DNA here is from genome assembly GCA_016928975.1 of Sedimentisphaerales bacterium. Next base: position 58,444 of record JAFGJR010000050.1, on the reverse strand, counting down.
CCGCTCGTCGCTCATCGCCGCCTCGGCTTTGTATTTCTCGGCGAGGGCATGCGCCATATGGGGGTCGTCCGCGGCCGCCATGGCCACGAGCTGGTCCGGCGCCAGCTTCTCCTTTATCCGGAACTGCTCCAGTTGCAGGATCCGATCCGCCGCCGGGCCGTCCAGGATGCTCAGCAACGCCTGCGCAGAAGCCTTCGTGCGATCTTCCAGCGTCTTGGCTTCAATCTGCCGTCGTTTCTCCTGGACTTCCAGCTCGACCAATTGCGACTTTTTGCGCAGCTCGACCGCCTTTTCGGCCTCCCAGAAGTCCTGCTCGCTCTCGAGACGATCCACTTCGAGCCGGATTCTCCGGGTTTCGGCCTCGTTCCTGGCCTCCGCCAGCTTCTTTTCGAGCCCGGCCCGGTGCTCCAGAGTCTCATTCTCGATCTTTGCAATCAGGTTAGCCCGGATCCGGTTTCGCTCGTGCTCATCGCGAATCCCGGCGATCTCGATCTCCTGCAGCAGCACGGCCTTGTCCCGTGTGAAAGCAAATTCCCGCTTGAGCCGGTCCATCTCATCCGCACGGATTACGTCCTTGATCCCCAACTCGTGCTCGGTCTGACGGACGAAGTCCTCCAGATCCTTCTCGGTCTTCAGAGCATCCATCTTTTCCGTGGTGAGGCTCTTGCGCATCCGCTGCGTCAGCTTGAGCCGGTCGATCTGGACATCCGCGTGGCGCGTGTCGACGTACAGTTGCGCCTCCTCCTGGCGGATGGGATCGTATTGCGGGCAGAAGAAATCCACGAAGCGCAGGAGCACCATCTCCAGGCCGATCCGCTGCAACAGCGGCTCCATCTCCGACTGCATCTGCTGCTCCACGTCCCTTCGAAGATTCGTGTTGCTGTACAGGTCGGCGACGGGCCGTGCGCCAACGTACGTCTGTAGCGCCCCGCGGAGCTCATCCATGAGGGAATTCGCCAGGTAGCCCACCGTCAGATGGTTTCGCCCTTTGAACGCGTTCGTGAAGAACTGCTCCGGGTCCTTCAGCCGAACGACCGCCTTGAAGATCGCATCCACCTCCAGTTGCTCGCGGCTTCGCAGCCGGATGCCCTCCATGTGCAACTCGACATCGCCGGCCTCCACCAGGACCACCGCCGTGGGCGTCGTCTGATTGAAGTGGTTGAGCTTGCGGAGGAAACCGTTCATGTCGTAGCTGCCTCCGTCGATGGAACCGCAGAACCGGCCCTGCTGGAAGACCAGGCCGGCCGTCCCGTGATCGACGATCAAGCCCTTGGTCAGGAAGCCCTTCACGTCCCACTCGTCGAGCCGGACGGCGAAATCATCCGGCTCCCGGACCCACCGGTTGGCAAACAGCTTGGGCTTGCGCATCTCAGCAAGGTCCACTCCACAATTCCAGCAGTGTCTGCTGGAGGTCGAGACCACCACGCCGCAGCGGCCGCAGTTCGTGTCGGCATCGGGGGCCGGCGCACCGCAGACCCGGCAGAACCGGGCCGTCTTGGGGACGCGGCCGTGACAACTCTCATTTATGCAGCGATCAGAAAAGATACCCATATTCCCGCTCCATTCTCTCCTGGCGGAGTTCTTATCTTGGCCGCGTGGCCGACCGGAACAGCTTCGCGAAGGCCCGCCAGGCAATCAGCAGCACCACGATGCCCCCCAGGACCCAGACCAGCGGATCGCCGGAGGCCAGAACGAGAATGTCCCGCAAATCCAGCCAGCCTTCCTCACGGATCTCGCCGGGGTTCCAGATCACCTCACCGGTCTTGGCATTCACCAGGTTCAACGTCGCTGCCGCCATCGCTTTGTACTTTCGTCCCAGAATCCGGCATTCGCTCACGGTTCCATACAGGAACGCATCATAGCCCCGCCGATTGGCAAAATCCGTCATCGCCTCGACCGTCGGGACACTGCGATAATTCGCCACAAGGTACTCCTCCCACTCCACGCGGGAAATCGGCGAGGGATTCCAGCCAGCCTTTGTCAACTCCGCTTGCAGCACCTCGGTCACGTAGGCGCTTTGCGCCTGTCCCAGCAGAGGAAACAGTCCGATCCGAGCCGCATTGATCGTCACGCCTTTCATACCCGCCACAGCACTATCGGCCAGCCGGGCAATGACGCGAAGCAGAGCAGGGTCCGCGGGAGGCAATGGCGGCTCGACCCCAAGGCCTTGCGCGCTGCGAATCTCGCCGCTGCTCCACCGGGCCTCCCCGGTCTGGACGACGCTCATCTTGAGGGTCAACCGGGTGATCGCCAGCCGGCGATCGGGATACTCCGCGCACTCTCGGATCGTGCCGAAGACGATGGCGTCACAGCCGATGACCTTGCCGAATTTCTGAACGGTCTCTGCGTTCATGATATCCTCGCGGAGCACGTTCCATTCTATTTCGCCGAGCAGGCTGTCCCACGTCTGCGCATCCCGCTCGATCACCTTGTACCGACCGCCGATGATCTGGCTCTGAATCATGCTGCCGATGTACGCTTTCGTCTGCGGGTTACAGTCGCCCCACAATGGCAGGATGGCAATATTGGTGATATCCTGGAAGTCCGTCTCGTTGAGCTTCCCGGCCGCCTCCTGTGCGACTTTGTTGATGGTCTGATCCAGAACCCCCCCGAGATTGGCGATGGCGGATGTCGCAGCCAGCAATAGGGCTGTCAGCATGACCGCCATGATTCTTTGTGTCTTGCGAGTGACCATGTCGTCTTCTCCTGCGTTAGAATTCCAGACGCCCCTTCTTTTCGGTTGCCGCGCCGGTCTGGTCCAGGCGCTCGACCCGAAGCCGGATCTGGCCAAGCTCCTCCAGGTAGGCGCCCAGGTTCTCCTTGGCGCTGGCATCGAGGTACACCCAGAAGACCGCCACGCGCGTCCGCTCGTCCCAGCCGCTGAGCGCCACCGACCGGATGCCCGGCTTGCGTCCAAGATCGACACGAATGTTGTCGGCATCCTCGAGTCGTGGGAGGCCGTCGACACGCACCCGGCGCACGAGCACTCCCCGCCCGCTCTTGCGGACGATCTCGTCACTGAGCATCGTGCCCAGCTTCTCGCCGAATACCCTCAGGGCGCTTTCGGCTGCCTGCTCCCGGTTCAACGCTCGCTTGCCCCGAACGAGCTCGCTCTGGGTCGTCAACAACTCCTCGCCGGTGATCTGCACGACCTTACCGCGGCCATCCACCTCGAAGGAGTAGAACGACCCGAACTTGTCCACCTGTTTGGACGTGCCACGAAGCAGGACAAACAGGTCGATGTCCCGCTCATTGGCCAGGGCAGCCAACTCCCGAGTCGGAGTCAGATAGCCCGGACAGCGCGGCCCGTCCAGGATACGGAAACCCAGGTTCGAAAGGTGCTCAGCGACCGCCTGCTGCATCACGTCCGTCCGTGTCGTCTGCCCCCCGATCTCCTTGGCTTCTTCGGTGCAAACGAGGATTCTCAGCAAGTCCAGTTGAGCCTGATAGATCAAAGACGGCTTGTCTTCACCAGGCACCGACGACACGGTCGTGTTGTTGACGGAGGTGACCGTCGTCGTACTACCCGGTTGCTTCACCGGCGGCACGTCCGGTGCCGGCGGGGCCGGCTCCGGCGGATTGACCACGCGCTCGGACACCGGCGTCGTCCGTACGCTGCGGCAACCGCCGAACAGAACGGCGCAACACAGCAACAAGCTGACAAAACGGGCCATTTTGAACATAACTCTTCCCTTCCAGCATTCCAGACCAAGTTCGTTATTTCGCCTGCTCCTGATGCCTTGCACAGCGATTGATTTCTCGGATTTCAAAGCACTCGGCACAGAGCGCGGCTTGACAAACCTGACAGCGGCCGACGATCCCCAGCTCGCTGACAATTCGCTTGCCGCAGTTGCCACAGCGAAGCTCTTGCTGGGCCGTCAGCCCGGCACGCGACCCCTCTCCACGCGCGATCGGTCTGACCCGCTGGGGACGAGCCTGTGGGCTGGCCGCGGGACCCTGGCTCACCTCCTGGACCCCTGATGGGATGAGGACGGGGGTCCCGGGTCCGCTGCATTGAGTCCAGGGATTCTGGGTGTGCCATACACCCTCCTGGGTGCCCAGAGCCGCCATCTCTTTGGCCACGCTCACCCGCAGGTCGTCGTCGAGGCGTGTCTCATTCCCCGCTGCAATCCTGGTCGCGAGCACCGATAACAGCGCCGCGGTGAAAAGACCATTTTGTCGCGACACCAACTCGCCCGCCTGCTCGCCCTCCGAGCAGGAGGACATCATCCCGAACGAGCCGGCATCCGAAGCCTTCGCCTGGGCGTTGGCGACCACATCTCTCAGGATCACCTCGCCGCGCAGACCGCCCACGCCTCTGCCGGCCACTGGACTGGTCCGGCATGCATCCAGAATGAACACGCGATCGACTCCCGGACGAGCGGTCTCGTCGCGAAGCTGATCCACCGGGACCGTCTGCCTATAGAACTGCAAGCGGCCATACTGAGCCTTGGGGCACAGCAGAAGGTGTCGTCCGGAGTACTCGATGCCGTGACCGGAGAAGTAAAAGACAAACAGGTCCCCCGGCTCCAGCTCGGCGGCCAGGCGGACCGCTGTATCCACGACCTGGTCGTCCGTTACGCCGGAGACCAACTGCTCCACCCGGTCATACGCCGCCCGATACTTCAGGAAAGCCGCAAGTTCGGTGGCATCTTGCACCGCACATCTCAGAGTCGTCAGTTGCGGGTCCTCGTATGTATCCACGCCAACCACCAAAGCCACGCGTCTGTTCATCGGACTGCCCTCTTCTTGGAATCCATGTGTGATTGCAGACTGCGGCGGCCACCAGCGAATACTGCCTGCTGCCACACGATCCATCTATGGCAGAAGTCCGCCCGTACCCGGATTATCGGGCCATGATAATGGGTCCGGCGCCGCCAATCTCGTGACCTCTGCCTTGCCACCATGTATCCACCGTCCCGGGCCCGACCTCCAGGGGTGTCGCCCGGCAAGTCCACGCAACGGAGCAGGTGGGAAGCTGATGTCTTATTGTATCTCGTTCATAGACAGGATCAACTCCCTCGTGCTCGCCAATCTACGATCTGATCTTCTGAGCGAGGGGGATGGCCTGTGCGCGAGCGTGGGCATCCTTGTCGGGTCGTATCAGGGCGTCGGGGCAGCACGAGTCACACGTGATCTATATCTGTGTGTTCGTGGAGAGGCGTGAACATTCGGCGCCACGTGCCTGCGGTTCGGCACGACGCGGGGGGCACGCGGCGCATGCCGCGGTGCCGGCGGCACGACCACCGGGGGCGTGGGGCCGACGACTCGGGCAGCGCGGTGCAAATGGGGGACGCACCCTCCCAGAACGAAGATCGCAGTTGCCACCAGCACGATCAAGGTCGAACGTGTTTCCAACCTCCTCGTCCATCGATGCAATACCGCGTTCATGCCAATTACTCCTCTCCTGGCGGCCTGAGTCTTCTGGCCGCCATTGTCTATGACACCGGGCTCCACCTACTATGTCACTACGGCAATTCCTGAATGGAGGAGTGTCATCCGGCTGAGTCATTCGCAGTCTCTGGCGAATTCGCGAGTTCGACTAACAGGTGGCCGCCTGGGGTCGTCTGCTCTGGACGCGTGCGGCGTACTTCAATGCCTTCATCGCTGGTGCCGTCGCTTCGCAGGCGATAGCTTCCTCCAGGGCCACCATACTGCGGGGCTCGGGCACAGCGGAAAGGAAGCTGGCTGCCGATATCCGCACGTTCGGGTCCGGATGCCATAGCAAATCGATAGCTTTGGCGCCGGCGGCGGCCACCTTCAACTGTGCGCAGACGCGCAAGGCCGCCGCCTGGACGATCGGCGAGGAATCATCCATGCACATGCCGGCGAGACTCGCGGCCCCTTCCTCCGAAACGGTGGCCAGAGCGGTGACCGAGGCCGCTCGCACGCCAGGATCCTCGGAGGCCAGACACGTCCGGATCATGGGCAGCGTGAGCGCCTTCTGCTCCGCCGCGAACCGGACATCGGCCGCATCCACAGGTTTGCCACACCATGCCTTCAACACGAACATCGACAGCGGTGTCACCGACAGCTCCACCAGGTCTCGCTCCGCCTGAACCGCGACAATTCCATTGGGGCTGAACGCCGCCTCGTTTGCGTCCTGTCTGGTCAGCGCGACACAATCATCCAGCCCGAGGGAAACCATGATCGCCATATCCGCCGATAGCACTCCTTTGTACTCAGCGGTTCGGGGCGTGATGTCCAGCCCAAGGAGTCCCTTTCTGGTCACGCAAGCCGTTATGAGCCCGCCCTGGGGATCGTCGGCCATCGCGACCACTCTTCGTAGTGTCTTCTTCATGTCGCCAGGATCGCGTCGAGAAAGGCGCGGCACGCTCCAGCCCGCCATTCGCGTGAAGGTCACAAGCTGTCTCACTCCCCACACGACCTGGCAGATCCCGATCAGGATCCACATTGCCCCGGGCGTCACAATCGCGTAACTGTAGGACTGGAGGGCGCTTACGGCGATGAAATCACTCGTCACGTTCCACAGCCCCGCGGCGATCAGGGTCAGCCCATTGAGGAAGATGACGCTGCGGAAGCGCGCTGCAAGGCCAACACCGGCAAAGGCGAGCATGGCCACCCCAAGTATGAGCCCGCCGTGAAGAAGCAGGTACCTTGTGTCGCTCGGGCTCAGCAGCCCCCGCAGCAATTCACGGCTTTCACTACCCAGGAGGAACCAGGCGCCGACGTTGATCGCCCCCCACGCCGCCAGCCATCTGGATGCGCCTTGAGCGGCTGTGTTCCAGACCACCGTCCGAATCCTCGGCAATTCCTCGACCGTGATTCTCGACACGACCTCGGCGTCCATAGCCTTCTCCTTCCTCGCTGACTAGCTCATGCTCTCCTGATCTGTGCTCTGTCCCGCTTGCGGCGAGGACTTGGCGGCCGTCACAGTCATGTACACTGCAGATCGGCGCATCTTGCGCAACGGCGAGCCGGAACACCGTCTTTTCGGCAGCCACAACTCTCTGCCCAACCGACGTTCTCTCACGTTGGCCGCCTCTCACTTCACTATGGCAATTCCGCAAGCGACTCCCTGTTTGTCCGTAGTCACCGAATGGGCTGCGAACCCTGAGAGGACGTGGATTTCCCATAGATACCAGTACAGAGCCTTGCAGTAGGGACATGCCGCGCAAGGTCCGATACAAGCAAGGCCGGCCAGTCGCCTACGCGAGCGCATGGACCAGACAGATCGAGGTTGCGAACCGACGGGGAATATGGTATATCTCGCGCGTACATATGAGTTGGAGACCGCTTCGACGTGCCATCGCCAACGACGATTGGAGCTTTCCGGCGCCAACGACCACGCTTTCTGGCCATGGGCACCTGTGCGAAGTGACAGTCTTGAGGTCCTTCGGAGCGCCGCCTCAGTACGACAAGTGGGACGGTTTGCCTGCTTGCGGGAGTGTATGGCCGACAACGAGCATGCCCATGAGAGCCGATGGGAACGGTGGGTCGCTGGAGAAGCCTGTACCTGCTTAGCCGGCCAGCGGTGCACTTTTGTGAGTCGGCACGAGGGCAGAAAGGCCTTGCCCGACGGTTTCGTCGCCTGGCTGCTCGATCAGGACCGCTGGGGCCGGGAGGGTTTTGGGGATGCCTGGTGCGACGAGGGAAGCCTGCGAGCGGCGGAATTCATCCGGCGAAGCGTCGATTCCTGGTCGGACGAGGACATGCTCTGCGAACTGAAGCGGCTGGGCGATCTGGCCGAGGCCGGCAAGCGACTGTCTGTGGACCAGATGCGGCTCATCCACCTGCTTGCCTGGTGGATCACCCTCAACCGAGGACTCGTGCCAGGGGATTTCTCGCCGGACAACCCCCGCCGTCGCACCTATGGCGACATCGTCACGACGCATGTCGGCAGAGCCGTGTATAGTGGCTTGTCGAAGAAGAACAGGCATCTTGTCCATGAATCGGGCGAAATCGCTCCGGCGATGGCGGAGGCATATCGGACCATCTTCGACGTCAGCCTCATGCAAACACTCGATTACCTCTGCAAGACTGAGTGCAAAGTGGTGGACATGTGCAGGAAGTACAAGCCCGGCTCGGGTGATGCATGGGGATATCTCCATAGATGTATTGAAAACTACGTCCACGATTTCCTGGAATCGAAGGACAAAGAGGTCAGTGTCCCGACGATGAACATGGCAGACCGATTCAGAAGAATATGGAAGGCGGCGGAGAGGCAGGTGAATCCGCCTGACGCCGGACCGGCGGGAGCGGATGAGTTCTCCCAGGACGAGCAGATGGAAACGCTCGCCTGGAGAAGTCATCGCGGTCGCAGGGATGATGACGATGAATCGGAAGATCCGGAGACTTCGGAACCGCGGCAAGGGATTCCGTCCGACGCGGCCCCCGTGGCGAGGGCCGCTCTGCTTCTGAAGTACACGGCGCCCACGGACTGGAGCGACGTCTCCGTCGATGATCTGGCACGAGACCTCGGACTTGAAGATACATCCAGAGGTGGTTTTGTCGAGCTTGTGACGGCCAGAGGCCGCCGCCTCGAGCTGTCGGTGATTCGCAGGGACGCCTGCTTCGAGAAACGGGAATACCTTCGGGTGCTGAAGGAGCGGACTCGCGAAGGGCTCAAGGCCGCACTGGGCCGCGAAGGTCATTCAAGAGATCAGATCAAGCAGAGAATCGACCTGCTGGAGAAGCAGGCATCCGAGGGCGAGGTCCTATTGGGGGAAGTCCGTGCCGTGCAGAAGGACAAGGATTGCCCCGTGGACTCCCAGGCTTATCTTGCGGCCCGGTTTCAGGAGTTGATCCTGTCCGAGGGGAAGATGAGCCGTTACGCGGCGAACTACGACGCCGAGTGGGAGAATCGATATGCGATGGCGCCCGACGAGCTGAAATCGCTGGCGGAAGTCTTCTCGACAACACCGGACGAGGTGAAACGGCAGTTGACCGGGCTCGAGCAGATGCTTGGCCTTCTGTGATCTGTGGAAAGGCAAGTGAGTGACTCCATGAACCCCACGAATGAACATACCGGAAGCCGGGGCAACCAGGCAGCAGGCGAGGCAATCTCCCGCCGGCACCTGAGCAAGTATGCCACGCCCAGATTCGCGGACAGGCCCGTCCTATACTGTGGATACCTGGGTTCGCGCACCGATCTCGACATTCGTCTGTGGAAACATGTGGAATCCCGGCTGAGTGAGGAAGAGGAACAGCCCCTGCTGAACCACGCCGATGGGTGCGTATATTGTCAATCGCGAATTCGGGATATCGCCAAAGCGATGCGGGAGTCCGTCCGCAAGCCTGACTTGATCCTGCGGCTGGAGAAGATCACGGCGACAGTCAAAGGGGAGGCCGGGGACTTCCTGGCCGATCTTCTCATGGCGGTCGAGAATACCGGCAAATGGTTATGCGGCAGTCTCGGCACGGGCCTTGTGTTGAAGCCCGTCCCTGCGACGCGAGGTCTGGCAAAGGGCTCGGCACGCTGTGTCCCGCCCACGGCCGGTTCCCCGGAGGAACCCGTCAGCGCGCTGACCTCGTCTTTCAAAGCGTCAACGACGGTGGAAGGCGTCACGGTATCCTGCGAGATCAAGCGATCCGCCTCCAACCTGGTCTTCTCGATCGACTACGGCGCCAGGCAAGGCGCCGGTGAGGAGCCAGGATTGACCACGACCTGCAACGCCGACTCCGTGCTGGTGCAAGCCAGCCGCTTATCTTCCCGTGGAGCCGAGTTCGTTGTGCCGCAGGACTGCGGGAAGGTCGAATTCACGATCTATCGGTGGAAGAACGAGATCGGTCGCATGGTCGTGGAGATGGAGTAGCATCGAGCAACGAAACTGGTGATAAAGATGACTGATGTTGTCCGAGTATACCCCATCGTGATGAAGCAGGGCTTGTTCCGAAGGAAGAAGCCTGCGATTGAGATTCTCGATCCCCTCGATGAGGTCAAGCTCTTCACGTGCACGCGGGAGCGATGCGAGACCTACGGCATCAACCCGACGAACAGGGAGGCGCTGGCCGATCTGCGATCGTTGCCCCTGGACAGTTTTGTCGTGAGCGTTCGATCCCGGCTCCCATCGCTGTCGCTGCTGTTCGTCAAGGTGATCAAAGACGAGTCGGGATACGAGTGGGATCTCGGTATGGAAGGTAGTGCCTCCATAGTGGATTTCCACCGTTTCCTGCGGTTCTGCGCCCTGACTCTGGTATCTCCCGACCTGCCCTTGTCCGGGGAGATGCTGGAGTCCTGGATCGTCCATCGAATCGGCGGCAAGGTGCTGGACGCGATCCACCAGGCGGCCGGCGAACAGGGGTCTGTTGACGCGGTGCGACACAACGACGTTCTGTCCGTTCAGTGGTGGGAGCGACAACTGTCACTTTGGCTCGACGATTGCGGGATCGTGACGACCCTCGCGAAGATCCATTGGGACAGTGCCCAGGCGGTCAACGCAGAGACGGCGCGCCTCCGCCAGGAAGAGTTGGCGGCAATCGCCCGGGAGCAAGAAGCAACGTTCAAGGCTGAGCTGAGACAGATGGAGTTGCAGGCCCAGCATGAACGACAGAAGACTTCGATTGAGACCGACAATCGGCTGTCAGCGATGGAGAAGGAGCAGGAGCTGGCGCTGCTGGAGAAGAAACACAAGAAGGAGCTGATCGAGGCGGAGATGCAGATCGAGAACGCCCAGTGGGCGGCGAAGAAAGCGGCCAAGGAATCCGAGATCGCCGTCGCGAGATTGGACAGTCAGTTGGACGTGATCCAGCAAGCCCAGAAGGGCCGAGAGCAGATGGAACGAATGCATGAGAAAACCCAGGATACGTTGGTCCAGGCCAGGGAGATTCTGGAGAAGCTCAGCGCCCTGGATATCCTGAAGTCCCTCGCCCGGAAAGACCAGAGGCACCAGAGTATCGAACGACTGGTCTCGGAGGAGTTTGGCTTTGACCCCGCTCAAGTGGCCCTCGCCGGCTACACATCCACGGACAGCGAGCTTCTGCGACGGATTCGAGAGAAGGTGCGTCAAGACCCCAAGACCGCGACAATCAGGAAAGTCGGCCTCCAGACGCGGTCGATTCCATCCGTCCGGTTCACGCGCGGACTGGCGACGGAGGTCTCCACCGCTGAAATCCAGGCGTTGCCCAAGCACAGCTCGCTGCAATTCAGTTTCCAAACGATGCGGGCGGGCCTGGTCACGCTCTTGAACATCGGCACCAGCGGCGCCATCTATGTGCACATCCCCAATGCGTTCGTCAGCGCCCGAGCAGCCAGAGCTGAGACCGGCAAGCTGTATGAAGTCCCCGGGCCGCAATTCCTGCCCTGGGACAGAATCCAGTCCTACACGGAGGAAGGACCCGGCGGCTGGGAGCACATCGCCCTGATCGTCTCGGATGAGCCGCTGATCGATCACGGCACCGTGCTGCGCTCGACGCCCAAAGGACCGCTCGTCAAATTGTCGCAGAACGAGGTAGACAAACTCACGGAGAAGCTCGACGCGATCGGTCCGGACGGCTGGGCCGGCGCGCTGTTGTCGTTCCAGGTGCTGGATTGACTGCTCGATGGACGTGATTCATAGCCATCCTGGCGAACCGACCGATCGCGAATGGGTGCGGTCCCTACCTTCTTCGAGTATGTCGGCGGACTTCGCCACATGGTTGCCAAAAAGATGCTATAATCGGTCGGCCCTTTGGACTCCGGGGTTTTGTTGTCTTGCTGCCCCTCGCCCGCGCCGGCGAGTGGCTGAACACGCGATTTGGCAGACGGCGAGAAGATAAGGAGTGAGCAATGGCAGGTCTGTGGGAAACAATCCGGTCTCTCGTGGCGAGACTCTTCGGCGGCTCTGACGCCCGGCGACGGGCGAGCGCCCTGGAGACAATGGAGGCAAACTTCGCGGCCTCGAAGAGAGACAATACCGGCGGCCTCGAAGCCCTCAAGGAGGAAATCCGCACCCTGGAATCGCGAGCGATGCAGAAGAAGCAGGAGTTTGAGCGCTCGCACGGGGATTCCAGGAGGGTCGTCGCCGGCGAGATCGAGCGGGTCTTCCGCGAGATGGACCGCCTCCGCGGTCGCGAGACGATCATCGGCAAGAACCTCGACCGCATCGGAGTGGCCCTGGACAAGATCCGCGAGGCGAAGGCCGCTTTGCAGACAGGTGTCACCGAGGGGCAGTTCGACGAGATCGCCCTGGAGCTCCAGGACCTGTTCGCCACGTTGCGCCAGTCGGACAAAGCGGCGCGCGACCTGGAACGAGAGAGGTACGAGGTGGCCGAGCCGACCCCGGTCAAGACCGAGCAGCGCGTGGCCGAGTTCGCCGAAGAAACCAAACCTCCAATCACCCTGTCGCCGGAAACAGAGGAAAGGTTGAAGAAACTCGAAGCCGAAGAGGCCTGATCTCGAAGCCGATGACGAATATGAAGAAATACGGGTTAGTCGTGGGAATCAGCAAATACGATGATCCGGAGATCACGGATCTGAGCTTCGCCGCGCGCGATGCGGAAGAGGTCGGCCAATGCCTTCGCGACGTATGCGGCTTCGACCTGGTGCGCACTCTGGTCACAGGTGGCGACAAGATGCCCGACCACGTCAACATCGTGGATGCCTTGCATAATCTGGCCCCCTTGCTCTCCCACGAGGACCTGTTCTTGTTCTACTTCGCCGGCCACGGGGTGCAGACCAGGACCGGCGCGCATCTGCTGACAGCGAATTCCCGCATCCACATGCCCCAGTTGGCGTCTCTATCGATGGCCGTCCTGGGAGAGTGTCTGGGCTACATGGAATCTGCACACCGGGTGCTGATCCTCGACGCGTGCCGCAACGACCCGCACAAGGGAATGGGCGACACGGACAATCTTCTCACGCACGAGTTCAGCCGAGATATCGTGACAGCAGCCGAGACGCCCGCGGAGGGCACGACGCCGACGACCTGTCTGCTGTTCTCGTGCTCTGAAGGGGAGCGGGCATATGAATGGCCGGACCAGGAGCACGGGGCTTTTACCCACTACCTGCTGGAGGGGATAAGGGGAGCCGCGTTTGACGAGACCAACAGGCTGACGGTCCAGGCCCTGGGCCGATATGTTGAGGAACAAGTCCCGCGATGGGCGAAGAAATTCAAGACTCCCATGCCGCAGACCCCCTGGGGCCAGCAGCTCGGCTCGTGGCACGAGATCGTGTTGGCCGATACCAGGGCGAGCGCGGAGCCTGGCTCACAGCCATCCCCTCGCAAGGGACGAATCGAGATCGTGGAGAAGCCCGCGCTGCACATAGAGACAGTGCCGGCGGGCGCGAGAGTAAGCGTGGATGGTCGTGCGGCGGGTCTTGCACCTGTGAAGTTGACCCTGCCGACCGGCCAGTATCGAATCCTCGCGGAGAAGGATGGACACAAGCCCTGGGAGCGGCAGGTCGGTTTCGATGGACTTGGAGACGCGCGGCTACAAATCGAGCTGGAGACCAGGATCCGGCCGGTCGAGGCGTTCTTCCCGATGAGGCCGGAGGAGGCGCAGGAAGTCCAGCGTGCCGCTGCCGACGCGCTCGGCCTGCCTTGGACCACCGAACTGGACTGTGGCAAGGGCGTGAAGCTCCCCATGATTCTGGTCCCGGCCGGTCGATTCCTCATCGGTTCGCCCGACGACGAAGAGGGTCGCTTCCAGAACGAAGGTCCACAGCATGAGGTAACGATCCGCCGGGCGTTCTACATGGGCACGTTCCCCGTGACTCAGGCACAATGGAGGACCGTCATGGGAACCGAGCCGAGTCATTCCAAAGGGGACGATATGCCGGTGGAGAGCGTCTCGTGGAACGATGCAACGGAGTTCTGTCGCAGACTGAGTGCCAGGGAGGGACAACAATGCGAGCTGCCGACGGAGGCCCAGTGGGAGTACGCCTGTCGCGCCGGAAGCGCCGGCCGCTTCGCCTTCGGAGACGATGATTCCATCCTTGGTCAATACGCGTGGTATAAGGACAATAGTGCCTGGAAGCCACATCGTGTGGGCCAGAAGAAGCCCAACGCCTGGGGCTTGCATGATATGCACGGGACCGTGTGGGAGTGGTGTCAGGACTGGTGCGCGGAGTATTGCCAAGAGCCGGTGACGGATCCGCCTGGTCCCGATTCGGGCGTCCAACGGGTCATCCGCGGCGGCGGCTGGCGAGGCATCGCCAGGTATTGCCGCTCGGCAGTCCGGTACGGGAACACACCAGGCGACCACGGCGTCAACGTGGGGTTCCGCCTTGCGAGGGCAACACCGTCCCATCTTCCATGAAAAGAGGGCGAAGGGGCACCGCTCCCCGGTCGGTTGGCTCACAGAGACGTGAGAAGGGCGCCGGCGTCACAGAGTAGTCAGGTGAAAGGAGATGGCAGATGGGTTTGGGCGATCTATTCAAGTCGAAGCGTGAGAGGGAGCGGGAGGAGGCGAAGAAGCGACGCAAGGCATTCCGCGAGGCGGAGAGCGCGGTGGATATCGTGCGCGAGCGCATCGGCAAGCTCCAGAAGGACCGCGACAAGGCGTGGGCCGAGGCTCGACAGTATCTCAAGGATGGGCAGAAAGGCGGGGCCCAGCGGTGTTTGCAGTCCGTGCGCGCCAATGAGCTGCTCATGTCCAAGCTCGAGATGAAGCGATGGGTCTTCGAGCAACTGCTCAGCAAGATGGAGCTGGCCAAGAGCGACCAGGACTTCGCCCAGGCGCTCAGCGCCATCGATATGGTCGTCAAGATCGATCCGGAGGTCGTCGCCAACGTGCTGGACGAGGTCCAGGACAAGCTCGGCGAGCAGGTGGACACGGACAAGATCTGGGAGAGGATGTACGGCAAGGAAATGGAAGGCGTCGCCAACCAGATGACCGACGTGATCCCCACGACCGACGAGATGATGAAGCAGCTCCAGGACGAGGCGGCCGCGGATATCGGCACGGCGCGACCCGCCAGGCAGATGGAACAGGACGGCGGTGTCAAGGACCAGATCACCGACGCGCGGTCGCGACTCAAGAAGCTGATGGAGGACGAGAAATGAGCTTCATCGCCGACAAGAAGCGAGAGCATGAAGCGGGGGCGGAGAAGGCGATCCTGGAAAAGGATTACGCCAGAGCCTTCTTCCACACTGCCAAGGCGGCGGAGTTCGGCCTGAAGCTGGCAGAGGAGACGGAGGGCAAGATCGCCGCACGGTACGTCGAGGACGCCACGGAGCTGATCAACATCGCAGCCGAGCTCAAGACCAAAGCCAAGAGCCAGAACAGCGACGCCACCCGCAAGGCGATCAAAGAGGCCAATGCAGGCGAGGGCAGCACCGGCACGAGCCCCTGGGAGTTGAGGGACCGACCTGCCGAGAAGCTGGAGGACGTGGCCGGTTTGGAGGACGTGAAGCAGGAGTTACGGGAGAAGGTGATCGAGCCGTTCCTGCATCCGGAGGTATACGAGCGATTCAAGGTCCGCATCGGCGGCGGCATTCTGATGTATGGTCCGCCGGGCAACGGGAAGACCTACATCGCCAAGGCGGTGGCAGGCGAACTGGATGCGGCGTTCTTCAACGTCAACGCCTCCCAGATCAAGGACAAGTACGTCGGCGAGACGGAGAAAAACCTCCAACGGCTCTTTGATGAGGCCCGCGCCTGTGCCAAGGCGATCCTCTTTCTCGATGAGGTGGACCATCTGCTGGCCAAACGAGGCAACCGCAAGATCGGCTCGGTCGCGCAGTTTCTCGCCTTGACCGACGGGTTGGTGAAGAACACCAACTGCATGCTGGTCCTGACCGCGACGAACAAGCCCTGGGTGCTCGATGAAGCCGTGATTCGGCCGGGCCGGTTGGGCACGCACATCTATGTCGGTCCGCCGGACGCGAAGGCGCGAGAGGCGATCATCGCATTGAATATGAAAGGAGTCCCTGCCGCCACCGACGTGTCATTTGCCTCCATCGCGCCTATGACGGAAGGTTACAGCGGCGCGGACGTGGCGGAGCTGTGCGACCGGGCCAAGCGCTTCGCACTCAATCGCCAGATCGCCAGTGGCAGCCAAGAAACCGTCACGGCCAGGGACTTCACCGACGCCATCGCGAAGGTGAAACCCTCCGTGACGACCGACATGCTGAGGGAATTCGAGTCGTGGCGGGACGCCAGAGTCAAGCCGCCCGATACGGAAGAAGACGAGTAAGGGTCACACGGAGAGAGTGCAACTCATGCCAAGACTGGTCGGCTCCATCGTGAGGAAAGTCGGCACGCTTGCGCTGGTGAGTTACGTGGCCTGGTCGGGCTGGGGGAACCTGAGGCCGGATACGCCCCAGATTGGAGCCGCCCGCAAGGACCTGGCCGACAAGGTGATCTCGGCCGTCGTAGATGATATTCGCAATTCCAGAGGAGCGCTTCGCAAGGCCGCCCTGCTCCATCTGGACAACGACTCCACCGGCTACTTCACGGATGGCCTTCGGCGGGCGATCGGCCAGGCAGGCATTCTGGACGTGCGAAACCGCACGATCTCGGAGAAGCTGCGCAAGCTGCTGAAGCTGCGCCAGCCGGCGCAACGGTCCACCAAGGCAGTCGTCAAGTACGGCGAGCACTTAGGCGTCGGCGGGGTTCTATACGGCGTGGTTCATACCTTCGAGTCCTACCCTACCGGCGCCAAGATTGACATCGAGGTCAGTCTGGCGGACGTGTCGACGGGCCAGGACGTCCTCTCCAAAAGGTACCAGGTGGAAACATCGCCCGGCGAGTCTATCGTGGCGGCCGTACAGGGAAGGACGAGGGCATTCCCCTGGTTCCAGCGGCTGTTTGGCTGGCTGGTCACCGTGCTGCTGCTGCCCGTTCTGACAATCAACTTCATGCGAGCCATGTGCCGCCGGAAATCCAACCGGGCGAACGCCCTGGTGCTTGCCCTCTACACCTTCGTGGACGCTCTGCTCGCCTGGTCGCTGGTCGGAGCCGGCTTGAGCTCCTGGTGGACGGTGGCCGTATTCGTCTTCGCCGTGGCCGCCGCGTTCGCATACAACGTCCGGGTGATGACCTTCGCCGTGAAGTTAGAGACGTGATCCGCACGGCTGTGCCGTTCGTCTGATGGTAATCGAAGACCGGCGGAAAATGCGTGCTTATACGTATGGACTTGCCGCATCCTGCGTTGTAGCATAGTGGGCGCTGCGCGAGTGACGGCCGTCAGAAGCAGCCCCGGCTGAGGCCGCGATCTGCGAAAGCCCTGACCGAGCCGACCGTGGAGACAAGGGCTGAAAGGAGGCACATGGTATTGGAAACGGACATGATGTGCCGCGAAAGCCCGCGGATGTTGCCGGGCCCGCGACAAGGGCGAGGCCCGCCGTATCCGGCCGGTGGACCCTGAAAAGGCCAGGCGCCGAATTCGTTCGGGCACCTGATGATATCGTTACCGTGATACGGTTCTCTTCAAGAATCTATGGTCAGGGAGGAAACACACATGGTTGGAAAATCTTGTGCACGGGCCGGCAAAGTTGGTTTGGTGGTCCTGACGGCGATTCTCGTATTGTCCCTCAGCAGTCCCGCGACGGCCGGCATGCGGTTCCGCCTGGGGATCAGCTACATTAACGGGCTGAGCGATCTCGCAGATCAGTACGAGGACAACTTGGAGACCATTGTGGAAGAAGAGGTCGGAGTCGATCTGGATCTGGATGCGGACACGATCGTCATACCGATTGGGCTGACGCTCTTTCCATACTACCAGTGGGACTTCGGCCTTATGCTCGGACCGTCGATCGGGCCATTCATGTTCATCTGGGAACAGGTGTCCTACGACGACTACCGGACGGGAGACTCCTGGGACGAGAGCTACACGCACTGGCAGCTTCCGGTGAGCATGAACGTCGGGTTCGTGCTCGGCCCGGAATACCCCGTGTCGTTCTACGTTCGCGGCGGTCCCTCCTACCATTTCGCCGGGGGCGACTTCTATGAAGGCAGCAACCTTGGTGTCGTCGGCGCGATCGGCCTCGAGATCTTCAACAGCCGGCATTTTCGGTTGGGGCTGGAGGCCGCCTATGACAGCGCGGAAGTGGAGATTGAGAACCTGAGAACACACCGTAATGAGAACATCCAGGCTTCGGAGTTCTCGTTCAGTCTGTTCTTTCTGTTCAAGTAACGATCTAACGATTTCTCAGAATGAAAGGGGACGGCTTGAGAGACATGGATCGTCCCCTCCATCACCGGCTTGCTGCCAGCCGCGCCTGACTGGCCGGCAGCAGGCCAAGTGAGGGATTTGTCTGGATATTTGGTGACAGCGTCTGTGTCACGTTCTTTCCTTCAGGTGCAAGGAGCAACGGCGATGATTAGAGGGTTTTCTGGTTGGGCAGGGAAGGCTGTCTTCGTATCCTTCACGGCTGTTCTTGCGTTGTCCCTCGGCTGCCCTGCAACCGCTGGTGTGCGATACCGCGTGGGGCTCAGCTATGTTGACGGACTCGCCGATCTTGCGGACCAGTTCGAGGACAACTTCGTAGTGGACGAGGGCGATCCCACCGTGGATCTGGATACATATGTCCCGCCGATCGGTTTGACGCTCTTTGGCTATTACCAATGGGACAACGGTCTCATCATCGGGCCGGCGTTCGGACCCTTCACGTTCGTGCTGGTGGAGGGCCTGGAAGACGACCATTACTACTGGCAGCTTCCACTCAGCATGAACTTCGGGTACGTCTTAGCCCCGGATGATCCGGTGTCGTTCTACTTTCGCGTGGGCCCATCCTATCATCTTGCCAACGGCTCCTTCGTCGAGGAAGGCAACGTGAGCAACCTGGGCGTAGTCGCTGCGATCGGCCTCGAATTCTTCCAGAGCGAGCATTTCCGGATGGGTGTGGAGGCCGCTTACGACAGCGCGACCGTCGAACTGACGAACGAGAGACGCGGCGGTACGGAGGAGTTCAGGAGCTCGGAGTTCTCCTTCGGTTTGTTCTTCCTGTTCAAGTGACGATCCGGCGCCTCTTCGAAATCACAGGGGACGACTTGGAACAGGCACGTCGTCCCCGCGATATCGACGAGTACGAAATGCCTATCGCGCCTGCGATGCAGATTGCCGGACCGCCGATGACGGCCTGCTCTTACTGCTTCCTGTAATTGTCGCTCAGGTACTGACGGGACGTTTCGACCACCAAGTTCAGCAGGTTCCTATCAAGCGCTCCCATTGTCCATGTCCCCGCTGCCGCATTGGTCGTTCGGCTGATGACAGGGCTGGCGATGATCGCACCGGTCCTGCCATCGATCAATTGGAGTGTCATCGTTACATAAGAACCGCCTGCCAGTGAACCGCCCCAGTATCTCGCTCCGCCGCTAATGATCCGAACATCCTGCAACTGGGGCTGAATCACGAGAGTGCCGCCGGTTCGCGAACTGCTCGTGTCGGCCTTCCACTCCGCCAGGAGCGACTGCACCCGCTCTCGCAGTCTGCTTTCCAGTTGGCTTGCGACTCCTCGTTTCCGCGCGTCACGGGTGACTGCGTCTGCCAATGTCATGGGTTTGAGCTCAAAATCACTGAAGGCGGACAGCGGCTCGGAAGGAGCTGCAAGACCACTGCTTCCCTCCGGCGCTGTCGGTGCGCCAGCGCTGGGAGTCGCGCTCTGGGCGCTCGTATCCCGGGCACTTGTGCTCTGGGGGCTTGTGCTCGGCGCACTCGTGCTCTTTGAGTTCGATGAACATCCGGCCAGCAAAGCAGCCATCAGACACACAAACACATTTCTCATTTTCTGTCTCCCTATGAAATGAATGTGAGCCGCTGAGGTCGATCCGTCCACGGCGACGCCAAGGTCGTGCCCAGCCGCTCCCGATAAGAAACAAGAACCACTGAAGACATCTGACACGGAGATTCTATCCGCCTCATCTTGAGTGGGTCAAGCCCAAAAGCGACCGTGTCACCACCTTCCAGAAATGACGCAAGGAGACAGGACCACGAGCACGACGATGCGAACGCGGGACCTTGACGCGCCTGGCTCTGATTTGGGTGACAACTGACCCGTCTCTTTTCCCATCTGAGGCCTGCAGCCTCTCGCCTTGCGCCGTTCGCACGCACCTGGCATGGTGTGTACCCGGGAAACACCTCGGACAAGACGGTGCTACCTGCTCTTCGCTGTGCATCTTGGTCTCTGTGAGGCAAGTACTTATGGTGCATCGGCGTCGTCACTTGGTTGTCTTTGACACAATCGCGGGATCAGACATCCCTTTGATTTCCCATAGCTGAATCATGGACGGCGCGCACATAGGTCTTCGGATATACTTGTGGCAGTGTCTGGAATATGATAGCGAACAGACAGGCGGTTGTGTCGACCGGTCTATCCGCTGATCAGATATACAGATGTCCAAGGAGAGAGCTATGATGGCGGCAAAGATAGTACCGCTGGCAAGTATCCTATTGGTTGGCCTTGTTCACGCCGAAGACAGAAAGCCTGAATTGCCCGAGTTCTTCAGGCCGCATCCCTTTGAGATCGCACCAGAAGCCTACTTCTTCCGATATGAAGAGCCCGATTTCATGAAAGACGAGGGCTTCTTTTACGGCCTCACCGCGTCGTACACCCACCGCCGTGAAAAAGGTCGCGGCGAGCACGCCGTCGCTTGGTCCACCTTCAAAGTCGAGGGCCGCTTCGACTGGGGCCAGGTGGACTACGACGGTGCCCTGATGGACGGGACCCCCTACGAGATTGAGAACATCGACGACTTCGTGGCCGGCATCGGGTTTCTTCAGGGAATGGAATGGGATCCTACCCCGTTCATCAGCGGCTTCCATATCGGCATCGCCTATCGATACCTCAACGACGACACGTCCTTCGATCCTGCCGGATACGAACGGGAAGCGAACTATCTCTACCTTCCGATACGCCTGGAGGCCATCGCAGGGTCGCAACACCCGTTGCAGGTAGCATTCCTGGCCGAAGTGGACGTGTTGCTGATTGGAGTGCAGATCTCGCACGACTTGCCGGTCCAAGACCCTTTCACAAGGAGAGTCTCGCTGCAAAACGTCTACAATGCGCAACTGCCATTCAGCGGCGTGGGCGCCCAGGGCTCGATCATCCTGCGGTACCGAAGCCGCCCGATCGACGTGGCGGCAGGACCATTCGTGCGATACTGGTACATCGGAGAATCACAGGAGTCGCACGACTACGTCGAGCCGGAGAACAACACCCTCGAACTGGGCCTGCACGTGATCCTCCGTTTCTAATCAGACTCGTGCAGATTGTTGTCCCCACGCAGTACCCCCTGCCGGGCCAGGTTATGCCTGCCACATGTCGTGGAAGTTGAAGAACTGCCAGGGATGGGCGGCCGTGAAGTCCTCCAGGACCTCGACGTACTCGTGCAGGTAGGGCGCATAGGCGGCGTTGGCTCGGCCCAGTCCGGCCGGCACACGGATGATGTGAGTCATCTCCACCTGATAGTGGGAATAGGCAGCTTTATAGCTTGACACCACGGCGATGGGCGAGCCTTGCATGGACGCAAGGCGGTAGGGACTGACGGGAAAGTGAACGGGGGCCCCGAGGAACCGGGCGGGAAGGGTGTTGGGATCGCCGCCGAAGACGCGGTCCCCCATCATGGCCAGAACGTAGTTGTCCTTGAGCGCGGCGATCATCTGGAGGACGCCTCCCATGGGCTGCGCGGGGTCGATCACGGCGAATGGGGCTTGCCTGCCGGCGTAGTGGAACCATCGCGGATCGACGTCGCCGGCCTCCTTGTGCATGACGATGTGAACGGGCACACGCAGGAGAGCGAATGCCGCCATCGCGACCTGCCAGCACCCAACGTGGCTGCTGAGAATGATCAGGCCCCGACCTTCCCTGATCAACTCCCGCATGCGTGGACCTTCGGGGAACGTCAGTTTCAGAATCTCGGGTCCTAGCAGGCCGTAGGCCGACCGGTCGAGCAGGGACTCGCCCAATGCCTCGATTCGTCGGTAATCATGCCACAGCCGCACAAGGGGATTCTTCGCATCGGGGAAGCGGCGATTCAGGTAGTACCTGCACCGTCGGCGTACGAACGGACGCAGGAGCACGTACCAGGCGACCACCACGTACATGCAAAGATAGCCGATGCGGCGTCCGCCCGCCCGAACCAGGAGGCTAAAGATCGCATACTGCCACCGTTTGCCTACACTGCGCGAGGTCCATTGAGCGTTGGAGACGGGTGTCCGAGGTTCAGAAGGCATGCCGGACCCTCTGCAACATTCGCGCCATTACGTACGTCGCGGCGCCAAACAACAGGGCCAGGACTGCCCCGACCGGCAACGATCCTATGCACCAATCCCACAGGCATCCAAGGCCCTTGTGTCCTAACTCGAGGAAGGAGGCGCTGCGCAAGCCGTCGATTCCCTCCAGCGTCAGAAAGCGGCCGAAGCGTAAGAAATGGCCCGCTTCGATACACAGGGCCGGCACCACGGGCGGCATGCAGAGCTGGCTCGCCGCCACGGCGGCGACGCGGTTCAGCCGCAACAGTGCCGCGGCAACCAGAATCGCCAGCGTGTGAAAGCCAATCAGTGGTACGGCCCCCAGAAACACGCCGAGCGCTACCGCGAGCGCCAGCTCCAATGGTGTGGCGCGTTCCAACAGCAGGGTCTGGATGGAGCGAAGCGGATGCCATGCAGTGATCGGTGTCTGTGCTCGCAGGTCAGCGACCTGGCGATGCGGCCAGGGAGCCAGAGACCGCATGGTCAGATGAGTGTTCAGAACGACCAGTCGCAGGTTGTCCCACAGCTTGTGAAAATGGGAATTGCGATGCTGCGGACCCGGATAGTGAACCTGCACGCCAACCTCGTGCACGCTTACGCCGCCCCACAGGGCACGCACCACCACCTCCACCTCAAAAGCATAGCGCCGGGACCGGCAGGGCAAGTGTTCAATCACCGCAATGGGGTAGACGCGGAATCCGCTCTGGATATCTCGCACCTTCGTGCCCGTCTGCACTCGCACCCAGAAATTCCCGAACGCCCGGCCGAACCGGGAACTCACCGGCACGGCCTGGCCTTCGAAGTCCCGGACTCCCATGATGAGTGATTCCGGATGCTCGCGAATCGCCTCCACCATCTTCGGCAGGTCCTCCGGATCGTGCTGGCCGTCGGCATCCAGGGTGATCATATGCGTCATCCCCTGCTCGCGCAGATGCCCGGCCGCGGTTGCGATGGCGGTTCCTTTGCCTCGATTGACCTCGTGACGAAGCACCTCGACTGGCAGACCGGCCAACAGCGGAGCGACCGGCTGACCGCTGCCATCATCCACGATCACGACTCGAGAACAGGCGACAAGACAGCGACCGACGACATCTCGGAGCTGCTGGGGCTGATTGTAGACCGGGATGACGACGGCAATCCGCTCCACGGCGACCCCCGGCGTCACTTTCGTTCCACGATTCGGCGGTTGGCACGTGCAAACGCCACGAAGCTGCCGGCGTTCATCAGAAACCGCTTCCAACTGTCCGGCGATTTCCACAACATGCTCACGAAGTTCCAGAGCGTCTTGGGGCGAGTGTAGTAGCGCTTGTAGAATGCGAGAAACAGGCTCTCCAATTGCCCGGCCGTCATGCCGTGGGGCACGAACACCGTGCTCATGCAATCCATTTTCTCCCAGTCCTCCTCGAACTGACCGAGGGAGTGGATGTTCTCATACAACGGCGACCCCGGGAACGGCGTGAACTTGGCGAGGTTCAAATCGTCGATGGGCACGGAGAACACGTACTCCATCGTGCGGCGAAAGCTCTGCTCCGTTTCTCCCGGCAGGCCGATCATGAGGAGTCCCTTGACGCGGATGCCGGCCCTATGGATGTCGTGAATCGTCCGGCTCATCCGCGCCAGGTCCGCGTTCTGGCGGTGTTGGGCCAGCAGGTCGGGGTCCCCCGTCTCGATGCCCAGGCTAATCATCCAGCAGCCCGCCCGTTTCATCAGGGCCAGCAGCTCCCGGTCCACGTGCTCGGCCCGCACGGCGCAGTTGAACGTCATGCCCAGGGGCTCGGCCATCATCCGGCGGCAGAACGCTTCCACGCGGTCCCGGTTGAACGTGAACTGGTCGTCGTAGAAGTTGATGTGTCGTATCCCG
Source organism: Sedimentisphaerales bacterium (assembly GCA_016928975.1). The sequence goes on along the minus strand of JAFGJR010000050.1, from coordinate 34,508 downwards.
AATTGCCGTTTCAGAAGTTGCAGGTGCCGATAGAGGTAGTCCGCCGAATTGTAGCGGAAGGTGCGCCGGAACACGGAACGGTCGCAGTAGCTGCACTGGTAGGGACAACCCCGGCTGGAGATGCAGCTTGTGTTCGGCGTCCTGGGGTAGTTGAAGATCGGCAACTGGTACTGCCGTGGGAAGCCCGATATCTTGCGGTACGTGGGCAGGGGCAGAGTATCGAGATCCAGCAGGTCCCTCTGGAACCCGGAGAACGCAACCTGACCATTCTCCCGGTAGACCAGTCCGGCGATGCCCTCCGGCCGGCCATTCGCCTCCATGAGACTCCGCAACGGAGTCTCTCCTTCCCCAACGACGACGTAGTCCACTTCCGGGAAATCCTGGACGATCTTCTCCCGCAGCGCCGAGACATGCGGCCCGCCGGCGATGCAGCAGGTCTCCGGGTTCAGCTCCTTGACCCGGCGAAAGACCCTCGCCGCATCGAGAAAGCCTGCCGTCGTACACGTCGCTCCCACGAACCGGGGTCGGTGCCGGCGCACGTAGTCCTCGATGACTCGATCCGACTCCGGATGAGCGAAGCAGTCGACGATATCCGCACAGAAGCCGTGCTGTTCCACGTAGGCGGCGATGCTGGCCAGGCCCAGCGGCGGCATCAGGTTCGCCATCCGAGAGATATCCCGGTCCGCCACATGCACGTCATAACCCAACGGGTGAATCAGCAAAACGCGTCGCGTGTCCATGCCTCAGCCGCCTCTGTCTCCCGCCCATCCCTCAGGCCACAGCCGACGGGAACCGAATCATGCGCTCCCAGAGCAGCCCTTTCCATCCGAAGGATCGAAGAATCGCCGCCGCACGCTGTCCTTCATGGGGCGGGAAGATCCGATCCCGCCGGCCGGCCCACGACTCGGTCACCTGTTGCTCCATCCATGCCTTGTCCACGGCCGAGGAGACATAGTAGACGGGCTCAAACAACGAATCCGTCTCCTGCAGGAAGTGCTCGGCAATGGCATGCTGGTGCAGACGCGTTCCAGGATAGATCCGGACCCCGGAGAAGCCGAAGACGACGCAGTGTTCCAGACGAGCGATATTGTCGAGCCCTTCCCGGATCGTCTCCGGCGTCTCTCCCGGTCCGCCAAAGATGACGAAATGCGCACAGGCAATGCCCGTCTGCGCCAGCATCTGGTTCGTCCGCTCCACTTCTTCCCACCGGAATGGTTTTCCCATCCCCCTGAGCGTCGTCTCGGTCGTGGCATCGGTGCCGAGCTCGACGGCATAGAGACCGGCTCGCTTGCAGAGCATGAGGGCCTCGCGCGTCAGTCCGCGTGGAGACATATAGCAGGCCCACTTCACGCCGAGGTTCCTGGCCGCCAGCGCCTCGACCAGGTACAGGTACTTGCCTCGAGGATCGTTGAACACGGAATCCACCAGAAACAAGGTGTCCACGTGGAAATCCCGCTTGAGCCGTTCCATGTCGGCAATGACGGCCTCGACGGGACGAGGACGAAATGTCGTACCTTCCAAGTCGGGGTAGGTGCAATAGCAGCAATGGTATGGACAGCCGCGTTTCGTTTGGAGCCCGATGACTCCGCTTTTGTCCCAGTAGTGCGCCACGAGCTCCGGGTCAAAGGAGGGAGAATGCTGGTACTCTCCACAAAGTCGCTCACTCGCCATGGGCCAGACAGCCGGAAGCGGCCGGCCTTCGATCACGGCCGCCAAGGCAGCCACAATAGCATGTTCGCCCTCTCCCGGCACGGCCATATCCGCGCCGACGTACCGTCTCACCTCCTGCGGCATGGTGGACACCGCAGGCCCGCCAATGACCACGGGAACCGTGGTGAAACGCCGGAGTGAGGTGACCACACTCTGGGCCTCCTTCAACTCCCAGGTATCGGCGAACTCCGCCGTGGAATCGATACGATCAACGTTGCGAATCGACACCGCTACCGCGTCCGGCGCAAACTCACCGACAGCCTGCCCCAACAAGTCTTCGCTACGACCCGCCACCAGCCAATCGAACTGGCGGACTTCGTAGCCCGCGTCGATCAGAGCACCTGCCACCGTCGACATTCCCAGAGGGTAAACCGGATAGGGTGTATAGCACGTATTGGATGATATCAAGAGGACTCGGTTCACTTGGTTCCTGCTTCCTTCGTCTGAAATCGCCTTTTTGTTCGCGGGTCGTACCGGTGATACGTCCCATCCGCCACCTCCCGCTCGATGACCCGCTGAAACAGTTGCCCCATTCGCAGTTGGTACCCTGCGTCCGCGTAGAAGGTCTTCCAGGCATCGTCGTACGCCGCCTGCAACTCATCCACGGACATGTTCTTCGGCCGGAAAACGACCTTGTCGGCGGAGTAATCGGCCCAGTTGTTGTGCAGGATGCGCCCTTCCCGCTCCAACTGTTCGCGGATGGGGCTGTGCGGAAACGGCGTGAGAATCGTGAACTCGGCAACATCCAGATGCTCCTCGCAAAGGAAGTCGACGAGACGCTTGATGAAACTCACGTCGTGATCGTCTGTGCCGAGCAGGATGGTGCCTTCCACGCCGATCCCGTTGTCCCGGAGCATGCGAATGCGGTTGCGAATCACGTCCGAGGTATCAAACACCGCCTGGTACACATACCAGCAGCCGGCTTCCGCCGCCAAGCGAATGACCTCCTCATCGTACAGGATCGGGTGCGAGACCCACTTCTTCTTCAACGGCTTGAGGGCGGTGAACAACGCCACCAGCCAATCCCGGTCCTGCGCCAGCGAATTATCCACGATGAAGAGCCGGTTATTGGGAATCTGCTCGATCTCCTCGACGACCTTCTCGATCGGGCGAGGCCGGAACTTCCGCCCGCCGAGAAAGGCGCTGCAACAGGGGAAACAGTTGAACTTGCAGCCTCGCGAGGCGTGGACCAGGTCCACCATCTGGACGCCGCGATAGTTGTACAACCTGCGGTTGAGAATATCCCGACGCGCCGGCCCGATCCATTCCGTGGGCGGAGGATCCTTCATGTAATTGTAGACGGGCTTGAGCCGCCCCACCTTGAGGTCGTCGATCACTCGGCCGAAGTGCCCTTCCGTCTCGCCCAGGAAGACGGCATCGGCGTGCTGTGAGACCTCCTCGCTGTGCAACATGGTGGCGATTCCGCCGAAGATGACCGGCAACCCCTTCGCCCGGAACGTGTCGGCGATCTCAAAGGCTCGCGGGAGCTGGCAGGTCAACATGACGGACAGGGCCACCATGTCCACCTCTTCCTCGAAATCCACGGGTTGGACATTGTCGTCCTCAAAAACGAGCTCCACGTCTTCCGGCACAGTCGCCGCAAAGACCACCGGCCCGTGAGGCGGCAGATGAAACGGGGTCTGGTGTTCCAGCTTCGGCCATGTCGGATAGATCAGCTTCATCTTCATCGTTCAGAGCCATCCACACTGCGCCTCACCTGATGTACGCGCGACCAGCGCCACAACTGCGAGGTCCAAGTATCACGTTCTATGCACCCGGGTGTCCCGCGTTCAGAACCTTGCGGGCCAGTTCGGCAAAGTCAGCGATTCGCTGCCTTCCACATGTCAATTGCCGGCCATCCCACTGCCACGTGGCCCCATCTGGGCCTTTGGCCAGCACGAGGAATACCGCCCCGCACGGCTCCTCCGCGACACAACTTGGGACCTCGGAGTCCACATCGCACCAGCCGGCGACCGCGGTCTCACACAAATCCCAACGCATCAGGTCCAGGGCGGCGTAGATCCCGGCCAGATGCCCGTCGGGATTATCCACGACGAAGCTGGGACCTGTCAAGCCGAATTGGATGGAGACTTCGCCGAGCATCGTGCTGGGCAGCGTATAGGCAAACAGGTTGGGACTGGCCAGGGCCCCGCCCTGGAATGCCGCCGTCCGGAAGTAGGCCAGATCGGCTTCCAGGCAGCCGCGGCGCGTGCTCACCACCAGGCCGACCGGCCGCTTCTGCGCCCACTGGTCCAGGCCCGCGCTTCGCAGCGCCAGGGCGATGGCCCCGAATCCGGCCTTGGCGTACGCGTCGAACCGGCCGAATCGCGGATGTGGAACATCCAGAAACTGCCGGCTCTTGAGAGCCGGCAACGTTCCGGGCTCGAGCCGCAACGCCTCGCCGGGTTGCCCGCTGCCGATGCCGGAGGGCGTCACCCACCCGATCCCGCGGATGTCCACGTTCACCATGGAGAACTCCTTTGCAGGATGATGGCCCCATTGACCCCCCCGAAGCCGGAGTTCGTGGTCAGCAGAAAATCTCCCGAAATGGCCTGCACGTGAGCCGCAATACGTCCCTGCCCGCCCGGCTCCGGCGTCCGCAAGCCCACGGTCGGCGGGATGCACTGATCCCTCAGGCAGCACAGCCCCACGAGGGTCTCGATCGCTCCGCAGGCACCCATCGTATGTCCCGTGGCCCCCTTGATGGAATGACACGGAGGCAGTGGATTGAAGACCGTGGAGAAGGCGGTCAGCTCCATGGCATCGTTGTAAACGGACCCGGTGCCATGAGTATTGATCGCGGCGATATCGGCCGGTTGTAGTCCGGTCCGGTCCAAGGACTGGCGGACCGCCAGGACCAGCCCTTCGCCCGTTCTCGACGGCGCGGTGATATGATGGGCGTCGGAGGCAATCCCCCAGCCGACGATCCGCCCGAGGCTCTGGCGTTTGGCCTTGCAGCAGGCACGCTCGCTCATCAGCAGCAGGCACGCCGCCCCTTCCCCCAGGACCAGGCCGTCACGGTTCACATCGAAGGGACGACACACTTGCGGCGACAGGGCCTTCAACGCAGAGAATCCTGAGAATACGAACTCCGAGACCACATCCAGGCCGCACACCAGAACCGACTCGGCCTCCCCCTGTTCGATCCGTGAGGCCGCCAATGATAAGGCCACCGTGGCGGATGCGCACGCCGCATTGATGCTGCATCGCCATCCCTTCAAACCCAATCGAGCCGCGATCAAGTCCGCCACCTGACACCCCAGGACGCGGTCCAGAGCCGTCCCTTGCTCACGCACAACCTTCTCCAACTGGTCGATTCCCGCCTTCGTGGTCGCAGTAAGCAACATCGCATCCGCCGGCACCGAAAAAGGCTCGGCGAACAGCATCTGCACCAGCTCATCCAACCGTGAGCCAGGGGGCTCGGGGTCCAGGGCCGCGATACAACCGGCGACTCCGCACGTGTAGGCATCCGTGGCAAATCGTCGCACGGGGGCGATCCCGGTGCGCCCCGACAACAAGCCCGCCCAGAGGGCATCCTGCCCCACTCCCAGGGCTGTCACGACCCGTGCGTCCACCACATGCACTCGATTCACGCCAACTCCCCCTGCTTCCACCTGTGCAGGAAAGCAGCAAAGAACGGCGGCGGTGCAAGCAACACGTTCAAGTCGCGATCCAGCATCATCTGGACCGTGCAGCCTGTGCAGACAAGTTGGCGGCTGTCGTTGCGGATCCGGTATTCGAAATTGATGCGTGCGGCGTCCGACCAGTGCAGGATCGCCGTGATCTCCATTTCTTCTTCAAACCTCAACGGGTAGAAGTAGTCGATCTGCATTTGCCGCACGGGCACCGGAATGCGCTCCCGGATGAAATCACTGTAGCTGATCCCGTACCGATGCCCGAGGGCCACTCGCGCGTCCTCGAAGTAACTCGGATAACAGCCGTGCCAGACGATCCCCATGGAATCCACCTCTTCGAACCGGACACGTCGCTTGACGGTCAGGCTCAAAGGAGCCGGTGCATTCTGGACGGGCACGAAGTACGGCTTACGCATGGCAGGTTTCCTCAGAGGCGAAATCGAGCGTGAAAACCGCTGCCTTCTGGTCGTTCACCAGCAGCGTGAAGCTGCATCGTACTTCGCCGCCCTGCGGCTGCTCCCGCCATCGAACTGTCACGGGCTCGTCCGGCAGGATTATCCTGAGGAACTTGCTCCGAGCCACCCGGCGCAAATTCCAGTTTCGGGCGCTGCGGATCTGTAAAGCACATTGTGCCGTCAGCAACTGGACGAACGCCGGCAGAACCGGATGACCCGGGAAATGGCCGGAGAAGCCGGTGAAACCCTTGCCGAAACTAAAGACAAGCTCCTGGCTTCCGTCCTCCCCCAGGGTCCGAATCCGTCCCTCCGTACACGCCATGATTTCTTCTCGTAACGTACGCATCGTTGCCTCAGTCCGCCCAGCCGTGGTGCTGCATCGCAGGAACCACGACGAGGGCGCAAATCATAGAAGGAAGGAGTCCTAAGACGACGGTGATGCCCAGCGAGAACATTGCCGGATGATGCGCCAGCGACAGGGCGCCGAAACTACTGATCGTTGTGAGGGCCGAAGTGACCACGGATTGCTCCGCCGTCCCGTCCCGTTCCCGGGAGCGATGGAGCATGAACGTCCCGTAGTCGATGCTCAGTCCCAGGACGAGCACGCCGGCCGCGATGTTGAACAGGTTCACTCGGATCCCCAGCAGGCCCATCAACGCCAGCATGACTACCACTCCGGTTGCCGCCGGCAGCAGGCAGAGAGCGACCTGTCCGGGACGGCGCAACGTGACCGCCAGAACCGCCGTGACCATGACCAGGGCGCCCACCAGAAACCGGGTGAAATCCCGGTGCAGCAATTGTCGCAGCGAAATCGCGAACCGCTTCTGCGAAACCGCCTGGACACCCGGCAGATCCAAGCCGGCCAAGTCTGCCGCCGCCGGCGCGTCGCCGTCATCGCTGACCAGGCTGATCAAGCCCACGCCGGTCGGCTGAGACACCCACAGTGGCTCCAACAGCGGGCCCGCGGCCTGGCGGAGATCCGCAAGACCGAAGGGCTCCCTCTCCTGCGTGATCCACTGAAGGAATGGATTGAACGCTCCTTTGGAGAAGCCCAGGGCGCGCCCGTTGGCGTCGAGAGATGCCGCCAATCGGTCCAGACGCCCGCGCTCCTGCCAGAAATGCTCCCATCTCGCCAGGTTCGCCAACTGTGTCGCGCGGCTGGGCAACAGTGGAGCCATGCTCACCAACTCCCCGGCGCCCCGGCGCCCGGACAATTGAGCATAGACGTGCTCGTTCGTCTTGAGCGCCGTCTCCTCGTCGTCGCCACGAACCATCACGAGAGCGCGCCCCCGCGGGTCGCCCCACACATCATGTATGCAAACCTCGTCTGCCAGGATGTTCTTGGGGGTCAGTCCAACCGATCGAATGTCCCCTTCAAATGCCACCTTAAGGCACCACGGGATACAGACCACGATCACCGCCAACCATCCCCCGATCACCCAGCGACGATGAGTCCCGAGCGTGCGGGGCAGCAGCATCCAATGCTCGCGGCGACCTTGGCCCACCCAGTGCGGCAGCCATACCATAGCCAACCCGAAGGCTGTCACCAGTCCCGAGATCGCGAACACGGCCAACTGACGCTGGATTGGCACGGCGGACCACAGCAGGATGACGAAGACCCCCACAGTCGCGGCGAACGACACGACCATAGGCGCCGCCAGTTGCCCCATCTCTTCTTCCGGCCGGGCGCCCGGCCTGCGAAGCGCGTAGAACACATGCAGGCCGTAATCGTCGGCGATTCCAAGGAGAACAGCCCCGAACCCCACGACGATCGCCGACAGTGGATGGAACCGCGTCGCGGCTACCACCATGCCTGCCAGCACAGCCAGCGACGGAACTGCAAACACGAATATGGCACGCCAGTTGCGAAGCATCACCAGAAAAACCACGACCAGTCCGAGCGACGACACGCCGAAGACAACCACCAGATCCCGTTTGATGGTCGCGGCGTTGGCGACCGTGTAGCGGTGAACACAGACCACACGGGCTTGAACCGCCTCCGGAACCGTTTGCGAGATCGCCTCATCCAAATACCGCAGTAGCTGCGCGCCGCCCTGCGAGTCCCCCATGGAGATCGGCGTCTCCGCCACAACCAGCAGGTGCCTGCCCGCCGGGTCCACGAGGAATCCCCGCTCGATCTGGACACCGGGAAGAAAGGCGACGTTGCCGAGTTTTCGCAGCACCTGATCGCGGAAGCCGAGGGGATCCTTGGCGAGCCACTTTCGCAGCCAGATCCCCTCCGGACCGGCAAGGGTTTGAAGGTCGTTCTTCAGTGTCTCGCCCACCTGCTGGCACGCGACCTTGGACCGCAGCGCAGCCGCATCTTCCTCCGTAAACAACTGCGGCATGTGCGCATAGAGCCAGTCAATAAGACTCACCCCTGTCTCCATGGACAGACTGCTTGTCACCCGCGAGATCAGCGGTGGTCTCAGCCGTTCACACAACCGCTCCGCCGTCTCCGTCAGCAGAGACGCCTGCCCGGACTCCTGAGCTTCCAGATCGATGAGAATGCTTCGCGTGAACGGAGCCGCCTCCAGCAACCGGTAGCTGGCCACGAATGTCGGATCGCTATCCGGGAGCATCCCCGCGATGTCTTCCCGCATGGGCACGCGAGTCACGATCAATCCGCCGAGCATGGTCAGAGTCGCGAGGATCCCAGCATAGATCCAGCGCCGCCCGACCCCCACTCGATAGGCCCATCGGGCGGCTCGCGCCAGCGCGGTAGTCTTGCTTTGCTCCAGTAGACTCAACGATCATCCCTCAACGAGATATGTCTCGGCCGCCTTCCCATCCCAGTGCAGACCCGGTTCATCCCCCGTCCTATTGCGTGTCAGGCTGGACCCAGGCTTTGATGATCCCGCCGGCCACGACACGCCCTTCACAGAACACTTGCCCGTCCACAAGGTAGAAATCTCCGAAGGACCGGGACGACTTGATTTTGACCAGGAGGGGTTGGCCCGCTGGCGGAAGGTCCTCGACCCGAAAATCCTGGGTGCCGACGAGATACCCCATCCTGCCGACCTTGTTGGCGGCCCGATCCTCGTGCCCTTGGGCGGCCGCGTATGTCTGGGCCACCAACTCCAGGAGGACAGCCCCTTCTACTCTGCCGTCCGGGGCAACCCCGACGTCACCGATGCACAGAGTCGTCTCACCTTCCGCGTAGTCCCCCAACACGCACAGAAGCCTGTGCACCAGCCGCATAGGCGAACGGTGGAGCATGTAGGCTTCGGTATCCGCCGGCAGGCTCATGATGCAGATCCTTCATCGCAATAAACACTCAGATCATCGAACAACTGGCTGGAGAAGAGCAGCTTGCGGAACTTCACAAGCACATCATGGAAGATCGTCCCATTGTCGTATACCTTGAAGTGTTTGGAGAGCAATTCATAGACCCGGCGGCATCCGATCCCGAGGCCGGGGGCATTGCGGAAAGACAGAGCCTGGAGGTCCGCAAGCACTTCCACGGTCAGGATATGCTTGGCGTTGCTCACCGCCTTGAACGCCTTTCTCGCCGCGACCGTCCCCATGCTGACTACGTCCTGGTTCGATGCATTGCAGGAGATCGACAGTGTCCCCACAGGGTTCGCAAGATGCCGGTTCTCCGCGGTGGTTGAAGTGGCAACGTACTGGGCGCCCATGAACCCCATGGTCAGCCCTACCTTCCCGGCGATCAGCAGCTCGGGCAGCCCCTCGTTGAGGTGCTTGTCGAGAAGCTTGTTGATCCGTCGCTCCGAGAGGGTGCACATCTCGGAAACCGCCATGCACAGGGAATCCATCGCGAACGCGATGCTCTGGCCGTGGAAGTTGCCCCCGTGAATGATCTTCTCTTTCTCAGGAATCACCACGGGGTTGTCGTTGACGGAATTGGCCTCTATGGCCACTGTCTTGGCCACCTGTTCGATGGTCTCCTGAACCGGGGCCAGGATCTGGGGCGTACAACGGATGGAGTAGACATCCTGGACGTTGATGTTCGTCTCGAACGAGATGCCCTCCGCCTTTCCCTCGCGAACACGTTTGTGTATTTCCTCTCGCAATGTGACGTTTCGCGAGCCGTGATAGAGGCGTCGGATCGTCTCGGCGACGCGCTGCTGGCCCGGATGCGGCTTGACCCGGTGCAGGTCTTCGTCGAAGGCGTCGTCAATCCCCCCGAAGATCTCCAACGCGAAGGCCGCTGTCACGCAGCTCAGGGCGAGCAGCTTCCGGGCGCTGAACAGCGCAAAGGCCGCCAGGGCCGTCATGGCGCTGGTGCCGTTGATGAGGGCGAGCCCCTCCTTGAAGCTCAGTCGGAATGGTTTCAGACCTTCCGCTTCCAGAGCCTCCCTGGCAGTTGTCTCCCGTCCATTGTGATAAGCCGCCCCTTCCCCGATGATCGCCAGAGCCACGTGCGCCAGGTGCACGAGGTCCCCGGATGCTCCCACGCTTCCGCACTCCGGGATATATGGGGCGATCCCCGCGTTGATCATATCCCGCATCAGCTCCAGCAATGGCACGCGCACGCCGCTGTAGCCTTTGACGAGCGTGTTGAGCCGCACGGCCAGAACCGCCTGCGCGATGTAGTACTTCAGAGGATCCCCCAGACCAGCCGCATGACTGCGGATCAGATTCACCTGAAGATGCCCCAGGTCATCCTCGGCGATAATCTTGTTGCACATGGGTCCAAACGAAGTGTTGACCCCATAAATCACCTGCCGGGCCGCTATCTGCCGCTCCAGGAACGCGCGGCTCCGCCGACATAGCTCGAGGGCGGCAGGATCGAGCGCTACCGCCTTATCCCCGATGCCGATCGCCACAATATCATCGACCGTCAGATCATTGCCGTTCAGGACCACTACGGGTCGCTTCATGCCAGATTCACCTTTCCTTTCACTCGATAGTCGAACACGAGCACGGGCTTGCGACGACCTTCGATCACGGTACGTTTGCGGATCTCGTCGGCGGGCGCGACAGTGACGTCGAGCTTCACGCGCACCCGCCCGCGTATCCGGTCGGAGATCTCCTCCTCTTTCAAGCCGGTCCCCTCTTCGAGACCGACGAGCACCCGGACTCGATCCGACAGCTCATGATCCTGGTGTACTTCCAGGTAGTAGTTGCGGATTCCCTCCAGGCCCTGCAAGGCCGCGAAGATGGCCGTGGGATACACCGTCGTGCCGCGCACCTTCAGCATCTGCGCCTTGCGACCCAGAACCGGTCCGATTCGGTACGTCCTGCGACCACAAGGACACGGGTCTGTCAACAAGGTCGCGACGTCTCCCGTAGTCAGACGCAGCAAGGGCATTCCGGTCACCTGCAAAGGTGTTGCCACCACTTCACCCGGTTCGCCCGGCGGCACAGGCCGGCCGGCCTCATCCAGAATCTCCACCGCGATCAGGTCCGCCAGGATGTGGCCTCCTCCCCGACCGCCGGCGCATTCCGTGAACGACGTCGCCATCTCCGTGCTGGCGTATGTCCCTAGAACCTGCGACCCCCAGGCATCGTGTAGACGCTGCCCCAGGGCGGACAGCGACAGGTCCACGTCCCGCACCGGCTCACCGATACAGATCATCGTGTGAATCCCCAATGCCTTCGGATCGACGCCTCGTTTCTGCAAAGAGTGTCCCGCCTCCAACAGCATCGAGGGGACTCCGACGACGGCAGACGGCTTGTGCAACAGGATTGCCTCCCCCACCAGCGACGGACTGCCGGCGCCGGCGCGAATCGCCGTGGCGCCGACGCGGCGAAGACCCTCGAAGTAGGCCAGCCCCGCCATGAAACAGCGGTCCAGGGCGCACGCGATCACGACGCGGTCGCGCGCCGTCAGCCCAGCCGCCAGGAAGCACGATTCCTCGTTGTACGCGAGGCGCTGCAGGTCCCGTTCCGTCTGCAACAGAGCGACAGGTGTCCCGGTCGTACCGGAGGTCTGGCAGACATCGACCACCTCGGTCTCCGGCACGCACAACAACTCGCTCCCATGCTCCGCCAGGTCCGCCTTGGTCGTCAGAGGCAAGTCACGCAGATCTGCCAGACAATGGATGTCCTGTGGCCTGAGCCCAACGGCGTCGAACCGCCGGCGGTAGAAACGCGAGAGTTCGTAGCAGTAACGGACATGGTCGGCCAGGAGCTGGTTCGTGCATGCCGACGTCGTCTCCACCGGCGCCAGTCGCGCAGGTGCGATGCGCCGCAACTCCTGCTGGACGTGCGGCCGCATGTCCGCGGATCGATCATGACCGGTTCCCGGCAAGGCAAGCTCCCATCAATTCCTTCACGTATTTTCGCAACCTGATGTGTCCCGTCTCTCCTTGAAAGGCCGCCATCTCAATCGGCCCCAGGCATTGCATCCGTACGTTCGCAGGCGATAACCAGCGACGCCCGCGAGGCAACAGCCGATCGGTCCCCGTGATACAAAGCGGCACGATCGGAACGTTGAACTGAACCGCCAGCTTGAACGCCCCCGAGTAGAAGCGGCCCAGCCGGCCGTCACGACTGCGATGCCCCTGGGGAAACAGCATGATGGAATGCCCCTCGCGGAGGATCCGCTCGGTCTTCGCCACGATCTCCTCCCACGACAGTCGTTCCACGTCCACGTAGCCCCCAAGCCGCATGAACGGGGCATACCAGGCCAGCTTGAAAGGCCAGGACCGCACGTAGATGGCCACATCGAACACCGGCAACGCAGACGTAAAGAAAACGTCAAAAAAGGACAGATGATTCAATACAAAGACGCACGGCCGATCGAGCTGCCGGTGGTCGGCCCCAACCAGTCGAAAACGGACGAACGGCGACACAATCCATATCCAGAAACGCCCATAGAGCCAGATCAGGTGGCGCGCGATCTTCGCCAGAGGCCAGCGCGTCACCACCAGCCACAGCAGCACCAGCAGAGGACTGATCACCAACGCGACCACCGTCTCCAGGAGCATCAGGGTGAATACCCAGACGTTCATCAGGACGACCATCCGCGACGCGGAATCCGCGCGTTGACCTCGGCTTTGAATTGCTTCTCCGATATCCATTCCCATGTTCACACACTCCACCGGGCCTTCCATTCGGCCGCCGTGGGCATGATCTCAGCCTCCCTGAGAGCCCTCCAACTCATGCTTCTTCTCGATCACCAGGCGATGCAGGTCACCCAGCGTCCTGACTTCGCGTACTCGCGGCTCCTCCCGGAGCGTCACACCGAAGGCCTGTTGCAGCACGACCACCACATCGACGAAATCAAGACTGTCAAACCCCAGGGTTTCGACCAAGTGAGCCTCCGGCGTCATGACGCCGGGGTCCAGCTCGAATTCTTTGATAAGACTCCGATTGATCAACTCAATTATCTCATTGTCTGTCACTGATCGATCTCCTGATAACCACGGCCGAGTTGACTCCACCCAGCGCGAAATTGTTGGATATTGCCACGTCCACTTGTCGGCGCTCGATTCTTGTCAGAAGATTCAGGCGGCCACACACGTCATCCGGCTGGCAGAGATTCCGCGTGGGCAGCAGCACCCCTTCGCGCAGCATCAAGAGCGTAGCGATCAGTTCCAGCGCGCCGCAGGCGGCCATGGTGTGACCCATGTGCCCCTTCAGGCTGCTGACGGGGATGTCCCGGCCGAACACCTTGTCCACAGCCTCGCACTCGGCACTGTCGCCTCGAACGGTCCCGGTCGCATGCGCGTTGAGATAGCCGATCTCGTCCCTGCGCAGTCCTGATTCCTCGACCGCTGTCTCCATGCACCGGACCATGGATTGCAGTCCCGGGTTGGCAATGTCTTCGGGCGAGCTACTGGCGGCAAACCCGACGATCTCCCCAAGAATCGTGGCGTTTCTCGCACACGCGTGCTCCACGCTTTCCAGAATGACGATCCCTGCTCCTTCGCCGCAGACGATCCCATCGCGATCGCGGTCGAACGGTCGCGGAGTCAACTCAGGACGATCGTTGTAGGTGCGGGACGACGCTTCCAGCGTATCGAAGACCCCGACGGTCAGCGCGTGAAGCTCATCCGCCCCCCCGCAGATCATCACATCCTGTCTGCCCAGGGCGATGCTCTCGGCCCCCAGCCCAATGGCGATCGTACCAGTGGCACATGCTCCCGACGGGGCCAGCAGCCGGCCGCGAACGCCGAGGGCCTGGGCAAGGTTCGCCGCGCAGGAGCTGTTCATGATTTTGAAGAAATGCGTCGATTTGACGCCCTCTGCACTTCGATCTTTGAGCACATCCCAAAACAAGTGCTCGAGTTCCGATGTGCTGCCCGTAGTCGAGCCAACGCAGACCCCTGTCCGGACATCCTGCACCTGATCGGATGTCAGTCCAGCCGCTCGGATCGCCTCATAGGCGGCGAGAACCGCGTAGATGGACATGTTGGACATATACCGGCGCTTCTTGCGGTCGATGCACCGGCCATCCACCTCGGGAACCGTGGCGGCGACGGTCGTGCGCAGGCCCTTGATTCCGGTGAGCATCGGGCAAAGACGTACGGCCGTTGCCCCCTCCGTCAGGGCCTGCCACATGGCCGGCACGCCGCAGCCGAAGGGAGTCACTGTCCCCATGCCTGTGACGACGACTCGTCGCTGTGATCCGTGATTGTCAGTACGTTGCAGGCTCATTCGACGATACAACTATCCGTAAGAAAACCGGCGCATAACGCCCCCAACACCCCAGGCGCTACCACCGCCTGACCGGAGAGATACAACCCCCCTGCCGCCGTTCGCGGTAACAAGGGCATGTCCACCATCCGGTGCTTGACTCCGTATAAGCCCCCCTCGGGACTGCTGAGCCTGTCCCGGAATGTAAGGGGTGTGGCCACATCCAGGGGCTCAAAATCGCCCAGCAGATCGTGGGCGCTGGTCGACAATCGCCGCACCAGCCGATCCATCAACTGCATCTTCCAGTCATGGTAACCCTTGGGTCGTCCGGGACTCTGACGATCTCCGTTGCCAGGCACGTCGGCCAGGCTGGCGGGACAAATGACTGATATGCCGCCCGTCTCCTCGGGGGAACTGACAAAGAAGGGACGTCTCTCCACCGGCAGGCGACTCCAGTCCAGAGCCGCGTGAGGCTCATCCGCAAGAATCAGATTGCCCGAGAAACCTGGAGACCGACACCTTCCGTACAGAACCACGGCGGACGGCGTCTCCTCAAGACCGCCAACCCGCTTGCGGTAGGCGGGGGAGAAGACGTTTGGCGGCATCATGGCCAGCGTAACCTTCGGATGCGCGGTGCTGATACATCTGTCCCCAGACAGCGTCTCACCCGTGTCCAGCTCGACCGCCGTGAACCGCCGCTGATCGTCCAGACAGATCCGCGAGACACTTCGCCCGCACATCAGCTCGACGTTGGCCTCACGTAGCGCGTTCTCGAAGGCATCCACCCAGAGCCGTCCTCCACCCTTGATCATGCAGGCTGACTCGTAGTAGGAACCTACGATTTGGCTGTGGAAGAACAGCGAGGTCTCCTTGGCAGCGGCACCGTAGAGAATCCCGTGGGAGCTCAGAAGAGCCTGGAGCAATGGGTCGTTCGTGCTGCGCTCGATCCCCTCTTGCAGGCTCTGCCCCGCGCCCAAGAAGAGTGAGCCGAGACTCTTGCCACGATCCTTCAGAAACGCCTGTTGGCCTTGCTCCCACGATGATCGCACTTCCGCCAGAAAAGACCGCAATCCCTGAAAATCCGCGGGAAACACCTTACACAGGCTCTGTTCCAGCGCGTCCCAGCCCTGCGGGAAGGAGAAATCGAACGCGGGCTTGAGAAAGCGCAGGTGATCGACTGCATCCCGGGCATATGCGGCGTTCCCGAGCGGCTCGGCCAGACCCAGCTCATGCAACAGACGCCGCGTGAACCCCTCGGGACCCATGGAGCCGGTGTAATGGAACCCGGAGTCCATGTACGTCCCTCGTCGAACAAAGCCGCGAAGCGTCGGCGACAGGTACCCCGACCGCTCGGCGATGACAACGCGTTCGCCTTTGCGAGCACGAAGCAAGGCGCAGGCCGATCCGGCCACACCTCCGCCAATAACAATCGTGTTGTACTTCGGAGTCGCCATAAGTGCGGCCTTGCGGCACAAGTGTCTACTGCCGTGCAGACCTGTGAGGGAAGGCCGCCAACCTCACCTTCCACAGAATCATCAATCCATGTCGAGCCATCAACCTACTGCATACCATATCCGGCCCACCAGTATAGCCGCGTGCAGTATCCCTGCAAGCGATATTTTCGCACCGAGGCACAGTCCGTCGCCCCCTTCAAGAATGCGGAAAATCCAGACTCACAAACTGGCGAGTTTGGGTCCTCCGGGCAGTCTGTCGCTGCGGCAAGTGGTTCATCTAACCTTAATGCAAGAAGCCTACGCTCGTGACACGACGGAAGACCGTGTCTGAGGGCAGAAAGACATCGATGTCGGTGGAACCTCCGACCAGTGTCGGACGTGGAACCGTTGACTACCCCCACCCCTGCCGAGCGCTCGCATTTCTCGGAGGCGAATGGCGATGCCGGGGATGTGCTTATGAGTGAAGTCGCAAGGCAAGGCACGCGTTCGTGCCGCCGAAGCCGGCGGAGTTGCATAGGACCGTGCGCGGAGGCCTGTCAAGCCGCTCGGTCAGGATCCGGAGCTTCTCGCTGTACTGATCGGGCCGCTCGAAATTGATATTGGGCGCTGTGAATCCGTGGCTCGCCATCAATATGCAATACGCTACCTGCGCGGCGCCTGCCATCCACAATTCATGTCCGATCATCCCCTTCAGGGAAGAGACGGCCGGACGGCACGTATCGCGGAACAGCGCATGGATTCCGCAGGCCTCGACGCCGTCGCCGACGGGCGTAGCGGTGGCGTGAGCACAGATGTAGTCCACGTCCTCAATCGAGAGCCCGGCCTCGCGGATGGCCGCCGCCATGGCTCGCCGCAGTCCCGCTTCGCTCGGGACCGAGACATTGGCCCCATCGGAAGAGAAGCCATAGCCCAACACTTCGCCCAGAATGCGCACCTGTCGCTGCTTCGCCAGGTCGTATCGCTCCAACATCAGCGCTGCGGCTCCACCGCCGGGCACCAGGCCATCCCGGTCTGCATCGAAAGGCCGGCAGGCCTCACGCGGCGAGGACACCCGCACGGAGAATGCGTCAAGAGCGTCGAAGCTACACATGGATTGCCAATTCAACTCCTGCGCGCCGCCGCAGATGACGCGGTCCTGCCTTCCCATGCGAATCAGATCCGCCGCCTGTCCCACGGCATGCCCGCTGCTGCTACACGCGGCGCTGAGGGTCCAACAGGCACCCTGGGTGCCGAGCAGGGCGTTCAGGTTCATCGTGATGTTGGAAGTCATGGAACAGAACACATGGCCGCTGCCGATGGCGCTCGTCGTGTGGTGCTTCCTGACCAGGTCCACTTGTTCGATGGCCGCCATGCAACTGGAGTCACAGCCGAAGATCAGGCCCGTGCGGTCGTTCTGAAGATCCTCCGGCGCCAAGCGAGCATCCCGGATGGCATCGGCTGCCGCCGCGTAAGCCTGCACGGCAAAGTCCGCCATCGTCTTTCTCGCCTTACGGCTCAGGTACTGAGCGGCGTCGAAGCCAGGAATGCGAGTCGTCAGGGGACTGCGAAAACCCAGGGCCACCCGCTCAGGGTCTACCTCAATGGCGGATTCGCCGCGATATAGCCTGCGGGCAACCGTGTCCTTATCGGTTCCCAGGCAGGAGATGATCCCGACCCCTGTAATGGCGACTCGGTCCATTCTTCCCTCGTACGTTCGTTGACTGCACCGACGGATTCGGCGTCACATGTACACCCCGCCATTGACGTTCAGAGTCTGCCCCGTAATGTAAGATGCATCCTCCGAGCATAGGAAGGCCACGGCCGCCGCAACTTCTTCACCTGTTCCGAATCGATGCAATGGAATCAGTCTGAGGATCTCCGATTTCGGCAGATCCTTCGTCATATCGGTCTCGATGAAGCCGGGAGAGACAGCGTTGACGAGCACACCGCTGCGGGCCACCTCTTTGGCCAGAGCCCGCGTAGCACCGATCAGGCCGGCCTTGGCGGCGGAGTAGTTCACCTGACCCGGCATACCGGTCTGGCCGGACGTCGATACGATGTTGATGATGCGGCCCCGCTTCTTCTGCATCATCAGGCCCACGATGCGACTGGTAACATGGTAGAAGCCGTCGAGACTCACATCCAGCACGTCCTTCCAGTTCTCACGAGACATCCAGAACAACAGACCATCTCGATTGATGCCGGAGTTATTGACCAGGATGTAGGGACACCGCTCTGCCAGAAGTCCATCCAATGCCCCTCGGGTGGCCGATTCATCGGATACGTCAAACGGGACAAGGGTGCAGTGGCGGCCCATGTCCCGAATCTGACCGGCCACCGCCTGGGCGGCCTCCTGATTGCTTCTGTAGTTCAGCCATATGTCATAGCCGTCCCGGGCCAGACGAAGGGCAATCGCCGCGCCAATGCCCCTTGACGCACCCGTGATCAAAGCGATGTTCTGCTCACTCATTCCACAGCCTCCCGATCTGCCTGTTCTATCGTGCATTCCGTGCGTGCCAGCACATCATCGTCGGGCCTGATCTATGCGCCACAGGTAGGTCCGCGCCAGGGTTCTCAAAATAGCGGAAACGATTTTGCTGTCAATACTTTTTGAACGTATGATAATCTCTTCATAGTATGGTACAATAGGGTGCTATGGCCCTGGTGAACGATTTCGATATTGTGGATGGCCGCGAAATGTGTAGGCTGGATGGTCGTAATCCAACCCGCCGTCCTTCCAGACGCAGGATGTGCTGTGGAACCGCGATTGTCGACGGGATCGCCTCCTCTTAAGGATGGCACAACGATCAGGAGAGTTGTTATTCATGGACATCAAGGATATCAGACAGAGACTCAAGCAAGTCATCGTGGCAGACCTGAACCTGGAAGAGATCACGCCCGAGCAGATTCGGGACGACGAGGTCCTGTTCGGCGAAGGGGTAGGGTTGGATTCGCTCGATGCCGTCGAGTTGGTGGTGATCGTGAAGAAGCATTTCGGGGTCGAGATCAAGGACATGACGGAGGGACGAAAGGCCCTGGCCTCGGTTGACTCGCTGGCCAAGTTCATTGAGGAGCGCATGGCGCAATGAGGCAAATCGATCAGGCGGTCCCCGTAACGGGGCTGGGCTGTCTGTGCGCGGCCGGAGGATCGGTTGCGAAACTCGCCGAGAGCCTGTTTGCCGGCCGGCGCAGTATCGGCTGGCGCGAGGTAAACGGGAGTCGTTACCCTGTGTTTCAGTTGGATAGTCTGTCGGTCCCCCCGGGATACGATGAAGGGCCGGAGTGCAAGCGATGTGGACGGCTGGCGATCGCGGCCACCGATGAAGCGATGACCCATGCCGGCTTGACCGGCGAATGGCTCCAACGCCGACGGGTGGGCGTGTGCATGGGGACGACGGTCGGTAGCGCCATGAACAACGAGTTGTTCTACCGGGACTTCCGGGCGGCTCGCATGCCCGGCGTCGAGCCGATACGTCACTATCTGCAAGCCAATCCGGCCGCCATGGTCGCGCAGGCATTTCATCTGACGGGGCCGTGCCAGACGATCACCAATGCTTGCTCTTCGGGCGCGGTCGCGATTGGGCACGCGGCGGAGTGGCTGCGAGCCGGCGCGTGCGATGTTGTGATCGCCGGCGGCGCCGACATGCTGTGCAACGTCATTCACGCCGGGTTTCTGTCCCTGTTGATCACGGACGTGAACCCCTGCCGACCGTTTGACCGCAACCGCCAGGGGTTGAATCTCGGAGAAGGAGCCGGCGTCGTGGTGCTGGAATCGCGCCAGTCAGCACAGGAGCGGGATGCCCCGATTCAAGCCTGGTTGCGTGGATACGGCAATGCCTCCGACGCCTATCACATCTCTGCGCCGGAGCCGAACGGCAGAGGGTTGAGACGGGCAATCGAGTGGGCGATGGCGCACGCCGGCCTACATCCGCAGGAGATCGACTTCATCAATGCACATGGCACCGGCACGCCGGAGAACGACCGCGTCGAGGGCCGACTGTTCCCCGAGATGTTTCCGGGGGCCCCGTTTGGCTCAACGAAAGGGTTCACCGGTCATACGCTGGGGGCAGCGGGAGGAATCGAGGCCGTCATCACGGTCCTTTGTCTGCAGCAGAGGCGAGTGCCGGCGAACATCGGCTTCGAGGAGCCGGACCCGGATTTCCTCGGCCGGCCGGTTGTTGAGAACACGTCGATTGCCGGCAAATACGGGCTGTCCGACTCGGCAGCCTTCGGCGGGAACAACGCGGCATTGATCTTTCAGGGGCAATCGTGACGGAGCAACGAATCGCTATTGCCGGGATTGGCTTGGTCGGCGGCTTTGGTCGTGGCAAGCAGGCGGTGCTCGACGCGTTGCGCAGCGGCGGCAGACCGAACGGGACAGTTTCCGTGGCCACGCCATCGGGGCAGCGCCAGTTGCCAGCCTATCAGGCTGACGTCTCCTCCGTCAACCAGTTCGCTTCCGCCGTGGCTCTGAGACGGATGAACCGCTTCGCCAAGATGGCTGTGCTGGGAGGGGCGATGGCGCTGGAGGATGCCGGCTGGAGCAGGCCGCTGAAGCGAAGCGACATAGGCCTGGTGGTCGCCAGCGGTTATGGAGCTTCCAAAAGCACGTTTGACTTCCTGGATAGCATGATCGACGGCGATGGTCGCTTTCCTTCCCCAACGCTGTTCTCGAACTCGGTTCATTCCTCGGCCGCATCGCACATGAGCATCGTGCTGGAGCTGGAAGGACCGTGCCTGACGGTCAGTCAATTTGAGATGTCGACCATTTCAGCGCTGCTCACTGCACAACAGTGGCTCTTGGAGGATCAGGTGGAGGCGGTCCTGTTTGGGGCCGTCGAGGAGATTTGCCCTGTTCTGGCATACTGCTATGATCGCTTCTTTGGGGCCTCCGCGTGCGGTCCCATCGAGCCCTTCGCGTGGGACAAACAGACGGCCGTCATGGGGGAAGGAGCGGCCTTTCTCTTGTTGACGCGAGGGAGGGATGACAGCACCGGCTACGGTTACATCGACCGGCTCTCGTGGACGCAGAGCCAACGCGCGACCATCCCGACGGATCGTCTTGTCGTCCTCGGGGCCGATGGGCACACCTGTTATGGCGCCGCCTACCGGCGACTGTCCGAATCCGCCACGACCCGGGTGGCCTACACTCCGGTGTATGGAAGCATGCCCGGGGGACAGACCTTCGATGTGGCGATTGCCGCCATCGCGGCCCAGCACGAACTGAGCCCCAGGCAGATTCTCTCCATTAAATGTGACGCCGACGGGAATTGTGGGATCATTGAATGCGATTTCAATCGAGGAAGTCATTCGCCTGTCTGATGAGTGTTGTCGGGACGGTTCTGCTGTCAGTGGCGCCCCGCGTGCAAGCGGATGGTTCACTGATCGAGAACCTCTGGGGCGCCGTGCGGGGACAAGTGCCGCATGAGACGGCGTTAGGGCTGTACGCGGGAACCGCCTACGACTGGTCCGACATGGACTTCTTTCTGCTCAACTGCCAGGCGCTCTTTGACTATGACGCGATCTGGCCGCATCGGGCGCCGGAGGGACTGTGCATCCGGTTTGAGGCCAACGCAGGAGCTGCAACGGGGAGCGACTTCACGGGCGAGCGGCTGGTCGCCTCCGCTGGGTTCCTCGCCGTCTACGAGTTTGGCTCGCCGAAGAGTTCACGGATCGTCCCCTACATAGAGGCCGGCGTCGAAGGGATCTACACGGATTTCCAGAGAGAGGACCAGGGGAGTCGTATCAACTTCAATCCCGTAGCTGGCGTCGGAGTTCGAATCGGATCCGGATTCATCGTTCTTCGCGCCCATCACGTATCCAATGCCGGTCTGAACGAACACAACCGGGGGATCAATTCGATCGTTCTGGGGCTCGGCTTCTACCTGTAGGATGTCCTTGCCGGCTCACTCGCGGACTGCAACACCGAGAAAATGCGTTCGCCAGGGATCTCACTCGCCCCTTTCTCCATAGTAGTATTTGACAGGTGTATCCGAGAGGCGTATGATCCGCGCCGTTCATCGTGTTGTGAGGATACAGAAGGATGGAAGAACAAGACGGGAGAGAAAGGAGAAGCAGTATGAAGATGAAAGCATGGATGGCTCTGTTATTGTGCGGGCTGGCTCTCGTGTGCTGCTCGTGCAGAAGCAATGAGTCGGCCAGCACGACGGGAGAGGAGTCTGTGCCGATGCTGGAATCCGAGCAAGACACTGCGGTAGCCTCGGAGCCGGCGGCTGCCGGCAGTGTGGCAGACAAGCCCACGACTGCGAAGCCGGCGAGCCCCTCCAAGAATGTCCGCTACAGTCGCTATAACCTGCACTACTACGCGCAAGGCCAGACGTGCAGAGCCAGCTACACGAACTGGACGGATTGTCCAGGCCATGCGTTTCTGCCCTACAACACAGCGTTCAAAATGGGCCTCTCTGGGCGAAGGAACACGTTCGAGCTGATTTCCGTGGACACGGGCCTGGCGATTCTCTTTGAGTTCAGCAGTCCGAACATGGGAGGGATGTCTCCCAGAGAGTACTTCAATATGATCACGTCCCCCACTCCCGTCAGCTATCCCAACTTGAGCGAGGTGGACCAGGAGGGGGCCAGCGCAGGCAGAGCGATGCTGGGGATGAGCAAGGAAGGTGTAATGATCGCGCTCGGCTATCCAGCCAAGAGCATGACCCCCTCGACGGATCTCAATACCTGGACCTACTCAAGGAACCGCTTCAGGCAGCTCACGGTGACTTTCAGCAATGATGGCAAAGTTGAATCACTGCGATAGCGCGAGTCCTGTGCGCGTCGCCTGTCTTGGGCTGCTCTCGCTGTCCGTTGTCGTGACAACAGCCGGTCTCGTGCAGGGTTCGAATACATCGAAGGAACAGACCGATTCCCGGCAGCAGCCGTCGCTCTTGCGGCTGCTGCGGGAATCGCGTGCGCCGTATGACATCTTCGCCACGCGCTTCATCCAGCGCAAACACATGACCCTGCTCGACATGGACCTGGAGTCCCAGGGGATGATCTTCTTCCGCAGGCCGGACGCCGTCCGCTACGAGATCATCTCGCCGGTGCGGTCCATCATGATGTATGACGGCAAGAAGGTGCGCTGCTACGCCTTCAGCGAGGGCAAATGGAATCTGCTGAATAGCCCCGGCGCCAACGCGATCGGGCAGGTCTTGCGACAGATCGGCCGTTGGATTCAGGGGGACTTCGATGCCGACCGCAAGATGTTCGATATCAGCGTGGTCTCCTCAGAGGACGGCGATGGCTGCATCCACATGGCGCCTCGCAGCAAAGCCCTCGCCGAGTACATCCGGGGCATCGAAATCTACGTGGCGAAGACTCCGAAAGGCTACCAGGTGACACGGGTCCTGATCCGGGAGTCGGATGTGGACACCACCGAGATGCGGTTCCGCCGGGAGGTGCGCAACCAGCCGATCCCGGAAGGCACCTTCTCCTCGCCGGACGCTTCCGCCGCCTGCTTGGCCATGTTCCCTCAGAAAGAGGCCTCTGATCCCAATGAGGCGGGGGAACCCAAGCCGTGAGATGTGTGATCTGGATCATCCTGTCCGGCGCGTTTGCCGCCGCATCAGGCTGTGCGAGCTATCAGTCGCTGGGAGAACCGATTGACGATGCGTCCCGTCGGACCGCCCTGCTCCAGGCCTGTCCTCGCCCGGATGTCTCTGAAGCAATCTTTCGGACTCTGATCCGCTGGGGCGGACGGGAGATCTCCCTGACTGAGGTCGTCAAGGCGGTTCCGGACGGCGGCGCAGCCGTGGCAGGCATCACGGACATCGGCAGCACCTTGTATGCGGCACAGATCGGCCCAGACGGTCGTGGGCATGTCATCAGCAACTCTCTGCCCTTCTCGGATCAGTGGCTGCTGGACGGGCTCGTGGCCGAGTTGCTTGTTCCCTGGTACGGCCCCAACGAGGCTTGCCAACTGTACAGACAACCTGGCAACGCTTGGGCCCTGGCCTGTAGGGAGGGCCGCATCACACGTTTATTCACTTTCGATGAAACCGGAAACTGGCGGCAGTTCTGCCGACTCTCAGGCTCTCGTCTGCTCAGTCGGATATCCATCGAGTGGGACGGCCGGTCCATCCCAGGAATCATGCGCGTAGACAATCCCGGCAAGCACTACCGCGTCGTCCGTGAGCGAGTTTCAGGTCAATAGGCGGTGCCGAGCCGCCAATCACGGCGTGGTGCTGCGGAGGCCGACCCGCGGGCCACGCTCCTCCGGAAGCTCGCGTCAGAGCAGTGCGATCGTCAGGACAAGTGCGTGGCCATCGTCGGCGAGGAAGACGCATCTGGAGGCCGACCGGTCGGCCAGAGGCGATCGGTGATATCGAGCATCATGGCCAGAACATCCGTGCGCGCGTTATTGGACAGAATGATCGTTGTGGAGACCAGCAGCGTTCTGGTCCGCCCGTCCTTGCAGGTGATGATCCATTCCTCCGCCCGCAAGTCATCTCCCCCCCTCACGCGGGCCATGTGCTCCATGGTGCGCGCCTGCGTCTTAGGGTCAGCGTACATCGTCTGGTACCAGCCCAGACGGTTGATCTCGTCCATCGTATAGCCCGTGATCTCCGTCATGCGGTCATTCCAGACGGTGAAGACCAGGAAGGGATGCTCCGGCACGGAGTGGCAGACGCATAACCCTTCGGCCGCATTGCGGATGACCGCATTGCGGAACAGGTTTTCCTGTCGCAGCGTCTCTTCAATCCGCCTCAGTTCCTCATTGGCCGTCTCGAGCTCCTCCAGAAGCGCGTCCCGCGCCTTCTGTGCCTCCTTCCGCTCGATGCCATACCAGATGGATTTCCACAGGCTTCGGACCGAGCAGTCGGACTTGACGAGGTACTCCTCGGCGCCTTGCGCGACGGCCATTAGCCCCATGTCCTCATCGTGCTCGCCGGTGACCACCACGATGGGAAGATGCGGGTATCGCCGGGTGATCTGCGCCAGAGTGTCCATGCCGGCACTGTCGGGAAGATTCAGGTCCAGAAGCACGACATCATACGGGCACTCATGAAGAAGCTCGACCGCGGCGGCCAGAGACCCGGCGCACTTCACCTCCAGCAAGTCAACCGGCCCTTTGCGCAGCATTTGCTCCACGACGATTCGCGTCGTCGAATCATCTTCCACAATGGCAATCCGCAGCGGCTTGCGACGATCTACGGTCATGGCTATCGGACCTCATGCTCTATGTCATCCCGGACGGTGAGAGGGGGTGACGGATTTCGCTTGCCTGCGGGTTGTCTTGGCCCAGCCCGGCCTCGACACGAGGGCTTCAAGCGCCTCCAGGCTCTTCTCCATGCTGGAAAGCAACGGCTCTGCTGCCGACAGGTCCCCCTGCTTGGCTCCTTCTTCCAGAGAGCAAGCCGCCTGTGCAAGCTGAAACACTCCCATCATGGCAAACGAGCCCTTTACGGCATGGGCACACAACCGGATATTCTCCACATCGCGCGATGTCAGCGCGGACCTGAGTTCCCGCAATCGTTTCCTGTTATCCGCGATACAGATGGGCATGATGCTCTCGACCAATGCCTCATCGAAACCGCGGCTGACGAGCGAGTCCCAATCGATGATCGGGTCGCCGTGAGACTCAGACGTATCCCCGTTCGAGCCGGTCTCGGCGGGATGTCTTTCGAACGACTCGCAGCCACACTCTCGCCTCTGAGGTCCAGCCGGTCCATTCGTACCCGATGGATTGCTCCGGGCGAACAGGTACTTTCGGAGTCTCTCGACCAGACACGCCCGGTCGATGGGCTTGGTGAGGTAGTCGTCACAACCGGCATCGAGGCACTTTGCCTCTTCCCCTTTTTCTGTGTGGGCGGTCAAAGCAATGATGGGAACGGTGGTCCCCCGTTGTCGAAGGGTCTTCGTCGCCTGGTAGCCGTCCATGTTCGGCATCTGAATGTCCATGAAGATCAGATCGAAGGCCTCAGACGAGGCCTTCTGGACGGCTTCTCCTCCGTCCGCCGCGATCGTCACTTTCAGACCCAGCTTGCCGAGCAGGGACGCCATCAGGACCTGGTTGGTCCCTACGTCTTCCGCCACCAATACGCGACCGCGAAACTCGGCCGCCTCCTGTTTGTGCTCCGATGGTTCCATACGTCCCCTCAATCACGACGACGCGTAGGCGACTTCCTCCATCGTCTTTCTCAGCCTGTCAAACACGTCTTTCAACTCCGGGAGCAGGACCGCCGCCTGTTCCAGGTCATTCCCCTTGCCGGCCTGCTCCATCTTGAGAGCGGCCTCGCGCAAGAGTTCAGCACCGATGTTGGCCGCCGCTCCTTTGAGGCTGTGGGCATGCTGCGCCACCAGCCGACCATCACGCGCCACCACGGCGATTGACAAGCCCTCAATCAACTTCGGCGCGTCCAGGAAGAAGGCTTCCGTGACTTGGCGTGCCAGGTCCTGGTCGCCCATCACGCGGTCCAGCAGCGCCGCCTTGTCGAATTCAGGGGTCGCGGAACCCGTCGCGCCCGCAACCATCTCGACAGAGGCGTCCGGTGATGCATCGGCCATCCTGGTTAGCCACCTGTCCAAGACTTCGGCCAGAGCCTTTGGGGAGATCGGCTTGGAGATGTAGTCATTCATCCCCGCCTTGAGGCAGTTCTCCCTGTCGCCCTGCATCGCGTGCGCCGTCATCGCGACGATGGGGATATCGTGATTCAGAACGCGCGAGTCGGCGGCGCGGATTCGCTCCGTGGCTTCGAGGCCGTCCATTTCGGGCATCTGCACGTCCATGAGCACCAGATCGTAAGGAATGCTCTCCAGGGCCTTGACGGCCTCGGTGCCGTCTGCCACGGCATCGACCCGCAGACCCAGCTTCTTGAGAATCCCAATCGCGACCCGCTGGTTGGTGATGTTGTCTTCCGCCAGCAGAATCCGTCCCGTGCGGGATAGAGTCAAATGGCTGGCGGGCTCGTGAGCAGGCGATGTCGTCTGTCCCTCATGCGGAGCATCGACCATGAGGGTGATCAGGCGGTTGAACAACTCCGACGGGCGGACCGGCTTGGTCAGGCAGGCCGCAAAGCCGATCTCGGCAAGCTGTCCGGCATTGCCGCACTGGCCGATGGATGTCATCATCAGCAGGCCGGTGCCTCTGATCCGCTCGTCCGATTTGATCGCGCGGCCCAGCATCTCGCCATCCATCTCCGGCATCTGCATGTCCGTGATGACGACCTGGAAAGGTCTTCTGGCCTCGTGTGCTTCGGTCACCATGCGCAACGCCGAGGGACCGTTCGCCGCTTCTGCCACCGTCACTCCCCAGGAGGTCAGCCATGTCGTCAGAATCTGCCGGTTGGTCGCATTATCGTCCACGACGAGGATGCGCGCGCCCTGGATCTGCGCGGTGGACATCTCCTCCTTGCGGTCCCCTTCGCTCTTGCGGGCCAGCCGCGCCGTGAACCAGAACTCTGAGCCTTTGCCGGGCTCGCTATGGACGCCGATCTGGCCGCCCATCTTCTCCGCGAGCTGCTTGGAGATCGCCAGTCCCAGCCCCGTGCCGCCGTACCTGCGGGTGGTGGAGCCGTCCACCTGGGTGAACTTGTTGAAAAGGCGACCGATTCTGTCTTCTGGAATGCCGATGCCGGTGTCGCGAACCGAGAAACGCAACATAGCTTCGCGATCCGTCTTCGACACGACGCTGACGCGCACGGCCACTTCCCCCTCGTGTGTGAACTTGATGGCGTTGCCGGCCAGATTGATCAGGATTTGACGCAGGCGGCCGGCGTCCCCATGCAAGTGGCACGGGACATCCGGGTCGCCGGCGCAGATGAACTCCAGCCCCTTCTCGTGCGCGCGCACCGCCAGCATCGCCGCCGAGTCCTCCAGCAGCTCGCGAAGGTCGAAGTCGAGCATCTCCAATTCGAGCTTGCCGGCCTCGATTTTGGAGAAATCCAGAATCTGATTGATCAATCCGAGCAGCGATTCGGCGCTGCTGCGCACGATCTCGGCATACTGGTGTTGTTCCTCCGTCAAGGGGGTGTCCAGCAGCAGGCCGGTCATTCCGATCACGCCATTCATGGGCGTGCGGATTTCGTGGCTCATATTGGCCAGGAATTGGCTTTTGGCCGTGCTGGCCGACTCGGCGGCCGCGGTCATGTGGTTGGCGTAGGCCGTCTGTTCCTCCAGAGACTTATTGAGTTTCTCTGCTTCCGCAAGGGCCGCTTTCAGTTGCTCCTCCGCCCGTTTGCGCTCGGTGATGTCGCGGAATGACCAGATCCGGCCGTAGTTCCGCCCGTCTCTGCCCAGAACCGGGGCCGAATATCGGTCAAGAACCGTTCCGTCCGTCAACTCGACCTCGTCCTCAGTCGTCTCGTCGGGATGGTTGTACAGATACGTGACCCTCTCGACAAACTGCTCGGGGTTCCTGGTCAGGCGCATGACATGCTGGACCTGTGCCTCGTCGTTGTCATTATCGACGATGGACTTGGGAATCCGCCAAAGATCGATTGTCCGCTGGTTCTGAAAGACCTTCTTTCCCTGGGGATCGACGACCAGGATGCCTTCTGTGGTGGAATTGGCTTGCGCTTCGAGCAGCGCAGCCTGTCGCCGCAACGCCTCCTCCGACCGTTTGTGCTCGGTGATGTCGCGCGCACAGGAGATCACACCGATCGTGTGGCCCTCAGCATCCTTGATCGCACGACACCGCCAGGCCAACAGGCAACTCTCCCCATCGCGGCGCCGTTGCCAACTCTCGACGTGAATCATGTCGACCTCGCCGTCGAAGAGAGGTTGCACCACTTTGTAGGTGTCTTGCTCGCCATCGAAGTAGTCGGCGGCCTCGTGGCCGATGACGTCCTGGCCGAAGAAATCAAGGCCGGCCGAGTTCGCCCACATGTACACCTTGTTCGGGTCCACCTCCACGATGATGTCCGGGATGGCACCCAGGAGGGCTTCCTGGCGGACTAGAGAGGCCCGCAGCTTCTTCTCGCTGTCCTTCATCGCCTCCTGTGCGTGCCTGCGCTCGGCGATCTCACCCTCCAAGGCGGCGTTGACCGATTCGAGATGTCGTCTGGACTCATCGAGTTCTCGGTTCTTCTCCCTTAATGCTGCGGCGGCCGAAGCGGCCTCGTTCAAGGAGGCACGCGTCTCATCACGGCTGGTGAGCAGTTCGACGGTTCGGCTCTCAGGCAGAAAATCATCCAGGGAGAACAGCGAAAGGTCTTCGCTGGTTTCCGGATCAGGAGTAGCCAGGAGCAGAAATCCGCCTTGGCAGGGGAGCCACCGACCCATCAACGTGATAGCCGGACCACTCTGACGAAGAGCGAAGCGATGGACCTGGCCGACAGTCCTCGCCGACGACCCACAGGCGAGCTCCATCGGCCCACCCACACTCTCGAGCAAATCCGCTATGCCCATCCCGATCGCCCCTCTCACCCGTCTCAGGATGGCGCCGCTGGCCCAGGTCACCATCAGGGTGTCGTCTACCACAACCACGAACGGTGCAACGTTCGTGAGCAGATCAAGGGCGATCTCAACTGCGGGCCCGGCGCTCTTCATGGAAAAGTCACCTCCATGGTGCAATGGGGGTCGCCCTTGCGCATGCAGGTTGTCTCTCGCACCTGGAGTTCCTGGTCAAAGAGCAGGCCCACGCCGAGAATCAGACCTCGTAGAACCGCGCACAGTCCGCGCTTGGAGTCGTAGCGCATGAGCAGACGGCCGTCGGGGAGTTCCTCATAGGTGAACCTCGGCGGGGCGGCCATTGAAATGCTTCGAGTGGCCTCCCTGTGAATCCGATCCATGTTAAGCAGAAAAGCACGCGGTGACGAGCCAGCCAATGCGAAGTAGGTAGGGTAGTGCTTCTTCAGAGTATGTGGAACCATAAACTTGCCATACTCGACCAGCGCGGTCTCTACCGGCAGACCAGAAACATCAACCACCGCCTTGACCAGGGCCATCGTCATGTCGTCCGGATAGTCGAGACTCACGGCGAAGAACGGCTCCTCGCACCCGGCAAGAGACTTGACCTTCTCCCACGCCTGCACGCCATAGACGGTCTCGACCATTTCCTGGATACCTTTGTTGATGACGCCTTTCATGACATCACTCCTTGGCTCGTCCGCGGTGAGCTCTCCGAGACCGGGGCAGGCATTGCACACGCATGCCCACGCCCCAACCTACCGTATCGGCCTATGTCCAAGGCAGCTTGAGAGCACGCGCGCTATCAGCATGAGCCCTGGCAGAGCCGTCCTATAATCGACGTGAGAGTTCTCCACGCCAGACTTCACGGCCAATCCTCCCCACCGACCCTTGAACAGCAAATGAATGCCTCAGGCTCGGACTTGGCAGGATTGAAGAACGAACGGAACAAGGATCGCTGACTCTCGGTCTGTTGCAGAGAACGTCGCACGGTCGGTCCGAGGATCTGTGGCATGCCGACCGAGTCCACATCAGCCATGAAAGCAGTCCGCGCGTTCTTGAAGCAGCGACTGGTGAGCCTTGTGGCAGCAGCATTCAGAAGCCCTGGGGCCGATCCGGACGGATCAGGACGGCCGATTCCTGCCACAGAAAGCCCGCTGCATTGTTGGGGGAACCGATAGTGTCGGGACATCACTGTCTATGCCAGACTACCGTCTGCGATCCCTCCCATCGAATGCTGCCAGCACGTTCGAATAATCGCGTTATCGCGGTGCAGCACGCTCGATCTGAGTTGACATAAGCAAGTGCGGCCTGTGGGATCATGTTCAAATATCCATAGAAGATCCGAGTTCCGAGCCTTGTCATCCGGGAGGTCCGCCTTCGGGCAACATGCATGATGTGCAGAGCGTGCCTGGAAAGCCGTTGCGGCCGGAGCGTGACGCTGGGAGGCAAGCTTGTCGAAACAAACAGACGATGCGCGTACACCTGGGCAATTCGGGCGAGACGTCCTCAGGATTGACGACATACATGGGGCTTGGCGCCTGTAGACAAGCTACGATGTGCACTCTACAATTCCGCTCACGAGCAGGAGCAAACGGACTGTGTTGATTGGCGTGGATCTCAGGCGTCCGGTAGTCGAGCAACCAACGGTAGACTATGACGGTGTGCAGGGCGGTGGCAAGAGTCGATTCACAGCACGTTCGCGGCGGCAGGCTGCGGACCGCGGCAGATCTTCCTCCATCGGCTCCTGCTACGGCGCGCCCACCCGGACACGTGCGGGCTCGCCGCCGCGTCCTCTTCGGATCAAGCCCGCGCGCATGCGCATCTGAAGCCGGAATGAGCATGGGACGACGTCTGTCCCTGCAAACAAATCTAATCGGGTCCTGTACGAACGAATTACGGTGACACAGAAGAAATGGAGGTGCAGAGATGAGTGTGAGACTGTTAGTGCTCGGTGTTGCGATCGTGTCTTCGGTGACGGTGGCCTATGGCTATAGCCTCGAAGCGGGCAATACCGCTTCCTACTGGATGGGCGGCCCGCCGGCAGCCGCGTCCAGCTCAGTGGGCGTCGGGTCGTTTCAGACCGGCGGCTACGTAGGCCAGCAAGCAGCGACCTTCGTCCCAAATGGCTTCGGCTACGTCGACCAGGGCACATGGATGACAGGAGTGCAGGCATCGGGCTGGAGCAATCAGGAACAGGCATTCCGTGCCGGCATGGGCCAGACTGCGTACAAACAGGGCGGCTCCGGCTATGCCTATGGAGCACAGGTCGGGTCGGCGAGTATGAACCAGACGACGGCCAGAGGTGTCACCGCACAAGGCGCAGGTGCTATAGGCGTGCAGATGTCCATGGTCTATGGCGGCCTCGGGAACACCGGGACTGCCTCTCAAACCGCACATGTCTCAACAGGACAGGCGCAAATCCACTGAGACCTTTGAACTTTGAAATGCGTCAGTTTGAACCTGTCACCGAGGGACGACGTGACAGAACCCTGTAGCAGCGGGTGGCCGCGGAGCCGCCTCTGTAGCCACCCGCTTGTCCTTTGCCCGTCATGGTCTCGATAGCCTTACCAGGTATGCCGGCCTCGGCCCTCGTCAAGCACTTGTCTGACCGGGCGCGCGTCGCGCCCTCGGTGGGATGCTCGTCGAATCAAACGCGGCAACACCCTCTTCGCTTGCGACACAAGCAAGTGGGATCATGCTGTCACCCGGAGGCGGTCTTTCGAGTGCGCGTGATTGGCGTGTTGAGCCAAAGGCAGCGTTCGATTCTGTCGTGACTCCTCAAGTGTCGCGTAGATCCGCACAAGCAGTTCCAGGCGATCGTTCACATCACACTTCTGGAACAGTCGGCTCATGTGGGTACGCAGCGTACCAAAGGAAATGCCCAATTGCCAGGCGATTTGTTTGTCCGCCATGCCGCGGAGGACGAGTCTCGCGATTTCGGCCTGACGCGAAGAGAGCCTCAGATTGTCGGTGAGCATGCCCCATTCCTGCTCCGACAATATCGTCACACATCTGCCCCTAGCCATCGTTGCCTCCCTGTGTGAAGCGTAAAACCTCATGAACGCCAATCCCTCTGGAATCGCACTCTCTGGCGAGGCTGTCCCGTGCTGCCAACCGCTTGCCTTGGGCAGATTCCATAGTGCTCCCGTCAATCGCAACCGACCACTGGTTGTGACCCAGAAAGCCACAAACGCTCATATACGGACCCAGACTGATCTGGAGAACCCTGCCTCATCGCCGTGATGGGTCGGTTCGACCCAGACAGCGGAACTCACGATCGCCAATCCCGAACACAGGACTGGGACAGCCACCAGAACATGTTCCGCAGTTGTGCCCCCCTTCACCTTTGGCACAGTCTTGGCCCTGGATGACTTCCTTCCTGAGACCCCGTACCCCCGCCCTGAAGATCTGCTCTCAGACAGGACCCTGAGGGCGACCACTCACGGCATAGGCCAGGCCCTCGCACCGACACGCTCACTCCATATCCGTTTCCGGGACGTCCCGAAGGGAATCGTCACGAAATACGGCGAACGGTATCATAACACTGTGCCACAGTGCTGTCATGTCGTTCTTTTTGAGGACAACGTCGCTGCTTCAATTGCGAGCCGTCACACCGGTTTGACACCCTGCGATGTGGGTTGCACACATAGGCCATCTGGGACCTTCACTGGCGATGCAATCCACGATTTGAGAACGAAGCAGAATGATCGCGGGTGGTGACCAATGTGCGACGGCACTTGCCCTGGCCAAGGCCGTCCATGACATCCCTTTCACTCCGTTGCCCCCCATGCTCAGGTCTGCCTGCAGCGGACACACCTTCTGCTGCCTCCAATCGCAGGCACCATCTGCTCCGCTGGCGACCCACGCGAGTACGCGCAAAGGCTCCATGTCCAACGGCAGCGGAACGGGTTGGAGACTGGCGTTTCCGTGCGGAGTCTGGTATCTTGCTGGCAACCCTGATGCAAGGGGGTAGCGCCTGTCGTGGCTGTGATGCGCGTGGTACGTGAAATGACAATGAAAGTCGTCAGCAAGACCGTCTTATGCGGCGGCGTCATGGTCTTGGGATTATGGACGGGATCCTGCTCTCCCAAGACGGTTGAGAAGTACGACGAAGTCGGCCGGGAACCGAGCATGAGCCCTGACTACTCAGGAACCGTCCTGCCCCCCAATATCGCCCCTCTGAACCTCCGGGTGCTTGAGGACGGATCTGCCTATCTTCTCACGATTCGTTCGGAGCAAGGACACCGCATAGACGTCTTCAGCAGGACGGGACAGATGCGTATCCCGGTTCGCCGATGGCGCGCCCTGCTCGACGCCAGCCGAGGCCACGATATCTTCTTTGATGTCTACGCCCGCGTGGCGGACGGCCGCTGGAGGCGGTTTCGACCAGTGAGCAACACCGTCGCCCGGGAGGACATCGACCAGACCCTCGTGTATCGATTCATGAAACCTATCTACAGTTGGTGGAGGGACATAGGTATCTATCAACGTAACCTCACCAACTACGAGACATCGACGGTTCTGCATGGCCGGTCATTCGGCGGAGGCTGTCTGAATTGTCACAGCTTCGTGGGAGGCGATCCCAACACGATGACGATTGCCTTGCGCAGCGGGACGTACGGCAGTCACACCCTTTGGGCTCACCACGGCGCCGTCGATAAGATCGGCGCCAAGTGGGGCTACACCGCCTGGCATCCCAGCGGCGCCGTCGCGGTATACTCCATCAACAAGGTCAACCAGTTCTTTCACGCGGGAGGAATGGAGGTCCGCGACGTGGTGGACCTCGATTCGGCTCTGGTCTGCTATCATGTCGGCAGCCACAAGGGCTCATGCCCAAAGGAACTGGCCGACAAAGACCGGCTCGAGACCTACCCGTCATGGTCTCCCGACGGCAAGTACCTCTACTATTGCAGTGCGCCGATCGTGTGGAAGGACCGCAACGCCGTGCCGCCCGACGGCTATGACAAGCTCAAGTACGACCTTCGCCGCATCGCGTACGATGTCGCGACGGATCAGTGGGGCAAGGCCGAGACCGTCCTCTCCGCCGAAGAGACGGGCCAGAGCATCCTGCTGCCGAGGCTATCGCCCGATGGCCGATTCCTTCTCTTCTGCATGTGCCGCTATGGGTGCTTTCCAATCTATCAGCCCAGCAGTGACCTCTACCTCATGGATCTTGCCACAAGACAACACCGCAAGCTGACCATCAACAGCGATTTCTCGGAGTCGTGGCACAGTTGGTCCAGCAACAGCCGGTGGATCGCCTTCAGCAGCAAGCGTCAGGGCGGCCTGTTCACCCGGACCTACTTCAGCTACGTGGATAGTGCAGGCACGGCGTACAAGCCCTTTGTCCTGCCGCAACAGGACCC
>JAFGJR010000223.1 GCA_016928975.1 Sedimentisphaerales bacterium | reverse complement strand
TCCGCTGCATTTCTCTCATAAATGCCTGTCCCGCAAGGGCTAAGGGACCGGCAATTCTGTGTGCTCCCCGTGGGCCGCCGGCGGGCGCGTTCGTCGTGTGCCCGCCAGGGCATCCGTAGCACGGGCATCCCGCGCCTTCGCGAGGGCACGCTTTGCCCGTGACTGTCCTTCATGGGCGAGACGCCCATGCTACTGAAACGCCCTATGGCGTCACCACGCACGGGCCGGGTGCCATACGTGCGCTCGCGCAGGCATGCCTTGAGATTTTCCTACCGGCGCGCAAGATCGACGGTGTGATTGCATAGTCCCAGCAGGTCTGACCGGTCAGATCGCCTCAGTCGCCGCACGACCGACAGCACTGCGGCACTGTCTTGAAGTCCTACACCAACACATGGCGGTCGACGTGATCGTTCGAGCAGATCGACCTCGGCGCGTACAGAGCGTCGCCCAAACCCATTCTGATGAGGTTCCATCTACTCGCCAATGGCGACGGTTCGGACTGCCCGGAGATCCGCGCTACAGTGCTCGTCACGGATGCCGTCGAGCAGCCACGCAGCAAGGCGGTGATCGTGATGACGGATGGAAGAGACACCAAATCGCCGCCGGGACGCAGCGCGACGGAGGTCATCAGTTATGCGCAGGGCGTGGGCGTACCGGTGTTCACGATCGGCCTCGGAAGCGAAGTGGACGAGGCGATCCTGTCCACTATCGCCATACAGACGGGAGGTATGTACCATTGCGCCCCGGATTCGAACGATCTCAAGGAGATCTACCGGAAGATCGCCGGCGCCCTGAAGAACGAGTACATCGTCACCTATGAGACCGCTGTCTGCCAGGGCGAAGATGCGGGAAACCCGGAGCACGGTCTCGAAATCGTGGTGACTGACGGATCCGCCCACGGACAGGGCGCGAAGCGGTTCCGCTGCGCCGAGCTGTGCAATCAGCGGTGAAACCAAATGGACGTTTGTGGAAGCCACAGGTTGAGACGTCGATGACATTCAGTTGACAGGAAAGCCCCGGCGACGAAGTCTGGGGTTTCCACGAGGCTGTAGGGCCAGAACGGAGGTCCTACGGCCTCTCTTTTCATGGCTTCAGGAGGCGCGCCATCCGATCGACGTCACTCGGGGAGCAACCGGATGGTCCTGCCGCCCGCCGGAAGTGAGCGGCTCTGCTCCCAATGCTGCGAATCCTTCTCAAGCGACCGGGCGAAGCCATACTCGATGTCGCCCGCCCGGCACCGGACGGTCTTGCCGACGAACCAGCTTGAAGGCTTGTACTGTCCGGTCACGGTGGCCCGATACCAAATCCAGGGGAACTTGTGGCCGATGGATCCGGGATTGGTGTCTGTAATATCTACATTGTGCGCGTAGGTCAGCGGGGTGTCGAGGATGCGGTGGAAGAGGAAGTCGCGCGTGAAGTACTGCTCGGCCCAGCAGCGATCCGGTGACTTCCGTGCCAGAGCGCCGAGAATCGACTCATCCCAGTGGTCAGGAACATAGGCGTCGAGAAACGTGAGATGAACATCCGCGTGGGTCTCGTCGGCGATCCTCAGAGCCGCCGCGTCAATGACCCAGGCGCCCGCCGAGTGGCCGATCAGATGGATGTGCCGCCACTGGCGGGAGAGTCGCAAGATTTCCTGACCCAGATACGGCCCGGCCCGGTCGCGCCCGATTCGGGTGGCCTCCCAGGGTCGCAGGCGGCGGGCTTCACGATGCCAGTCATACCAGCCGCAACGCCATTGCCGGGGGTCGGTCTGCGCGGCAATGGCCAGTGCCAGGTCCGTCGGCCAGGGTTCCCGTTCCCACCATCCGTGAGTGACGATGACAAGGTTGGGCTCGACGCACACGGTATCCGGTGTGACGGGAATGAGCGTCCGTCGATCTGCCACGTCTGTCAGATACAGCGTGCCGGGCACCGCCCCGGGACTGCGGCACGACGAAAGAAGGAGGCCGCCGACCATCCAAGCCACGACGGCAAGCAGGCACGAACAAGACCGGTCTCTGGACTCACTATCCATGATGCCAACTATAGGAGTCCCGACCGGCCATGTCAATACCCACCGTCCGTCAGCTTCCGCGGACCTCCGTTTGCATGTTCGCCGGCCTGCGTCTACAATGGGAATGCGAATGTAACAGGAGACGACCATGACGAAGTCGATCGTTTTCACGCTGGGGTTTCTGGTCCCGCTATCGGCCGCAAGCGCCCAGCCCGGCCCACCCCGTTTGCCCGAGGGCGCCGCCGCCTACCGCGACCTGGCCTACGTGCCGAACGGACATGCTCGCCAGAAGCTGGATCTGTATCTGCCGAAAGAGGGACAGAACCTGCCGCTGATCATCAATATCCACGGCGGCGCCTTCCGCGCGGGCAGCAAGGAAGGTGGAGTGCCTCTGCAATACCTGTCGCGCGGGTACGCGGTGGCATCGATCAACTACCGCCTGAGCCAGCACGCGATCTTTCCTGCGCAGATCGAGGACTGCAAGGCCGCGGTCCGCTGGCTGCGTGCCCACGCGAGCGAGTATCGGCTCGACCCGAACCGCTTCGTGGCGATGGGCAGCTCCGCCGGGGGACACCTGTCCGCCATGCTCGGCACGACCGGCGACGTGAGAGAATTCGACGTCGGTGAGAACCCGGGAGTGTCCAGCCGCGTGCAGGCGGTGGTGGACCTCTTCGGCCCGACGGACTTCCTGCAGATGGACGCACACCGTCTGCCCAGCGGAATGGTGCATAACGACGCGGACTCCCCGGAATCGCAGCTTGTCGGCGGCCCAATTCAGGAGAACAAGGATAAGGTGGCCAGGGCCAACCCGATCACGTACGTGACGAAGGACGACCCGCCCTTCCTGATCTGTCACGGCGACCGGGACCCGCTGGTGCCCCATCATCAAAGCGAGCTACTCGCGGCCACATTGAAGGAGGCCGGAGTCCCCGTGACCTTCTATACCGTCAAAGGCGGCGGTCCCGGCGGGTTCAAAGACCCGAATGTGCCGAGGTTGACCGCCGAGTTCCTCGCGGCAATCCTGCAAGGGCAAGCCCAGCGAGAGGCGAGGCTGGCGTGGTGGCGGCAGGCGCGATTCGGCATGTTCCTCCATTGGGGCCCGGTCAGCCTGACGGGTCTGGAGATCAGTTGGTCGCGTGCGAACACGAACACGAAGTGCCCCAACAAAGGCCCGACGCCCGCCGACGTCTACGACCATCTCTACGAGCGTTTCAATCCGGTCCAGTTCGACGCCAAGGAGTGGGTGGACACGGCCCGCGCTGCCGGTATGAAGTACATGGTGCTCACTGCCAAGCACTGCGACGGCTTCCTGCTGTGGCACTCGCAGGCGGACAGCTACAACGTCGCGAGCACGCCATTCAAGCGCGATGTGTGTGGGGAATTGGCACAGGCGGCTCATGATTCGGGGATGCGAATCGGCTGGTACTTCTCGCCGATGGACTGGCGCGACCCCGACTTCCGCACGGAGCGCAACGCGCCGTTTGTCGTCCGGATGCAGAAAGAGGTCCGCGAGCTGCTGAGCCATTACGGTCGCATCGACCTGCTCTGGTTCGACTGGGACGGACGCGAGCCGCTGTATGACCAGCCCGCCACGTACGCCATCGTCCGGGGTTTGCAGCCGCAGATCATCCTCACGAACCGCCTCGATCTCGGCGTCGGCAACAACGACAACCAGATTCTCAGCGACAATGCCGACTACTACACCCCCGAGCAGCGCATCGGCCAGTACGACGACCGGCGCCCGTGGGAGACGTGCATGACGCTCGGCACGCAATGGTCGTGGA
The DNA here is from genome assembly GCA_016928975.1 of Sedimentisphaerales bacterium. The sequence continues at coordinate 44,262 of JAFGJR010000223.1, read as the reverse complement.
AGCCGAACGACACCATCAAGTCGGCGCAAGAAGTCATCCAGATTCTCGCACGCACGGCCGGCGGCGACGGCAATCTGCTGCTCAACACGGGTCCCATGCCGGATGGGCGTATCGAGCCGCGACAGGTCGAGGTGCTGCGCGAGGTCGGCGCCTGGCTGGAGCAGAACGGCGAGAGCATCTACGCCACTCGCGGCGGGCCCTTCAAGCCCTCGCCCTCGATCGTCAGCACCCGCCGGGCCAACGTCGTGTACGTCCACATCCTGACGCCGCCCGCCAGGACCTTGTCCCTGCCGCCACTGCCGAAGAAGATCGTCCAGAGCCAGTTGCTCATCGGCGGCACAGTCAACGTCGCACAGACCGACGTCGGCATCGCACTGACTATCGCCCAGCCGGATTCGCACAGCCCCGACACGGTCGTCAAGTTGATACTCGATGGCTCCGCCGACGACATCCCCGCCGTGGACACGCCAGCCTCTTCGTAGCTCGTGCGCCCCCGCACGACCCTGGGCGAGCGAGGACGCTCGCCCCACCGAACCCGTTCGTACGACTCAGCAGTGACACGGGTCTTGTGCTGACGTGGCGAGAACGATAGCATGGCGACCGGTCACGGCGTCACGAACGCGTTTTGATGGAGTGCCCGAAATGAAACGGACTGTCATAGGTGGATTGTTTTGTCTGTGTGCACTCGGTGCGTCCGGGTGCGCCCGCCCGGTGGAGATCATCGCCCACCGCGGGGCGTCGTACGACGCTCCAGAGAACACGATGGCCTCGGTCCTGCTCGGCTGGCAGAAACGGGCCAATGTGGAGATCGACGTGTACCTGACCCAGGACAATCGCATCGTCGTCATCCACGATGCCACGACAAAGCGCACGGCCGGCGTAGACCTGAAAGTCAAGGAAGCGACCTCACAGGAGCTTTGTCAGCTTGACGTGGGCCGTTTCAAGGCGGAGCAGTTCGCCGGGGAGCGAATTCCGCTGCTGGACGACGTGCTCAAGACGATCCCGCCCTCGCGGAAGCTCTACGTCGAGATCAAGAGCGGCAAGGAGATCCTGCCCTACCTGCATCCCCTTCTCGTCGAGAGCGGCAAGCTGTCGCAGATCGTCATCATCGGCTTCGACCTGGAGACGGTGGCCACCGCCAGGGAGCTGATCGGCGTCCCCACGTACTGGCTCAAGGGAGCCAAGCAGGTCAAGGAGACCAAGCAGTGGATTCCTTACGATCCCAACCTCGTCCAGACGGCCAGGGACAACGGTCTCGACGGCCTGGACGTGGATTTCAACGGCGTCACCGAGGAGTTCGCCCGTGCCGTCAAGGCGTCCGGACTGAAGTTCTACGTGTGGACGGTGGACGATCCGCAGGAGGCGTCGCGCTTGGTCAAGCTGGGCGTCGACGGGATCACCACCAACCGCCCCGACTGGCTCCGAGAGCAGTTGAGAAACCAGGAGTAGCGTCAGATGAACATGCTGCGAGTGTGGCCGATTGTCTGCGAGTTCGGCGTCGGGGCCGTGCTGTGCGTCCTCGGAATCTGGGCCGGCCTGCGCGGCGGATACCTTAACCTGCGGATCGCGGAGGACCGCCGGCTCCTGGTCATCCTGATCGTCGGCTATCTCCTGCTGCTGGCCCTCATGTGCGTCTTCACGTTCCTGGCGCCCCACTGGGCCAACGGAGGATCGCTATGATCGCCCAGGCCATCGGGGGCACCGTCGATTACGTCGTCTTGCTCGCCTATTTCGCCGGCATCATGATCTTCGGCCTGTGGTTCGCCCGCTACACCGCCACCACGAAGGACTTCTTCTTCGGCGGCCAGCGGTTCTCCTGGTGGCTCATCTCCTTCTCGTGCATCGCCACCCTCGTCGGCAGCTACAGCTTCATCAAGTACAGCGAGGTCGGATTCACGTACGGCGTCTCCAGCACGCAGACCTACTTCAACGACTGGTTCTGGGTGCCCCTCCTCACGCTCGTCTGGATCCCGATCATCTACTACAAGAAGATCGTATCGATCCCCGAGTACCTGGAGGCCCGCTTCGACAAGAGGACCCGCGTGGCGGCCACGTTCATTATCTTGATCTACATTATCGGCTATGTCGGCATCAACCTCGTCACGCTGGGCAAGGCCCTGCACACCCTGCTCGGCTGGCAGGTCATGACCGGCGCCACGATCACCGCCGCGGCGGTCGCCCTGTACGTGTTCTCCGGCGGCCAGACCGCGGTCATCATGACCGACCTGGCGCAGGGAGTGATCCTGCTGATCACCGGCCTGGCCCTGTTCGCCGCCGGCGTCTGGCACTTCGGCGGCTTCGAGCACTTCTGGTCCCTGCTGCCCCAGACCCACAAGTACGCCTTCTCCGACTTCAACGCGCCGCCCAAGTTCAGCTTCATCGGCATCTACGTCCAGGACGGCCTGGCCAATACCGGCGCGCTGATGCTGATGCACCAGGGCTTCATCATGCGATTCCTCTCGCTCAAGAGCGTGAAGGACTCGCGCCGGATGGTGATCTGCTGGATTCTCCTGCTGACTCCGCTGGCGGCCATCGCCACCAGTTGCGGCGGATGGCTCGCCAAAGCGCTGGTCAACAACGGCGAGCTGACCACCAACGCCGGGGACTCCTTCGTCAAGGCCGCCCACTTCCTCTGTGCCCCCGGCGTGTTCGGGTTCGTGCTGGCCGCCCTGACCGCCGCGCTGATGAGCACCGCCGATTCGCTCGTCAACGCCGCCAGTGCGATCTTCGTCAACGACATCTGGCGACCCTACATCCGCCGCACCGGCAGCGACAAACACTACCTGCTCGTGGCTCGTATCACGAGCCTGGCGGCAGCGGGTCTGGGCCTGGCGCTGGTCCCTGTCTTCATGAAGGAGTCGATCTACGTCGCTCACAGCATGTTCACCGCCGCCGTCACGCCGCCGGTGGTGATGGCCATTCTCATGGGAATCCTCTGGAAGCGGTACAGCCCCGCCGCCGCGTTCGCCACTATCGCCGGCGGAAGCATCCTGATCGGCCTGTCCTTCATCTGGCCCGACGCCCTCGTCGGCCCGTTCGATTTCGGCATGGGCCCAGACAGCTACTCCTTCATGCGAGCCCTGTTCGGCATCGTCGCCGCCGGCGCGATCGGTATCGCCGTGACGTTGTTCACGGCCCCCAAGCCCCAGGCCGCCTTGAAAGGTCTCGTCGCCGGCACGCAGCGCGACGCGATGCGCGAGTTCAAAGGAGGCGAGCCCAACCGCCGCCCCGGCCGTAAGGTCCGCCTGACCGCCAAGATCGACCCGATGTTAGCCGGCAACAACACCGTCATAGTCCCCCAATCCGCCCTCGACCAGATGTCCGCCGACCCGGGCGACCTGTTATACGTGAGCGATGCCCGCTGGTGGTACGGCGGCCTCCACTCCGTCCACGTCAAAGCCGCCCCGCCCGGCCCCCTCGCCTCCCCCGGCCTGCTCCTCCTCAGTCCCGAAGACGCCCAATCCGCCCACCTGACCCCCGGCCAACAGGTAGTGGTCGAAAAGACGATGTGAGTTGGGGGCATTTGCGGATTCAGCCGAGCCTGGTATAATTGATGTGTTCATTAGGAACAGTCTGAAGCTAGACAGTTGGTCCATTCGGATCATCAGCCCTCTGGAGATTGTTTATGAAAGCCAAGATGAAGAAGTCTGACGCCGTGGGCGAGTCACGGAAGTGGAAAGAAGCGGTCGCCAAAGAAACGGAAGGGATGACCCCTGAGCAGACGATAGCCTATTTTGAGCGTGCCGCCGTCCGCCGTCGTTTCGAGGCAGCACTGCGCCAAGCCGAACAGACCAGCAAGGTGACAAGAAAGAAGCGAAAGACGTGAGGACCAGGGTCTCGACGTCGTGGACATGGACTGCAACGGCATCACCCCGGAATTCGCCCGAGCCTTCAATGCCTCCGGCCTGAAGTTCTACGTGTGGACGGTGGATGACCCAGATGAGGCTTCGCGGTTAGTGAAACTCGGCGTGGACGGAATCACAACCAACCGTCCCGACTGGCTCACGGAGGAATTGAGAATGTAGGTGCCAGGTTTGGAGTCTGAAGTCCGTGTGTACCTTGCACTCCGCACTCCCGGTGGTTTCTTGCCGGCGTGGACGCACTCGCGGAGGTAGAGGTGGATCAGTTGCTGGTAGGAGATGCCGGTCTCCCTGGCGAGATGCTTGAAGCGATCATTGGTGATTGAATAGCCAATCAAACCAGGGCAACGGGCTTGTCATTCGCGCGCAGGCGGGAATCCAGTAGTTTCCATGGCCCCCACCTTCGCGAGGGCAAGCTCTGGACCCCCGCCTGCGCGGGGGTGACATCACCGCCCGCATTCGACGATTCAATCATCAAACAAGATAGTCACAGCACTGCGGGTCGAGGGCGGCGGGGGCTTGCTGGTGGAGGCGTTAGCACGGCGGATCGAGAGGCGGGGCGCCACGGCGCCTGGAGGGCCACGGACCGGCTTGGGAGGTGTGCGACTGAATTTCGTGGAGATTGGAGTCCGGCACCGAATGCCAGCCGCACCCCTGGACGCAATTCGATTTTTTCGTGTTGACACGTTGCCGTCCGGCGGTTATACTATAGATTGATCTGCGATCACAGGGCTGCTGGCATGTGTGCGGCGGCCTACCTCTATCGGTTCATCCCCACGGTAATCGACATCACCGGTGACTTCGTGCCTCTGACCTCCCGTGTGACGGTCAGAGCGAAGGATGGACATCGTCGGCATCTGACAATCGCTGACGAATCAGATGGAAGAATGGAGGTGTATAGAGTGAGATACATGAAGTGGTTAAGTGTGGTTGCCATGCTCGCCGTGGTCACACCGGCGTACGGGGCGGTCACGTTTGATTTTGAGGGCGCCACGGTCGGTGGCGTCGCGCCGGACTACGTAGCGTCCGCCAATCAGTTCGTCACCGACTACATGACGGCTGTGTACGGCTCGCCAGTCACGGCGACCGGCGCCGCGGCATGGACAAACGACGACGCGGGAGACGACTGGACCGGCAAGACCGGAACGGACAAGTGGCTCAGGACCTATGGTAGTGCGTCCGTGACGCCAGGTGTCTTCCAGATCTCGTTCGACGCCGTGCCCGTTCTGGCGGGTTCATTCGAGGCCTATGTGTTCGAGGCCACGCCGGGTGCGGATTTCACGGTCAGCTTTTACACCAGTGGGTACGGCGATCGGTACAATCCGAATCCGGCCGCCCTTCTTGGCACTCTCCCAACCGACTTCGGCGTAGGTGGAATGGTCATCAGTTTTGTGTCCCCCACGCCGGTCGCGCTGATTGTGTGCAGTGACGAAGGCTGGCACGACATCGGCATCGACAATCTGATAGCGACGTCCGTGGTGCCTGCCCCGGGCGCGATCCTGCTCGGTACAATCGGCGTCGGCCTCGTCGGCTGGTTCCGCAGACGCAGGGCATTGTGACCATAAGATAGTGAATTCAGTGGATTCTGGGGCTGCAGGTTGGCTCTGCAGCCCCCTTTCTGCGCACACATTCCACGAAGAGGAACGCCCTGTGCATCGGACAGCCGGCCTGGGCGGCCTGACAGAGGAAGCACAACACGTGGCAGGTCAAGACGTTCACGTCTCGTTTCTGAAACGGAAGACCACGGAATGGGACGATGTGTCTGCGGCTTGCGCCGTGCAATTGCACTCCTTGCAGAAGCGGGTGAAGGGTGAGCAAGCGATGAGACCATGCCGGGGCTCCTCGTGGCTGCTGGATCGCATGTCTGATTCATCGGCCCGGCTCGTACCGCTCACTATGGCCAGTCTCGTCAGAAGCCGCGGGGTCTTGTTGGTAGAAGCGCCTTAGCTCGTCGTAGAGTCGGGGATACACCTGCCGCAACTCTGCCGGCTGCTCGAAGAAACACTCGGTGGCTACGGCGAAGAACTCGGCGGGATCGACGGCGCCGTATTCGTCGAGGACTTCGGCGCGGTTGGCGCGGATGTCACGGCGGAACTTCTCGAAGTCCTCGCCCAGGGCGCGGGCCCAGGCCAAGAAGCTGGAGCGGCTCTCCAGGACGGGGGTGCTGTCGCCTTTGCCGCCGGAACTGTCGAGCTGGTGGGCGAACTCATGGAGGACGACGTTCTGACCGTCGTTGATGTCGGCGGCGGTGCGTCGCACGTCGTCCCAGGACAGGACGACCGAGCCACGATGCCAGGACTCGCCGAGTCGCACGTCCCGGCCCTCCAGGACCGTCCCGCCGAGCAGGTGCGGGCTGGTGACCACGAAGGCGCGCGGGTAGACGAGGATCGATTTGAGGCTGGGATAGTACTGCGTCCGGCGGTGCAGCAGGAGCAGGCACGCATGGGCGGCAATCGTGACCTTGATCTCGTCGGTCATTCGCAGGCCGCCGCAGCCTTCGAACTTCTTCTCCGCCATGAAGATCAGGATGTGGCGCTTCAGCTCGTCGCGGTCGGCCGCCGGCAGGCGTACAAACAAAGGCACGTTCCTCTCGACAATCGCCAACCACTCGGCCGGGAAGGGCCGGTTGGCGATTCTCCTGCGACGCGTCTTCCGGAAGAGCATTTGCTATTTACGAGCTACGACTCATCGTTTACCATTCTGGTCTCAGGCGGCTTCGCTCATGGGACCTATAGGACGAATCGGACCTATAGGACAGGTTTAGCGGCCCAGCTACTGTTTGAATCGTAAATCGTAAACCATGAATCGTAAACAGCAAATGCACGATTCACTGCCATTCTTGACGGCCGACATCGCCGGCATCGGGGGGGTCATCAAGACCCGGCCGGAGGATTTCTTCGTCGAGGAGCTGCCGCTCTACGAGGCGAGCGGCTCCGGGACGCACGTGTATGCGCAGATCGAGAAGAAAGGGCTCGGCACGCGCGAGGCGCTGGACCGCATCGCACGAGCATTGAACGCCTCTCGCAGGGATATCGGCCTGGCGGGGTTGAAGGACGCGCACGCCGTGGCGCGCCAATGGATCTCCATCGAGCACATCGAGCCACAGCGCGTGGAGCAGGTCGCCATCCCGGACGTGCGGATCCTGCAAACCACTCGCCATACGAACAAGCTCAAGCCGGGCCATCTGCGAGGCAACCGCTTCGTCGTCCGGTTGCGCAAGCTCGCCCTGCCTCTGCCACAGGCGACCGAGACCGCCCAAAACGTCCTGTCGACCCTCGGCCGGCGAGGCGTGCCGAACTACTTCGGGCCGCAGCGATTCGGCAATCATGGGGACAACCACCTGCTCGGCAAGGCTGTGGTCCAGAACGACGCGGCCGCTTTCGCCGGTCTGTTCCTGGGCCATCCCAACGGAGACATCGACTCTCCGGCCGTGCTTGAAGCTCGCCGTCTGTATGACGAGGGCCGCTACGAGGAGGCCGCCAGGGCGTGGCCGGGATCGTTCTTCGACCAGCGTCGCGCCTTGCGGGCGATGATTGCCGGCAAGGGCAACAAGAAGAAGGTCTTCTACACCGTCGACAAGCATCTCAAGGGTCTGTTCGTCTCCGCCTACCAGTCCGACCTGTTCAACCGCGTGCTGCTGGCGCGAATGCCCGATATCGACAAGATGCTTCTGGGAGACATGGCCTACAAGCACGCCAACGGCGCGTGCTTTCGGGTGGAGCAGCCCCAGGTGGAGCAGCCCCGATGCGAGAGCTTCGAGATCAGCCCGACCGGCCCCCTGCTGGGCGAACGCACGACGCGGCTGACCGGCCCGGCCGGCGAGATCGAAAACCCGATCCTCGATGGCGAGAACCTCAGCGACTTGGACATGCGGCAGATGAAGCACTTCGGCTCTCGCGGCGGCCGACGGCCTTTGCGCTTCCAGCCTCGAAACGCCAGCGTCACGAGCGGCCAGGACGACCTGGGCCCCTACCTCGAACTGGCCTTCGAACTCGATTCCGGCTGCTACGCCACCGCCCTGCTGGCCGAGCTCACCAAAGACCGCGCCACGGAAGCCCCCGAGCCGGAAGAGTAGGCCGGCAATCACGGCCTCGCCCGGCTTATTGAATCCGACCTCCGCGTGTGCTATACTGAGGAGCATGAAAGCAGGCGATGCGCATGAAGCCCGTAAATGACAACCTATTGCGTGAGGTCGTACGACGCCTGGTTGACCAGTTTCAGCCGGAGCAGATCATTCTGTTTGGTTCCCGGGTATGGGGTGTGCCGACGCGGGGCAGTGACATCGATTTATTGGTGATCCTCTCGGAGAGCGACCTGTCGGAGTACGAACGCGCGGTCCTTGGGCATCGTTGCCTCAGCGGCCTCGATATCGCAAAGGACGTTGTCGTCCGGACCCGCAAGGACTTTGACTTCTTCAAAGAGGCGCGCGCATCGTTAGAGTACAAGATCGCTCACCAGGGGAAGGTGCTTTATGATGGACGCGAAAGCCCAACTCGTGCGCAGTTGGCTCACCAAGGCTAAACACGACTTGGCTTCGGCGTGCCTCCTGGCCACGAGCCAACCGCCCTTGCTTGACACCGCCATCTACCATTGTCAGCAGGCAGCGGAGAAGGCTGTGAAAGCCTACCTGGCTTTCTGCGATAGGGAAATCGAGCGAGTTCATGACGTTGAGGCATTGGTACGTTCAGCGGCATCGTGTGACGAGTGATTCATGGGCTGGATCGACGTGGGAATCGAACTGACGCCTTATGCTCACCTCTATCGCTACCCTGGGCGTGCTCTGGAGCCAAGCCGGGAGCAGTTTGACCGAGCGGCGTCCGTGTCGAACGGGCTGTACGAGTTTGTCGTCTCGTTATTGCCGGTGGAGGTGCGGCCTGAATGAATCGCATGATGACAAGACGGATGTGGATGGTGATGCTGGTGTGGGGGATGGTTCAGGCGGTCACCTTGGGGCAGCCAGAGCCTTCGGCGCAAGAGCTGCCGCGATGGCGCGGGTTCAACCTGCTGGAGATGTTCTACAAGGGCAGCTCCACGCCGCCATTCCACGAGGAGGACTTCCAGCTCATCTCGGAGCTGGGATTCAACTTCGTACGGCTGCCGATGGACTACCGCTTCTGGATTCGCGGCGACGACTGGGCTCGATTCAACGAGACGGCGGTGCACTGGATCGACCAGGCGATCGGGTACGGCCAGCAGTATGGCGTGCACGTGTGCCTCAACTTCCACCGGGCGCCGGGCTATACAGTAGCCGACCCGCCCGAGCCGACCAGCCTGTGGACCGATCCTGCCACCCAGCAGGCCTGCGCCAAGCACTGGGCCTATTTCGCCAGGCGCTACAAGGGCATCCCCAACCGCGAGCTGAGCTTCAACCTGCTCAACGAGCCGTCGGATATCGATCCCAACGTCCATGCCCAGGTGGTAACCTTGCTGGTCGAGGCGATCCGCGAGGAGGACCCGAATCGGCTGGTCATCGCGGACGGCCTCAACTACGGCGTGACGCCCTCCTGGAACTTGATCCCGCTGGGCATCGCGCAGGCCACGCGCGGCTACCAACCCTTCACGCTGACCCACTACAAGGCCGGCTGGGTCTCCGGGGCGGACCAGTGGGCCGAGCCGATGTGGCCGGAGCCGCTGGGGTGTTCCGGCTACTTGTACGGACCGGCCAAGCAGGACATGCAATCCCCGATGGTCATCGAGGCGAATATCGCGGAGCCATTCACGTTCCACGTCCGCGTGGGCACGGTGTCCAGCTCGTCGCGGCTGCAAATCCGTGTGGATGGAGTGTCGCGGAACACGTGGTACCAGGACTTCAAGCCCGGGCCGGGCGAGGGACCGTGGAAGCAGGTCGTGTACGTGCCCCAGTGGAACATCTACCAGAACATCTACGATCAGGAGTTCGCAATCCCGTTCCTCATCTGCCGGCGGGAGATCCGACTGAACAACATCGCCGGCGACTGGATGACCATCACGGAGATCGGGCTGGAATTGGCCGACGGCCGGACCTTCTCCATGCGGGTGAACCCCCGCTGGGGTGATGTCAACCGGGTCGTGCGATTCGATCCGTCCAACCCCGCCGGGGCGTTCCAGAGCGACACCGCCATGGACCGCCAGTGGCTGTGGGACAACTACGTCGCGCCCTGGGTCCAGCTCAAGGAGGCCGGCGTGGGCGTGATCGTCGGGGAATGGGGCGCCTACAACCAAACGCCGCACGATGTCGTCCTGCGATGGATGGAGGATTGCCTCGAGAACTGGCAGCAGGCCGGGCTCGGCTGGGCACTATGGAACTTCCGAGGCTCACTCGGCGTGCTCGACAGCGGCCGCTCTGACGTCCAGTACGAGGACTTCCGGGGCCACAAGCTCGATGGCAAAATGCTCGACCTCCTGCAACGATACTGATTGAGAACGCGGCCGATAGGGTCAGTCTCGACGGAAACAATAAGACCCCGGGAGCGTCTGTTCCCGGGGTCTCGCGCTGATATCGAGCCGGCACACCGGAATTCAGCAAGCCCGCATCACGAAGAACACGTTGCCATAGTAAGCGGAATGCTTGCGGTAGATGTCGATCTCCTTCTGGATGGACTCGATCATGGACAGCTTCTCGCCATCGTCCGCATACCTTTCGCGCAACACGTGAAGGCGGTCCTGCAATGGGAAGTAAAACGGCTCCCACCACACCGACTCCGGCTGAACGAAATGCTCGATGACGTCATATCCGCAGGCGCGAATAGCGGCCAGGTTGGCGTCTATGTCCGCCATCGCAGGATATGTGCCAGCGAAGAACGCCCGGCACTCGGCCGGGGGATCGGACCTCAGCCAACACAACTCACTGACGGCCAGCCCACCGCCCGGTTCAAGCAGCGAGTGGCAGGCGGCCACGCCCTCACGAAAACCCATGACGAAGAGCGCCCCTTCCGACCAGACCAAGTCAAAAGGCCCATCATCCGCCGTCAGGGTGCGCATGTCCTTCAGCGCAAGTTCGATTCTGCCCCGCACGCCTGCGGCTTCAGCGCGGCGATGCAACTCATCGAGAAACGGCTGGTGGTTGTCGATCGCCAGAATGGTCCCCGGCGCGTGCTTCGCCAATTCAATCGTCTGAGCGCCGTTCCCGCAGCCGATGTCCAGGACTCGCCACGGAACGCCTTTCGACGTCTTTTCGTGCAGGACTCCCGTGCAGGACAGTGCGTCCAAGGCTCTTTTTGTTGAAGCGGCGTCCCCAGGTCCCAATCGGGGCAAGGAAGCGTCAAATATCTCGTAGAAGAACTCCATCTGTTCACGTTGATCCATTGTCTGTATCTCCCGTGTTTCTCAGAATATGTGTAGAGTGTTTGCGAATAGGCTCACTGAAACAACCGGAGGAATCCAGAAGCCAAATCAATAGCACCGCCCATGGCAATGGTGGACGCCATGCGCGTTGCGACACCGCTATGATCCTGGCTTCTGTTACAGGACAATTACCATACTGTCTTGATTGTAACTGATCGGGCCCGCTTTGTCAACTGCAGGTAAGCCACTGCCCGTCGCAATCCGCTGCGAACCGCGATGATTCGGTTGTGCCGGCCGTTGTCCCGCACTATCATCCTGGATACCAGGGAATACGACGTGAGTGCCGGCGATACGTTTTCGTCACAGGGTCGGCGTTGTGAAAGGTGTTTGCGATGGAACGATGCAGGACTCCTTGTCATCAGGCAATCCGCGAAGTCGTCTTGAGTGCGTACTTGCTCCTGATCACGGCGTTTAGTCCGGCCGCGCACGGCGAGGAGCGGTCCGTGCCGCAGCCAAATCAGTGCTTCGCAATCGAGGTGGTCGATGAGCAGACGGGGCGGGGCGTACCAATGGTCGAGCTACAGACGACCAGCGGGACACGATACTACACCGATTCCGGTGGGCTGGTAGCGTTCTACGAGCCGGGGTTGATGGATAAGAGGGTGTTCTTCGCTGTTGCCTCCCACGGCTACGAGTTCCGGCCTGACGGCTTCGGCATTCGCGGCGTCGCCCTCCAGACCACCCCCGGCGGCAGCGCACAGCTCAAGATCAAACGCCTCAACATCGCCGAGCGGCTTTACCGCATCACCGGCTACGGGATCTATCGTGACACCGTGCTGCTCGGCCGCAGGGCGCCGATTGCCGAGCCTTTGCTCAACGCGGAGGTGACGGGACAGGACGGCATCCTGACGGCCATCTATCGCGGCAAGCTCTACTGGCTCTACGGAGACACCGGCCGATTGGCCTATGCGCTGGGCAACTTCGCCATGTCCGGCGCCACGACGGAACTGCCGGACAAGATCGATCCGTCGGTCGGGTTCGACCTGAAGTACTTCGTCGGCGAGGACGGCTTCTCCCGAAAGATGGTCCCGATGAAAGGCGAGGGGGTCGTCTGGCTCGGCGGCCTGGTCGTGCTGCCCGACGAGTCCGGCCGGCAGCGCATGCTCGCCTTCTTCCATCGCCGGCGCGGACTGGGCGAGGTCCTGGAGAACGGCTTCGTCGCCTACAACGACGACAAAGACGTGTTCGAGAAGATCGTGGACGTCCCGCTGAACTTGCCGATCAATCCCACCGGCTATCCGTTGTCCGTCAAGCAGGCGGACGGAACCGAGTACATCTACTTCACCGCACCGTATCCGGCCCTTCGCGTCAGGGCCGACTGGAAGTCGTACCTCGACCTTTCCGCCTATGAGGGTTACACCTGCCTCAAGGCCGGCACGCGCTACACCAATAAGGAGGACGTCCAGCTCGACCGCGACGGCGATGGCAAGCTCGTTTGGGGATGGAAGAGGAACACGCCGCCGTTGACCGGCAAAGAGCAGGATGAGCTCGTCGTCGCCCGCAAGATGAAGCGAGAGGAGTCACCCTTGCGCCTCCAGGACGCCGACGGGGGCAAGCCGATCACTCTGAGCAATAGCTCCTGCTTCTGGAACGACTACCGCAAGCGCTATGTCATGATTGCATCGGAGGTCCTGGGCGCGACGGTGGTGGGCGAGGTCTGGTACAGCGAGGCCGACCGGCCGGAGGGGCCGTGGGTGCACGCCAGGAAGATCATCACGCACGCGAACAAGCCGGGCGATGCCCACGACTTCTACAACCCGAGCCAGCATCCCTGGTTCGACCGCGAGGGCGGCCGGATCATCTACCTCGAAGGCTCGTACGTCAACACCTTCAGTGGCAATCCGCACCCGACCCCCTACTACGAGTACAACCAGATCATGTACCGCCTCGACCTGTCCGATCCTCGCCTGAACCTCCCGGCCGAGACGGCACCGGGGCAGTAGGACCGAATCGGGGCATAGTGGCCCACAGAGACGCAAGGCGTGTCTCCCAGTCTTTGTGCGCTCTGTGGCGAGGATCCGTTCCTTCTCCCCGTAGTTGTGTCTTCGGTCGTGCGCCCGAGTGGATTCTGTTGAATTGCCCGCTGTGGCGTGCTATCATTCCTACCATAGATCAAGCAGAATCCAGTGTTGGGAGTGCGTGGGACACATGAGGTATGACATCCAATTCAAGCCCGGAGCTGTCAAGGATATCAAAGACATCCCGGCTCGCATGCAGATGCGAGTCCTGGCGAGGATCGAGCGAATGAGCTACGACTTGAGTGGCGATGTGAAGCGTTTGACAAGTTTCACCCATGAGTACCGCCTGCGTGTCGGCGACTACCGCGTACTGTTTGAGGTCGAAGGAAAATCAATCGTCATCTACCGTGTCCGTCACCGGCGCGAGGCATACCGATAGTGGAGGCAGCCATGAGTGATCTGAAAGCTCAAATCATCAAGAAGAACGGTAGGAAGGAGTTCGCAGTTCTCCCCTATGCTGACTTTGTCAGGATTCGGGAAGATCTGGAGGACTATGAAGATCTGCGATCCCTTCGTGAAGCCAAGGAGTCAGAGAAGGAGGCTCCGACAATTGGATTGCGCGATCTGAAAAGAAGCGCGGCCCGGCGGACGAAGCGACCCAGCAAGCGAGCCAAAGCCCGGCGATGAACTTGACCGCCAACCACGGAGAGCACGGCTATGAACCACCTGGAGGCATCCGACCCCCCGCTGACCCTCTATCTCGTCGAGGAGGAGAGAGAAGCGGATTCCGGATTCGCGACAGACCTGATTCTCACGATATGTGCCTCGCCATCAGGTCGCGCACTGCATTTCGGCCGGACCATCTCCTTGACGAAGGAGGAGGCTGTTGAACTATCGTGTCTGGGAAGGCGATGTCTTCTCAGGCGTGAGCTGTGGGCCAAGTTTGACATTCACGGTCTGAGCAGTCGTCCGGGGTACCCTAAGGGGCCCCTCTACTACGTTGACAAAGACGTGTACGACAAGATCAAGCACTTGTCTGGTAACTCCCCGGGCCGCGATCAAGAATGACGGCGCGGCATCCTACCGATCCAGCGGGTGAACGAGTCAGTATCCCGATCTCGGAGAAGGAGTTGACACGCTTCCAAAAGAAGACAATGGAAGAAGGTCTGCCGTATCAGACACTGATTTCCAGCATCCTGCACAAGTATATCAATGGCCGCTTGATTGACAAGACCGGATAATCGGCTGGTTTCGGCGGTGGCCAATTGTCCACGGCGCAAGTGGCGATAGAGGCCAGCGTCCTCACTCCTTGAGCAGCGGCTCGGAGTCCTTTCCCGGTTCGGGCGGTTCCTCCTTCGAGATCTTCTCGATGCGTTTCTCGGCCTTCTGGAGAATATCGCGGCAGTGCTTGATCAGAGCCATGCCCTTCTCGTATTGGTCGAGGCTGTCCTGCAAGGGGATCTCGCCCTGCTCGATCTTGCTCACGATGTCCTTGAGCTGGTGGATCGCCTGCTCAAACGTCAGCTTGCTGACTTCGTCGCGGTATTTCCGTTCCGTCATGGGCGGAGCCTTTCTATTGATTATGGATGATGGATGATTGATGATTTCAAAGGAGGTCTGGACTTGCTCTTCAATCATCCATCATCAATCGTCCTTTATCAATCCTCGTGTCACCCGGCTTTCGATCAGGTTGTCATTGGACAGCTCGGTGACCAGGAGATCGTCGGTCCGGACGTCCTCCGTGGTCCGGACCACCTGGCCGGTCTGTTTGTTCGTCGTGATACTGTAGCCGCGATTGAGCACCGACTTGGGATTCAAAGCGGCCAAGCGATTCTCCCCGGCGGTGATCTTCAGTTGCTTACTACTCAGCACTCGTGTCACGGCGGCGAGGCTGCGGCTCTTCAGCTCGTTCAACTCCACCATCATCCTGCCGAGCAGCCGGTGCGGCTCGATCCTCGCCACCTGCTCGTAGTAGTCCTGCATCAGCTTCTGCGTGCGGAGGAACACCGTCCGCATGCCGTCATCGAGCTCCCACGACAGGTCGTCGAGATGCTGCTCGCGATTGAGCACAGGCAACAAGGGTGTCCGAAAAACGGCGCTGGCCAGAATGGTTCGAAGATATTCGCACGAAAGCTCGTGCCGTGCCCGCACACTGCCGCTCAGCCGTCTGGCCTGATGAGCCAGGTCGCTGAGCACGTCCTCCACATTGGGCACAGCCACGATGCCCGCCTTCGTCGGCGTCGAGGCCCGCGCATCTGCCACTAAGTCCGCCACGGTCACATCGACCTCGTGGCCTACGGCACTGATGATCGGAATCCGCGAGGCATAAATCGCGCGGGCCAGCACCTCCTCGTTGAAGGCCCACAGGTCCTCCAGCGACCCGCCGCCGCGTCCGACGATCAGCAGGTCGAGCTGGAGCCTCTCGTTGCGCCGGTTCACATCGGCAATCGCGGCTGCGATGGCCTCCGCCGCCCCAGGCCCTTGCACAGGCACCGGGTACAGGTACAGCCGCGTGCAGGGCCAGCGGCTCTGAACGCTGGTCGCGATGTCCTGCACCGCCGCGCCCGATTCGCTGGTCACGATGCCCATTCGCTGCGGATACTTCGGCAAAGGTCTCTTGTGCGCCTCCGAGAAAAGACCTTCTGCTTCGAGCTTCCGGACCATTTGCTCGAAGGTCAACTGCAAGGCACCTTTCCCCTCCGGATCAAGCCTGTCCACGTAGAACTGGTACCTGCCCCCGGTTGTCCACACGCCTATGTTGCCCGTTGCCAGAACCGCCATTCCATCTTCGGGTTTGAAGCGAATCCGCACGAAGTCGGACGACCACATGACACAAGGCAGGACCGACTCCTCATCCTTGAGGGAGAAGTAGCAATGCCCTCGCTGGTGGCGCTTCCACCCGGTGATCTCGCCGCGCACGATGAGCGAACTCGGCAGATTCGCATGGAGGATACTCTTCACCAGCGAATTGACCTGGGTGACTGTGTATATCTTCGTTCTCGTTTCGGTTTGTGTCTGCATGATTCTCTATTCGTAAGCACAGCCGGTCAGTTCACCAGGACCGCCCAATACCCTTTCGTCGGGCATTCGAGCGTCAGGGCCTTCTGACCTGTGACGATGGTCGGGTCGAGCCATTTGTAGCTCATGATATCCAGCCACTGCATGGTCGCAGGCTTCGCCAAGGCGCTGATGTCCAGATGGACCTGCCCACCATCGGTGAAATAGACGGCGTATTCCTTGCCGGGGTTCGCCAGGCAGTACGCTTCATTGGACTCGCGCCGGGACAACAGGTCGTTATGCGGCTCGCAGGTGAACACATTCATCCCATCTGTCATCATCCGCATACTGCGGATGTTCGCCTGCGCCTTCTCGTTGAGTCCGAGGCCGGAATCGGGACGATGAAAGCGAGCCGAGGCCAGCCCGCCGAAGATATTGCGCCAGAACCGCTCCATCCCGTCCCTGTCATTGCCGAAGCGACCCGCATCGGCGCCATAGATCTTCGTGTTGTTAAGTGGTCGCACGTTCGCGGCGATCCTCCCACGTTGCTTCTGAGCGTTGTCCCAGTGCGCCTGGCCCTTCTGATGGTTGTTCTGCGAGATATCCACGAACGAGTAGGTCTCGGGATGATCGAAGGTGGCCGAGTGCATCGGGTTGGCAAGGTCCCACGCATCCCACATCTCGGTCGTGTGCACCTTCACGCCGGCTTTCTTCGCCGCTGCTTTGATGTACCCGGACCAGTACTTGCCCCACTCGGGCGTCACCGCTGTCTCGTTGTCCATGCAATAGAGCACGTTGCCGTGCTTGAGCGAATAGGACAGCATCTTATCCACGAACCGCCGTTGATACTCCAGGACCATCGTCTGATTCCGTTCGGCCGGTACCGACCAGAAGAAGTTGTTCCCCTTCTGTGTCGGATGGCTGTTGACTTCCAATGGCAGCGAGGTCTGTTCAACGGTGTAGTTGACGTTGTTCTTCGGGTTCAGGGGATGCGCATCCCAGTTCTGGCGGTAGTAATCGAACGTGGCCCAGACCTCGATCTGCACGATGATATCTCGCTGCTCCGCCAGCGTGAGCAATGCCTCGAACCGCCGCCAGTACTCGTCGTTCCATTGATCGAGGTCGTACTTGCCATTGGCGAGCTGCTTGAACGCGTGCACCTCGAACCCCTTGTCGTTGCGGGAGCTCATCGTGTTGCGGACGTAGTTGCCTCCGACCGAATGCAGCAAGTCCAAATGCTCTCTCAGATCCGGAATCTGAAAGAGATTGTCGTCCTTGCTGCCGCCGAGCAGCAGAACCGGCTTGCCCTTGTATTGCCAGTACGCGGGATTGGCCTGGCATATATCGATCCCGCCCCACCCGATGCCGGACAGGCACGAAGAGAGCAACGCAACCACCATCCAGAGTTCTCGCCAGGCTGTCATGTGATTCTCCTCAGATGGACAACATAAAGACGTAACGCTCAATCACTGCGCGGATTGTATACGGCAATGGCGGGCGCATCAGCGGCACACTCAAAGGAGCCCGCTCAGTGGTCTTGTCTCCACCGATCGGGACAAGCAAGAGGCCGTTCCGACGTTCCGGCCTGAACTCAAGCACCTTGTTCCTTGCGCTGACGACGCCACTGCTCCAGTTCCATGCGTAAAGGCTGCCAGTACATCCGATCCACTTCTCTTTCTGCTTTCTCTTCGTTGTGCAAAAGATCTTCCAGGGCAGCGAGATCTCCCGTGACAGCGGTTTCAAGGAGGGGACGCCGGGTCATTACCCGCTTGCACAAGGTGGGATGGTTCTTCGCCAGCGTAGACAACAGAATGGGCGTCCTGCACTCCTCCAGCCAGAATACGATTCGCGGCTCGTCGGCTTGTGCCAGGTTTGCGGACATGTCCGTCTCAACCAGGCGTCGTATCATGGGCCAGTCTTTTTCGCGTTGCGTCCTTTTGGCACGCACCAGATCAGGCAAGGACAGCAACCCGATTTCACCGATGCCGGGAATGTCCACAATGGAACGCCGATCCCAGAGTTCGCTGAACTCCGGACAGCCTCTCATCCTGGTCATCAGATCGATACGCAGCCCTTTCACCCCTTCTGCCTGACAACGGAAGTGACAGGCATGCCCACGCTGGAGCGCCTCTGCCTCCAAAGCAGGCAAAAAAACAAGGTGTGCCTCCAACTGGGCCAGAGCGTGCTTGACGGCCCCCAGATTCTCGGAGTCAACACCGATGGACAGGTCGATATCCCGACTGAATTCAGCGCCGCCGTACAAAATGCACGCCTGACCGCCCATCAGCAGGAACCGCGCATTCGAGTTCCGGAAAGCTGAAAGGGCTTTGTGAATCGGGCTCTGGATCAAGACTGCCTCCAAGTGCCAAATAGATGGACCACAGCTTGCAACTCTCGATATACCGTTCCTGGGGCGTCAGTCTCGCCCATTCTGCCTGTTCTTCGCTCACGAACAGCGACAGATCGATTCCCCCATCGATTTTGCCTGGGTCTTCCTTCTGCATAGGCGCGATCATCCCATAGAACTGTCGGGGCGTCAAGGATTTCCGATCTCAATCGCAGAGAGCGTCGGATTTCTGCCGGTTACCATCCGTGGGCCGGATGATGCCGGGAACCTGTGATTTCTCTTGCCCGTACATCAGTCAGCGGATTACCATCGTTCCTGATCGCCACCGGTGATCGACATCACGACAGATTACCGCCGGGCGATGGGAACAGCCATATAAGGTGAGAGACTCCTATGCTCAAAGGAGGACACAGTATGTCACGCATCCGACGTGAGTTTCCCTTCCTCGCAGCCATCCTGCTGGCAGGTCTGTCCGCCGCGATTGGCATAGCCCAGGAGGCCAATTATGACGAGGCGAAGGTGCCCCGGTACACGCTGCCCGATCCGCTCGTCTGCACTGACGGCACGAAGGTCACCAGCGCCGACCTCTGGCGGCAGAAGCGCCGGCCGGAGATTCTCAAGTTGTTCGAAGAGCAGATGTACGGCAAGGCGCCGGGCAAGCCGCCGGCAATGACGTTCGTCACCACCTCGATCAGCAAGACCGCCCTCGAAGGCAAGGCCACGCGCAAAGAAGTCACCGTCTACTTCACCGGCCGTCAGCAGGACCCCAACATGAGTATCCTGATCTACCTGCCGAACAATGGTCCCAGGCCGGTGGCGCTGTTCATCGGGCTGAACTTCCAGGGCAATCACGCGATTCATTCCGATCCGGGCATCACGATCACGAAGAGCTGGATGCGCAGCGACGGCGATCACCTCGCGACAGCGGACTCGCGGGGCAAGGCCGCCAGCCGCTGGCCGGTCGAGCACATCCTCGAACGAGGTTACGGGCTGGCGACGATCTACTACGGCGATATCGACCCCGACTTCGACGACGGTTTCAAGAACGGCGTGCACCTTCTCTTCTACAAGGAGGGACAGACCCAGCCCGGCCCCGATGAGTGGGGCTCGATCGCCGCCTGGGCCTGGGGTCTGAGCCGTGCGATGGACTACTTGGAGACCGACCCGGATGTCGATGCCAAGCGAGTCGCCGTGATGGGCCACTCCCGGTTGGGCAAGACCGCCCTCTGGGCCGGCGCGGAGGACGAGCGATTCGCTATCGTGATCTCCAACGACTCCGGCTGCGGCGGCGCCGCGCTGTCGCGCCGGGCCTTCGGCGAGACCGTCGAGCGCATCAACAAGGTCTTCCCCCACTGGTTCTGCGACAACTTCAATCGCTACAACGGCAAGGAGAACGACCTGCCCATCGACCAGCACGAATTGATCGCCCTGATGGCGCCGAGGCCGGTGTACGTCGCCAGCGCCGAGGAGGACCGCTGGGCCGACCCGAAAGGCGAGTTCCTCTCCGCCCGCGACGCGACGCCCGTCTACAAGCTCTTCGGCCTCCAGGGCCTGCCTGCCGACGAGATGCCCGCCGTCAGCAAGCCCGCGATGGGCACGATCGGCTACCACATCCGCCCCGGCAAGCACGACGTGACCCTGTACGACTGGGACCGCTACATGGACTTCGCCGACATGCACTTCGAGAGATAGTGTGCGCGTGCAACCATCACACGGGGAGAACGACAATAGCCCTCTCGGGCCTGGTTGGACAGGCCGCCTCGCACGCGCCGCAACCGTTGCACCTGTCGAAGTCGATCTCCGGCGTGAGCGTGTACTCCGTCTGCGAGAAGCGGTAGCGAATCGCGTCATAGGGACACCAACGCGCGCACGCCGAGCACTCACGGTTGTCGCCAAGAAGGCAGACGTTCATATCCACTCGCGGCAGGCCGATCCGGACGCTTCCCTTGTCCCCAACGCTCAGACGCACAATCGCACCGCTGGGGCAGACTTCCGTGCACCGCGTGCAATCCTCGCGGCAATAGTCGTCCCGGAAATTCACAACCGGTGTCCACAAACCCGCCCATCCATGTCCCCCCAGATCGCGCCCAATGATCCCGCTCGGGCAGGATCGCAGGCAATTGCCGCACCGGGTGCATAGCCCCACAAACAGCGACTCCACCCGGGCGTTTGGAGGACGGAGCGGGCGAAGTCCGTCCCTGCCGAGAAGGCGCGTGGCTCCCGCCGCCGCGGCGCCGGCCACCCCACCAAGGATGAGACGCCGGGAGAGACCGTGGCCCGTGCCCGTCGCATCGCGGGACGTGGCATCACGCCCGGCACCAATACGCAGGGCCCTGGGAACTGCATACAGCAGGTCCTGAAATGCGCCAAGCGGGCACACGGACCCGCACCATACGTGCGGCCACACAACGTTCAGCAGAAGGACCATTGTGAACACCACGGCCGTCGGCCACGCGGCATCTCCAAGGTGCCACTGCCGCACGGCAAAGACGCCGGCGAAGATCGCCAACGGGTCCAGCCACAGCAACAGCGGGAATCCCAGGCAAGCCCCTCCCAGCGTCAACGCGACGATCCACTGCCCGAGTCGGCCGCCCACGCGGGGCCGGCGTCCGCGGCGGCGTCCCAATCGACTCGCCCCATCCATGCACAACCCCACCGGGCACACCCAACGGCAGAAGAAACGACGCCTCACCAATGCGACAACGCCCACGACGACGCCGAGTGAGGTGACAGCGAGTAGTTGGCGGGCGGCAATCGCTCCTGCAACGGCCACGAACGGGCTGAGGGCGGGAATCCAGAGGCACGAGCGGACACCCGGCGCAATCGGCCAGAGTGCCGCCACGGCCCCAAGGAGACAGACACCCCGAATGACGAGCCGAAGGCGTCTTCGGCGGGTCTGGGCCGCAGCGGCCCGCGTGGTCTCTGGTTCCGCCTGCCGCCTCAACCGAGATAGGCCTCCTGCTGCAAAAGGACCTTCTGCACCCTGGCAACCTCGACCTCGCGGAGACGGCACCCGTCCCGGGCCGCTACCGCCGCCGCCACGCCGGCCGCGTGACCGGTCACAAAGCAGTTTGGAATCAGACGTACGAGGTCCGCCATGCGGATTTCGGCACTGATGCACCGCCCGGCGGCGAGAACGTTCTCGACATTCCTCGGCACCAGGGCCCCGTAAGGAATCTGCCACTCGCCATGGTTCCCGCTGTCGGAACCGCCCACCCCGATGACATCCTTAAGGCGGGTCCCTGCCTTCAGATCGTCCAGCGTCACCGTCTTGAGCCCATGAAGAACTCGGGTGATCCGCACGCCCAGTTGGGGCGCGGTTTCCACGAGGTACAGCCGCTCGTAACCGGGTATTCGTCGCGTCTTCTGAAGATTGGTCCAGATGAACTTGCGATGACTCATTTCCATGCGCGTGAGCGTCGCCACATCGAGCCCATCCACTTCCGGCCCGGTCATGTTCACCCAGCTCACTCCCGGCGCGGGTGTGTGCAGGCCGAGATGCCTGGGCTTGGGCGAGTTCGCCGCCTTCTCCTGATCGACCCGGTCGAGATTGCCCACGCGGGACACCAGTCCGACGTTGTGCGAGCGGTGCTCGAACTCGGCGCCGCCGAGTGCAAACATGTCTCCGTCGCCGGTCGCGTCGACGACGATCTTCGCCAGAATGGCCTGCCGCCCGGACTTGCTTTCGAAGACCGCGCCCTGAACCACGTTGTCATTGACGACCGCATCGACTCCCCAGCAGTGCAGCAGGACATCGACGCCCGCCTCCTCGATCATCTCGACCATCACGTATTTCACTGCCTCGGCGTCCGCAGTCGGATTGACGCCGGGCCTGCGGTCGATGATCGCCCCGTCCAGCTTGTCCAGGCGGCGCATGATCTCTTCGCCGATTCCCTGGCAGACCTGCTTGCCTCCCTTGACGATATGGCCGAGAACCAGCAGGACCAGTCCCCCCGTCCACAGGCCGCCGAAATGCCCGTATCGCTCGACCAGAGTCACTCGGGCGCCGGCCCGCCTGGCCGCAATGGCCGCCACCACGCCGGCCGGTCCGCCCCCGACCACAAGCACGTCCGCGGTCCGCAGAACCGCCAATTCCCGGCGAGGTTGAATCACCTTGCCGCCCTCCATGGTGGCATTGACGCGATCACGCTGCACTTGGTGGCTGGCAATCACGGAGCTCTGAAAACCGCTGAACTCGCCTGCACCCTGGGCACACAATCGCGCAGAGCCGAATCCCGTCACCAGCCCCGAAAGACCGAGCATCCTCAGACAATCGCGCCGATTCATTGGATCACTCATCGATTGGCTCCTCATCTTTGCTGGCGGATCTTCACGCACACAGAGGCCCAAGCCCCGGCTGTCCTTCATTCTATGCCGCAATATGACCATGAGCAAGTATCGTCGTGCCGGAGCAGGACTCGATCTCAGTCCTCGAAGATGTTCGACGCCCTTGACGAACCACTCGCGGATCCGGATACTGAACGTGTGCATGTGATCGAACTCGACCGCACGGCAAAGAGTATTGCCCTGGCATATGGATCAAAGGAGAGAAGATGACCACCTCGCGTTTGCGATTCAGCCGCCTCTGTCTGATTGCCGCATCCTGGGCCCCCATTCTCCTGGCCGATACGAAGGCAGGCGTCTCTTCTGAAGACATCGCCGCGAAGTATGTGCCGAGACTGGAGAAGATCCTCACGACGAACGTCGAGCCGTTCTGGTATGAGAAAAGCCTCGACCGTGTCAACGGCGGGTATATCATCAGCTTCGACTCGCAGGGCAAGCTGAAAGAGCCCGTAGTGAAGATGATCGTGACGCAAGCCCGGCAGGTGTGGTTCTTCTCGCGACTGGCGCGGGCGGGCTACGAGCCTCAGAAGCACCTGGAGGCCGCCAAGCTCGGCTATCAGTTCCTCAGAGACAAGATGTGGGACCCGGCCAGCGGCGGGTTCTACTGGCAGGTGGATGCCACCGGCAATCAGAAGACCCAGCCCAACAAGCATCTGTACGGGCAGTCGTTCGGCCTCTATGCCATCTCCGAGTACGCCGTCGCCAGCGGCGACAAGGAGGCTCTCGATTTCGCTGCGGAGATCTTCAACCTGCTCGAAGAGAAGGCGCACGACGCCGTCCATGGCGGCTATGTCGAGTACTTCACGCCCGACTGGTCCGGCACGCCGGCGGGATCATCGCCGATAGGCGGCCCTGCTGACGCGAAGCTGATGAATACGCACCTGCACCTGCTCGAAGCGATGACGACGTTTTACCGCGCCACCCAACTGCCGCTGGCACGAGAGCGTCTGCTCGAATTGATCGACATCCAGAGCAACGCCGTCGTGCGAAAGAACCTCGGCGGCTGCACGGACAAATACAGCCAGGACTGGACGCCTTTGCTCGACGGCGACTATGCTCGCGTCTCCTACGGCCACGACATTGAGAACGTCTGGCTGCTCATGGACGCCTGCGACGCCGCCGGCGTGTCGAACTACCCGTTCGTGGACTTGTACCAGACGCTGTGGAAGTACTCGATGCAATACGGCTACGACGGCCGCCAGGGCGGCTTCTTCTACACCGGCCGGTTCAACGCCTCCGCCGACGATCGCAGCAAGTCCTGGTGGGTGCAGGCCGAGGCGATCGTCAGCTCTCTGCGGATGTACGGCTACACGAAGGACCCCAAGTACCTCGGCGTCTTCGAGACCACGTTCCGTCTCATTGAATCGAAGCTCGTGGACTGGCAGGTCGGCGAGTGGCACGAGATGCTCAATGCCCAGCAGCAGCCGCAGGGCGACAAGGCCAGCCCCTGGAAGGCCGGCTATCACAACGGCCGAGCCATGATCGAGTGTATCGAGATCCTCAAGGGATGGAGGAATTGAGCGGCGACGACGTGCCACAGAAAGGAGTCGAATGATGTCTGATTTGGAGAGCCGGATCCAGGAGATCCTTCAGCGGCCGCAACTGTCCGGCCTGGCCACGATCACCCAGGACGGCAAGCCCTGGGTGCGCTACGTCATGGCGGTCGGCTCGCCCGATCTGACGATTCGCTGCGCGACGCACACCAGCGCCCGCAAGGTCAAACAGATCGCGAGCCACCCGGAAGTCCATCTGACCTGCGGCGTGACGAATCCGATGAAGATGGGCCCTTACCTGCAAGTGCAGGGCCGCGCTATCCTCAACACCGGCCGCGAGGCTCGCCACGGCCTCTGGAGCGACATGCTCTCACCCATCTTCGACGGCCCGGACGACCCCAATTACGGCGTCCTCGAGATCAAGCCGTACTGCATCGAGTGCTGGACACCCGGAACCCGCGAGCCCGAGGTCTGGAAGGCCGACTAACGACACCAGAGAAAGGAGAATCCGATGACGAATGGTGCAGTTGCAGGAGGCGCTGCGGCAGCGGCCGGCGCCGCCATTGCCAACGCCATCCGGGCCTTCGGGGCCATCGTCACCGTCGAGCCCCGGGAGTTCGAAGCGGTCCTGGCCAGGGCCGAAGCCCCGCTCGTCGTCTGCGGGCAGGGCGGGCTCTTCTCCACCTACTACCAGTATTTGATGGCCTACAAAGGCTTGTTCTTCTACACGAAGACCCCGACTCCCCTGCCCCTGGGAGGCAACGTCCAGATCGTCAACGCCAAGAAGCTCCTGCTCCCCGGCTAAGCATCCCAGAATGCCTGCTGATGTGAACCGGTCGATGAGGGGGTCGTCATGGCTGTGGAGGCGCCTTCTTCGTCTTATTCAGAAGATGCATTTCTCTTGCCTACGACGGAAGAACATGGTAAAGTACAGTTATGAAGGTGTTCATCAGCTACGCTCATGAGGATAAAGAGATCGCCAAGAGGCTCGTCCGGCAGTTGGAAGATGCTGGCTTGGAAGTTTGGGATGACAGCAGTATCCTACCCGGCGATAACTGGGCTGAAAAGATATCCCAGGCTCTCAAGGAATCGCAGGCAATGGTGGTTCTCGTAAGTGCAGCGGCATTGGACTCCGAATGGGTCCGCCGGGAGATTGATTTCGCGCTTGGAACGAAAGAGTACAGGGGAAGGCTCATACCTGTATTTGTCGGGCCGCGAGACGATATCCCGGAAGACAAATTGCCATGGATTCTGCGACGTCTTCACGGAGTCGAGTTGACGGAACAGGCGGAGGAGGAGAGCCTGGAGCAAGTGGTGAACGCGCTCTCCCACGCCAATTAGGAAGCCCAAACGGTGGTGGCCGACTATGCTCCCAAGAGAGATCTTCTTGTCGCATTCTTCGAAAGACAAGAAGTTTGCGGGTGCTCTCGCTGAGGTTCTCAGGAATCACGGCGTACCCGTGTGGTTCAGTAGAACGAACATCAAAGGTGCGCAGCAGTGGCATGACGAGATTGGAGCCGCACTGAAACGCTGCGACTGGTTCCTGCTCACCCTTTCTCCGAATTCTGTGAAATCCATGTGGGTCAAACGAGAACTTTTGTTTGCCCTGCAACAGAACCACTTCGAGAACCGGATCGTTCCATTGCTCCTGCGGCCTTGCGACCACGAGAGGCTCTCCTGGACGCTGTCTCTTTTTCAGTTCGTTGACTTCACCAGTGTGTTCGCTGATGGATATCGCGAGCTTCTCAGAATCTGGGGAATTGGGTGTGACCCAAAACGCGAATGACTCGGTGGTCCCGCCGAATCACGAGACAGTGCGTCTTCCGCACACAAGACACAATCCGTGCCTACCTGTCGGACGTCATTGAATCCGCTTGCGGTAGAGGCGGGTTTGCAGGGCGTTCTGCCAGGCGGTCCAGTTCGTGTCGCTCAGCTCGTTGTTGATCGCCGAGGTCACCTGGTCCATCTTCGCGTCGAGGTCGTCGAGATAGTAGACCATGAACGCCTCCGCCGTGGCGGGCAGCTTGGGCGAGCCGAACTCGAAGGATCCGTGGTGCGCAAGGATAATGTGACTCAACGCATCCACAACCTCCGGATCGATCTTCACGCCCCGGCCTCGCAGCGCGTCCACCTTGCGCTGGATCATCAGGAAGCTCTTGGTGATGTGCCCGATCAGTTGGCCCGAGTCGGTGTAAGAGAAGGCCATGTCGTAGGCCAGCTCCTCGGTCTTGCCGATGTCGTGCAGGAAAACGCCGGCCAGGACCAGGTCGCCCTGAACCTGCGGATAGAGCGGCAGGATGCTCTTGGCGACGCGGAGCATGTTGTGCGTGTGCTCCAGCAGGCCGCCGATGCAGTCGTGATGGAGCTTCATACCGCCGGGGGCGTTGCAGAAACTCGCCATGAGGGCCTCGTCCGCCAGGAACTCGCGAACGACGGCGGCCAGTTGCGGGTGGTGGATGCTGCCGACCATGTCCTTGACCTCGCGGAACATCAGGCTGCAATCCTTGCTCGTCCGAGCCAAGTAGTTCTCCACGGCCACCTTGCCCGGATCGACGGTTATGACATTGTTGACCACGATTTGCAGGTTGTTCTGGTACAGCTCGCTCCGCCCCTGGACGTGGACGAATCCCGGCTTGGGCAGGCTCTTATAGATCGCCTCCGTCGCCTGCCACATTCTCGCGTTCAACTGCCCCGTGCGGTCGCAAAGAAACATCGCAATATACAGGTCCCCCCGCGTCGTGCTGCGAAGGATCGGCTCGCGCGCGACGTACACCCCATTCACGACCTCCCCCGGCCCGATCTCATTGACAAACTTATGTGCTGCCACTGCCTGCGCCATCATCGACTCCAATTATGCCTGCTATTGTCCAACGCGGGCTCCATCATAGTGGCGCAGCCCCCCGCTGGCAAGAAGTGATTCCGGGAAAGACGAATCTCGCTCCGTCTGATTCAGTACTTGACTGCCAGAAGCTGACGCAGGCGGTCCCGCATTCTCGTGCAGATGTCCATCGCAGCGGCCGCTTCCTCCCGTTCGGCCGATTCCCCGGGATAGCGAAACACTACTGCCGCCCGGGTCAATAGACGCAACTCCTCCACGGGCCAATGCCAATCAGGACAGACAGGGGACACAAGATCGCTCAGCACAGCCAAATCATGGATCTTCGGCGGGATGACGCCGCGATCGATGAGCAGCGCCTTCAGATACTTCTCGATGCACTGCTGGGCATGAAAGCAAACAGCGTCGAAGTTGGGATTGTCGCGCGAAGCCATCTCGCGCGTCGCCGTGGCGAAGTCACCCTCCGCCTTCGCGACCCATTCCCTAATTACTTCGTTCATAGAGCACCTTTCCGTGATCTATGGCTTCACGAATCAGCGGGTCGCCCTGAGCATAACGCCACTCTACAGCATCCGGACGATACGCCAACAGGTCCAATGGATAGGGGACGTTCACAGAATTGATGATTTCCAGAGATTTCCAGAAGCCCTTGCCCTCAAAGGGCAGAACCACCAACAGATCAATATCAGAGTCCGCCCCCGCCGTCCCGCGTGCGTAGGACCCGAACAGGATAATCCGATCCGGCTTGAACTCCCGTGCGACGCGGTCGGCCACGTCCTGGATATCGTTCATCTGCACCATACTCTGCCCACCTTCTTGAATCCACACAGGCACGTGGATTGCGTCTATCCTGCAAACCGGCACGGAGAGTCTACCATGCACCGCCGGCTGCGCCAACCTCCCCGCTGGTACCCACGAGGCGAAAGACGCACTTTGACTTCCTGTTGGGCGTCGCGACGCGGATGGGCCAAGGCCGGAGACGAAGTCCCCCTCCGCGACACGGCATCAGGCTCGAATTGACTATCCTCTCCTCCAAAACTCACATCCCTAACGTCAGGCATCACCGGCGCGTCAGCGCGTCGGTGTGCATGCGGTGGCAATGCTTACTTCTTCTGTTCCATCCGCGATCTTATCCAACTGTCCTGACATTCTTTCAATGATTTCAAAAGTGCCTTCTTCAGCTCAGGATGCTGCTCTATTAAATCTAACTGTCTTCTCATGTCTGTTATTGCTTCCTCATCTGTACGCCTGGACCCAGTCTCCGCTTTGATCATGAAGAAGGGGAGAAGATGATAGGACATTGAGTTCTTTATGTTCTCAGACATCTTCTCATTCCCACAATCAGAATAACATTCTGCAATCATATTGAGAGCCTCCTCTAAAACATCTGCCGGGTATGGCAAAAAGGACTCAGGAACTGGCAACATAAGACGAGCAAATTTATCTGCCATTTCGATGTAATCTGTAATCTTGCCAGCTTTTGAAGATTACTTGGGCCTCATCTATGGTCATAATTGCTTCCTTCCATTATTTGAAGGCGTCTGCGTGTAATTCTGGCAACGCCTCACTTCTCCCTGCAAACTGCGTGTGCTCTCAGCAAATGTTGCTAACCGGCGAGTCTGACGCCGTGGTCGAGAACCCAGGCGGCGAAGCTGGCGCTGTGGTGATGTTGCAGTGCCTCGGCGGGGAAGAAGTGGAGTTCAATGTCATCGCCGGCCTCCTTCTGAACGCGTGCGGCGATGCGGGCTCGGTCGGGAAGGCTCCATGCCTCCACACCTTCGACGAAGACCGCCAGATCAATGTCACTCCACTGGTCCGCCCTGCCCTCGACTTGTGAGCCGAACAGGTAGGCGGCGGTGACTTTGGCGAACCGCGACAGGGATTCGACCGCTGCCCTCGCCCGTTCTTCTATTGCGATGTCGAGTTGAGCCATTGCATGAACTCCCTGGATTGAGCAAGTACCCGCCGGGCGTCCTCCTCTCTAACAACAAACGCGAGGTCTGCGGCTTCCTCGGGATAGCGACTTGGAAGGTAGTAGTTTGAGAGCTCCCGCAGGAAATCGACTTGCCTCTCATCGGCTGCCACCCGGGCGAGTTCTACCAGTCGCACAAGCTGATGAATGCGGGGAGGCGTCCTATTGGTGCGCTGGACGATGACCGCTTTCAGCATCTTCTCCACACCCTGCTGGCAGCAGAAGAGCACATACAGGTGGCGTCCTGCCTTGAACATCGCGTCGGCGGTGTCCAAGTCATACTGTGCTCGCTCGGCCCACTGTCGGGATAGCTCGTCCATAAGACTATCATAGCATCGGGCACGAGCCGAGGCAATGGACAAGCAAGCCGGATCAGCGTCGGCGGACTGATCGCGGACGAATTAGCCAACCTGGGCACGACCACCGGCTGTTTCTGGGACAGGCAAACCACGGGCATGTTGAGAAGTGAAGGAGGAACGAGTCGGCTGACGGCGGAGAGGCGGCAGATGGCGACGTTCTGCGCCGCTGGCTGGGATTTCAACACCGTGTGGACGATCTGCGGAGGTCCGGACGATCCGCGCCCGCCGTAGCCCGGGCGCCACGCCCATCCGATGCGAAGACTCATCCCTCAGGCAGGAACGAGTGGACGTAGCCGCGTCCGCTCATGGGGCACACGCACGTTGTGCGCGGTTAGCGATGGAGCATTTGCCGTCCGAGTACGGCGTCGCGAATTCGGACGACGTGGCCCGGCAGCATGGGATCGGGAAGCGCGTCCGGCGCGTGCCACTCGATCTTCAGCACCTCATTCGGGTCCGGCCTCTGCGCGCCTCCCACGACCGCACACTCGAAGCCGATGGAGACCCATATCCTCGTATTCCCGTCCGGATACGTGATGGCCGTGTCCCTGGGGTTCGAGTACACCCCCACGAGTCGCACGACTTTGACCTCAAGGCCGGTCTCTTCTTTCACTTCACGGACCGCAGCCTCGGCAGCGGTCTCGTTGTCTTCAATCGCCCCGCCCGGAATCGCCCAAAGCCGGTTGTCCCTGCGCAGGACAAGGCACACGCGCCCGGACTCGTCGAAGATAGCGGCGCACGCAGATGCAGGACGACATTTCCCGGTTGATCCCATACCTATGCAACCGATTATACAAGGCCCTGCGGCTCGCGCAAAGAAGAAGGGCCGAGTCCCATCGCTGTGTGTATGGCTGGAGTGGGCAGGTCTGCACGGCAGGGTCCGCGGCACGAACTCGCAGGAAAGAAGAGCCGCAGGCATCGCCTTGCTCGAGCACTTGACAGGTTCAAGCCATTTCCTTCTCATCGCCACGCATGAGGCGACCCTTGCCGATGTGGCGGCGAACACGCCTGCCGCGCAGAACCGCCATTTCCAGGAGCACCTGCACGAGCACGGCATCACGTTCGACTATCGGTTGCGCCCCGGCCCGGCCGTGACCAGAACGGCGTTGCGCATCCTGGAACAGGAGGGTTATCCGCAGGCCCTGTTGGACCGCGCCCGGCGACTGATGCCTCCTGACTGACAGTTTTCTCCTGTTTTCTGCGCCGATTCCACGGATCTGGAGCGACTTCTAAGGGTAGGTCTGTAGACGCCGCCGGGCATGCCGGGTAGGATGCACGCAATGGCAAGGCGGATTTCTGAGAAAAAGCAGGAGATTCATGTATAGTCCGAGGACACCCCTGCAAGCCGTGCTGGTGACGGCGATCCTGGCCGTTTCCGCCGCCGGCGCTGGGCTCGGGTACCACGACAGTGAGGTCCACGGGTCTGGCGACCAGATTCTCCTGTGCGACCTCGACGGGGATCGGCTCCGGGACATCGTGCTAATGAACGAGCCGAACCTGCTGATCTTCTATCAAGACCCGCGGAAGGGATTTGCCCAGAGACCCGACCCGGTCTATCGCCTCGACTACAAGCCTTCGGTCGTATGGCCTGCAAGACTGAACAAGAACGCGGAGAGCCTGCTGGTCATGACGAGCGACGGCGTGGCAGAACTGGGTGTCGCCAATCGCGGCAGTCCCATCGTCCGCAGGCAGATCATCGCTCAGCAGACTATCGTGCCCGAGAGCGTTGAGGGGCCTTCAATCACCTACTTTCCGCTATCGCCGCAGACAAAGGGCGATGCCCCCGTCATCCTCGTGCCGCTGGGAGGCGATGTGCAAGTCTGGCGGTCTGCCGACACGTGGCGGCACGTGCAGACCCTCCAGGGTGCGTTGGAGACCACGATCTCGGCGTCCAGAGGCGATCTCGGCTATAACCGAACGGCCGGACTGACCATGAGCCTGGGCGACATCACCGCCGACCAGAGGGACGACATCATTGTCCGTACCAGCTTCATGCCGATGTGCAGGTATGCCATGTACACTCAGAACCCGGACGGCCTGTTCAACGCAGAGCCTGCCTTGACCTGGGCCGGTCAGTGGGATTGGTCGTGGTACTGCTGGGTCGATATCAATCGCGACGGCCGTGTTGACCTGATCAAGGGCTCCTGGCCGCATGATCCCTACTACATACCGGGTTTGCTCTCCGGTAAGGTGCTCGTTCAAATCCACATGGCCGACGATCGCGGCCGGATCCCCGCGGAGCCTCAGCAGGTCTTCCGCAAAACCGACTGGATCCACTCGGTCCCCGTGGTGGACATTGATGGCGACGGGTACATGGACCTGGCGATGGGCTACAGTGCCTTCAACAGCCGCGAGGCGCTCAGGAAGACTCTGACCGCCAAGCAAATTGATCTCAAGCTTCGATTCTATTTCTACAGACCGGGCGAGGGCTTCCCGGAAGAACCCGACTGTGATGTGGACCTGGTCATCCATATCGACCGTCACTCGTTCGAAATGACCTACCCGCGCCGCCGGTACTTTGAGACGTTCGTCAATCTCCATGGTGACTTCGACGGTGATGGCGATAAAGACCTTCTGGTTCGAGACCGCCCGGACAGAGTCTCGGTGCATCCGTTCCTGTCGCGACAAGACGGGTTTGCCAAAGAGGCAAGCCTGTGGTTCAGTTATACGGACCCCATCAGCCACTTGCAGGCGGAAGATCTGAACGACGATCGCGTCAGCGATGTGATTATGAGCTTGAGCGACAAGGACATGCTTCGGGTCTTCGTCAGTCACACCCGATAGCCGGGATACTCGATGAGCCGAATACGTATCAGCTCCGTACTGCTGCTGACTCTGGCCAGCGTGCTCGATGCGACGGCGGTGGAATTCAAGCAGCAGACCATTGTGGTTCCGTCCGACCAGAAATGGTGGTTGAGCTCGCACCTGGCGGACGTGGACGGCGATGGCCTGGCGGACCTGCTGGCGCTGCTGCCGGCGCAGAATGAGCTGATGATCTATCGCCAACGAGCCGACGGCTTCGCGGCAACACCCGACCAGACAGTGACCTTGCCGGGTCAAACCGCGTGGATCGCCATGCAGGACGTCGACCCGCACGAGGGCAAGGAGCTGGTGATCTCTACGGCGGCAGGACTCGTCTACCTTCGGCAGAGTGGAGGCGTCTTTGAATCGTCATCTCGAGCGATCATCGAAGCCCGGCAGGTGTTTGCGGGGGACCGTCCGGGCATTGCAGCGACGACTCCCGGCCGACAGGATGCCAACGACGTGCTCCCCGTTTTCTTCGAGGATCGCGCCGTCCTGTACGAAAAGGATGAACGGTACGCCTGGCACGCCGCAAGGACCGTGGACCTGCGTCCAACGCAAACAACATGGCAGGTGGGCGAGGAGTCCTGGATGACGGGTCCGACTCCTGCGTTCAGCATGGAGGTTCGCAAGACCGTTCGCCGGCGCCCGCAGGAAGAGGTGGCCAAAGACAGAAAGGCTGGCGAGGAACTCATCGAGAAGATCGCCAAAGACGCTCAATGGCGCCACCATAGCTCGCTGCGTCAGGATGTGAACGGGGACGGGCGGGATGACATCGTCCTGTGGAGGACTCACGGCGATATCAGCCCCGAGACGACAATCGTGCTTCTGCTGCGAGAGCCCGATGGCAGCCTGCCGGCACGGCCCACGCGGGTGCTCCGCCACAGCGGCTTGCCCATCCGCGTGGATCGCAAGCTGGGCGTATCCCCCTTCTGGGATCTTGACGGTGACGGCCGGTGCGAGCTGATCCTGCTCACCCTCAAAACGCGTGTCACCTCCTGGAGCGGCCTATTCAGTCTGTTCGTCTCCGGCGGCGTGGAGTGGGTCTTCACCGTGCGATCCGGACGCGACGGCGCCTACTCCGGCACCCCCAGCTTTCGGATGGACATCACGAGCATGACGCCGCACAGTGAGTGGGCCTCCGGTCTGATCTCGATCGATGGAGACTTCAATCGCGACGGTCGCGAGGACATCCTGGTCAAGCGCGGGCCCGAGCGATTCGACGTATACCTGAGCTCCGCCGATACCGGTTTCTTCCAGGCCGGACCGGCGTTCAGTCTCCAGGCCCCGGTCGAAGCACGCGTGATAGGCACCGCCGACCTCAACGGCGACGGGATCTCCGATCTGTTCGTGCAGAAGGCGCTGGAGCCGCTCATCACCGTGTGCGTGTCTCAGGCAGATCACCAGAAAGGAACTCCAAAGTGACGGCGACGGCACTGGCCATAGACGACTTGTGTAAGCGATTCGGACGCATCCATGCGGTCGAGCACCTCTCACTCGAGGTCCCACCCGGGCAGATGTCGGGCTTTCTCGGTCCCAACGGCGCCGGCAAGAGCACGACGCTCTACATGATTCCGCGCCTGGTGCATCCGAGTAGCGGCCGAATCCGTATCTTCGGGATCGACGTTGGGCGGGATTTCAAGCAGGCCCTGCGGTCGGTGGCTGTCTCGGTCGAAGTGCCGGCCTTCTATGACTACCTCTCGGCGCGAAAGAACCTGCAACTGGCCGCCCGCGTCCTGGGGAACGTTGGGAGCCGCGAGATTGACGAAATCCTGGAACGGATCGGCCTGGCTGGCCGCCAGGACGACAAGGTCCGCACGTATTCACAGGGCATGAAACAGAGGCTGGGCATCGGCCGGGCTATGCTGGGCAAGCCCAGGCTCCTGGTCCTCGACGAACCGACGAACGGCATGGACCCGGAGGGGACCCGCGAGATTCTCGGCTTCCTCCTGCACAGGGTCAGAAGCGACGGACTGACGGTCTTCATCTCCAGCCACCTGCTCCACGAGGTCGAGGAATACTGTGACAGCGTCTTTGTGATCGACAAGGGCCACCTGGTGGCCTCGGGCAGCGTCCGGGACATCCTCAAGCCACACGAGCGCATCGTTCGCACGACATTCGCCGGCCCGGTCCCCGATCCCGCGGTGCTGCTGGCCGACCAGCGGATCAAGCACGTGGAACCGGTCTCCCCTGACACGCTGGAGATCATGCTCGCGTCCGGCGACTCCGCGTGGCTCAACCAGCATCTGCTCCGGGCGGGCTTTCGAGTCTCCGCGATCAGCCCGAGGCAGAGGACACTGAAGGAGTTCTTCCTTTCCATCACAGGAGACCACAGGCATGCGTAGTCAGATCGTGCCGCTGCTGCGAAATGAGATCACGAAGGCGATTCGTCGCAAGCTGCCGTACTTCGGCCTGTTCATGGGAGGCCTGATCTGCGTGTTCTCCTATGTCGTCGCGGACCAGACCGGCAGCGAGAACACAGCCAGCGCCTGGGGATACGTGGCGCTGTCCATGCAACTGGTGTTCGCGGATATCGGCCTGATCTTCGTGCTGGTCTTCGCCGCCATGCTCATGTCGGACGAGACGCGGTCCGGCACCATCCGGGCCGCGCTGGCGGCGCCGCTGCATCGGTGGGAGCTGTACGTGGCCAAAGCGATCACCGGCCTGCTCTACATGATCGCCATGTCCCTTGTATGCCTGGTCCTTTCTGCCCTGCTCGCCCGAGGCCATTATCGTTTCGGCCCGATTGCCGACAGCCTGGGGGAGATTTACTCGCGCAGGATGGTTCTCGTCCACTCGTTGTTTGCGTGGGTCTTGAGCTGGGTCCCGCTGGCCGCCATCGTATTCTATGGGCTGTTCCTGTCCGCGATCATCCGCAGCTCAGGGGCCGCCGTCGCCGTGAGCATCGGCACGCTGTACGTCATCGATTTCACGAAACACCTGGTAGGTCTTGACCCGTATATCTTCACGAGATATATCGTTTACCCCTGGCAGATCGTCGGGCAAATCGCCCAGGGTGTGGATTACCAGTGGCAACCGGAGATCTGGAAGATGTTGGGATTGTGCGGCGTGTACGCGGTCGGCGCGTTCGTCGGCGGCCTGGTTCTCTTCCTTCGCCAGGACCTGAACGACTGAGCGAGCGCAGAGGTGTCTGTGTGGCCGAGCATTGGACCGGTTCGAGCATACGCGACGCTGTACCTCATCGGCATCATCCTGCACTTCGTCGTCAGTTGGCGAGTCGCGAGGCGCTATGACCTGAAGCGTCGGGTGTGGATCGCGGTGAGCATCTGCTATATACTCGGCGTGGAGCCATAACAAGTGTGCTCCGGATGAACGCATACAACCTGTCCTCGATATGCTACAGTGTTCTTCCGACGTAACGTGAAGATCGGGGCTGGTGATTCTGGAGATCGATTGTGCCGGAACATCTATGTCCAGTCTGGGTGGGCTACTTCCTGGCCAGCCGGCTCAGGCGGTTCCTGCAGAATCCTCGCAGGATTCTCGGGCCCTATGTCCGCGCGGGCATGACGGTCCTGGATATAGGTCCGGCGATGGGGTTCTTCAGTCTGCCGATGGCGGAGAGGGTCGGTCCCGGCGGCAAGGTGGTCTGCGTCGATGTGCAACCCAGGATGCTGGACGTGCTCCGCCGGCGTGCGGCCCGGGCGGGTCTGGCTGCCAGGATTCAGACGCACGTGGCGAGCGAGGACTCCCTCGGACTGGAAGGCTATGCCGACAAGTTCGATTTCGCACTGGCGTTCGCCGTGCTGCATGAGGTGCCCGATCAGACGCACCTGCTTGGCGAGGTCCACCGGCTTGTGAAGCTCGGCGCCCCTCTGCTGCTCGCTGAGCCCACGGGCCACGTGACTGGACCCGAATTCGAGCAAACGATCGCGCGGGCGCGGGAAGCCGGATTCGCAGAGTCGGGTCGTCCTCAAATCCGGCACTCCCGTGCGGCAGTTCTGATCAAACCACAGGGACGAACGCCGGAGAGACCCAGACGCGTAGACGACGAAGCAGTAAGTCAGGAGCTTGATGAAGCCACTTGAGGTCAACTCATTGACGAAATGGTACGGCCGGACTCGCGGAGTCGAGGACGTGACTTTCGATATCGAGCATGGGGAGATCTTCGGGTATCTTGGCCCGAATGGATCGGGCAAGACCACGACGATCCGCTGCATCATGGGCCTGCTGCAACCCGGTGGCGGCGAGGTCCGCGTCCTCGGAGCCAAGGTGCGATCGGGTCGAGCCACCGAGCACGACCGAATCGGCTACCTGCCCGGCGAATTTCGCATCTGGCCGCGGCCCAGCGCACGCCGGTCCCTGCACATGCTCGCCGCACTCGGCGGCGGCGACCGTGTGAAAGCTCGACGCAAAGAGCTGGCAGAGCGACTGGGCCTGGACCTGACTCGCTCCGTGGGCGACCTCTCCAAGGGTAACCGTCAGAAGGTCGCCGTGATCTACGCGTTTCAGCACGAGCCGCAGGTGCTGGTCCTCGATGAGCCCACGGCCGGCCTGGACCCGCTCATGCGGCAGGTCGTCCTGGACCTGATCTGTGAGGCCGCTCGGGCCGGCGCCGCCGTGCTCTTGTCGTCCCACGATCTGGCGGAGGTGGCCGCCGTATGCAACCGCGCCGCGATCCTCCGCGAGGGCCGCCTCGTGAAAATGGCGCCCGTCTCCGAGATCGTCCATCAGGGCGAGCACCGCCTCAAAGTCTGGTTCGCGCACGGCGCGCCGGTCCCCGATGTTCCCCTGGACCGGTTGTCGGGCGTGCGCGTCGTCGAGCAGCAGGACCACGTCCTCCACCTCGCCTATCAAGGCACACCGGACGCCGTCCTCAAGTGGGTCGCGCAGTTTCCCGTCGAGCGCATCACGACACCGGAGACTTCACTGGAAGAGGCGTTCATCCAGTACTATCAGCAGCCAGGTCTCAACGCCGGCGGCGACAAACAAAGGCGATCCAAGGAGGCTGGATTATGAGCCACAGACCGCGGCCGCCATTTCCGTTTCCTCTGCTGCGATTCTGGTTCTTTCGCATCCTGCCCGTGTGGCTCGGGATCAGCCTGATGATCTTCCTGATGCAGATCGCGGTCAGTGGCATCGTGCACGACAACGCGAACGTCAGGACCTTCCTCTCGTTCCT
Organism: Sedimentisphaerales bacterium; assembly: GCA_016928975.1. Next base: position 6,834 of record JAFGJR010000223.1, on the reverse strand, counting down.
CAACATGTTGCCTTCGATTGTGAGGACTGCCCTGGGCGGCGACATGCTCCAATCCGGCAGCACCGCGGCGCTGCTCACAATCGGCTATCAGCACCCGTTCGTCATGTTTCTCTGCATGCTCTTTGCCGTCGGCGTGCCCACCGGGCTGCTGACCGGCGAAGTGCAGAAAGGGACGATGGAGCTGATTCTCAGCCGCTCCGTGACGAAAGCGCAGGTCTATCTCTGCGCGTGCATCCTGACGCTCACCGGCATGTTCGGCCTCGTCCTGGTCATGTTCTTCGGGACGTTCGTCGCCGTGCACATCTACCACTTCGACCAGCCCATCCCTCTCGACATGTTCTTCCGGATCGCGATCAATGGCGGCCTGCTCGCGAGCACGTTCGGCGCCTTCGCTCTGCTCTGTGCAGCGACGTTCGGACGGTTGTATGCGGCCCTGGGACTCTCCGTCGCCTTCCTCACGCTCAACTACTTCATCTCGTTGATTTCCGAGTGGTGGCCTTCGATCCGGTTCCTCAGGCGGGCCACGCTGTTCTACTTCATCTACTACTCCGACATCATGCGTGAATGGCCGCTGCGCAACATGGCGATTCTGGCCGTCCTACTCGTCGCAGCCGCCACCCTCGGCGCCGTCGTCTGGCACCGCCGCGACCTGCCCCTGTAGATCCTGCCACCATGCGATGCACAGGACTGTCCCATTTCCATCATGGAACCGCAAAAGGAATTGACGGCAGACGGCCGACTGGCTATATTGAGTAGGTCTGTAGGAGAATCACGAGGCTGATTGCCACCCCATCAGTGGAGATGCATTATGACGAGGAAGTCCGCAAATCGAGTCATGGCACGGATCGATTGGGAGCACAAGCGAGACGACTGGCTTGCGAAGCTCAGAGACCTCATTGATTCTATAAGGTCGTGGGCCGAGCAACGACGATGGCTCGTAGACGAACATGAGAAAGCCATTGATGAAGACCACATCGGCCGCTATACAGCACCAACCTTGTTCATCCAATCCCCCAACGGCAAGATCGTTGTGGAGCCAATTGGATGCAACATCATCGGCGCTCAGGGGCGCGTAGATATTGAGTCGTTTCCCTCACTCAACCGATTGCTGTTGATCCTTGTCGACGGGCAATGGACAATCGAGACGGATTCTCGTATCCGCTGGCCCGAGCCATGGAGTGAGAACGCTTTTGTCAAGCTCGTTGACACGCTGACATCTGCCGCATGAACACGCATGAGATCATCTCACAGATCAGGTCTTGTGAAAGCATGTGTGAGGCAGGCAAAGCAGCTACTGCGCACTTCCTGGAGGTATGTCAATCTGATCCGCTGCATATTCCATCTGCCGCGCGATTCCGTATACGAGACATTCGCGACTGCCACAACGATCTGGAACGAACTTATCTCATCCGGATGTTCGCCATCTTCGAGGGTACGTTGCGCGAGTTCTGGACGTACATCAGTGGTAGGCGGAGTCGCCCCACGACGACCCAGCTCATAGACAGGATCGCAACGCGACGCCGGATGCCCGTTGACCACCTCACTCGTACTCACGCGGTGCGGGAGTCCAGGAATGCACTGGTACACGGCGGTGGTGGCAGGTCGGTCACAATCGAAGAGGCAAGGAGCCACCTGTGCAGATTCCTATCCAATCTGCCTCGACAATGGTAAGGACAATAGGCTGTCACACAGGCACGCGCGGCCGCTCCGGATCATGTGTTGTGCAACGCAACTGCACGTGCATCGCAGACGTCGTGTAGCCTGTCAGCGTACGACGTAGAGAATGATGCCGAGGAGCGAGGCAATCACGGACAGGCACACGCCCAGGGTCACAGCGAGGGTCCAGACGTAACGCCTGTTGAGCCTGGCGACGATGTACTTGAGGTGGCGGTCGCTGGTGGCAAAGGTCCGGCTCATTTGCAGGATGCCTTCCGTGTTGCCGACGGTGCTCTGGTTGAGTCGTTCGAGCGTCATCCGGAACTTGTTGAAGCCCTCCGCCATCTGCACGTCCACGTCGGCGGCGACGGCGAGTTGATGGTTGATGTCGATCAATGCATCGGTCTGCCGGGCGGCGGCAGCGGGAATCTCCTCCACGACCTCACAGAACCGGCGGTCTTTGGCCGCGGTGCTCCGGAGCTGATCGAGGAGTTGGGCGGTCAGTTTCTTCTGGTTCTCCACCGCCGAAGGAAGGGTCTCGATCAGTTGCGGCAGGTGCCTGACACGTCCCATCAACTCTTCGTGCTGGGCCAACTGCTCGCTGAGGTGTCCATTGATCTGCTCCAGCTCGCCCACCAGCCGATCCAGCCCCTCCTGGAGCCGCTCGACCGGCTCACGCCGCTCGATTGAAGTGATTGTACTGACCATCACCGGCTCGCTCCGCGTCCCTGCCGACTGTACGTTTCGCGCATCTGTGCCCACGCCGAAGTCTATTGCCAGCAGGCCGTCATCGTCCAGCGCCGGATCACAGTGGCCGCCGTCTTCGTACCGGTGGGAGCGCAGCCAACTGGCCGTTCCACTCAGGAGTCCCCGTAACGTCATTCGTCAGCATCCCTTCAACTGAACCATCTGCATTTGGCGTCCGGCGTGTTTGGCCGTCACGCCAATAGTAGAATCGGACCACCGGCGATTTTCGCTTGAGCCAAACAGGTCGCCTCGGACCGGCTGCAACGAAGCCGGATGGCCCGGATTCACCGCTGGATTGCACCCCAGGCGCCAGCCTGTCACCCACTATCACACCACGCGCTCGATACTTTATCAGACCCAATTGTCGTGCAGCGTCTGTCGCTTGTGCTCACGCCTGCAAGCAGTAGAATAATTGTCGGATATGTGACGGCTTTGCATTCGGAGAGACAGAACCGTGAAACTGCTGACCTACAGATACGATGACATCGTCTCGTGCGGGGTCCTGACGGACCACGGCATTGCGGATATCCCCCAGTCATGGAGCGACGCCAATGTCCCTCGCACTGTGACAGACATTCTGGAACGCGGTCCGACGTGTATGGATCGGGTGCGACAGATAGCTGCCTCGGCCATGCAGTGGAGACCGCTGGAGTCGGTGAGACTCCTGGCGCCGATCCCCCGGCCGGGCAAGGTCCTCGCGCTGGCCGGCAACTACAGCGAGCATATCAAGGAGGCCGCCTTGAAACGCGGCTTCAATCTGGGCCTGTCGGACTCCGCGAGGCAGACGACGGTGCCCAGGCCGTTTCTCATGCCGTCCACCGCCGTCATCGGACCGGAAGAGGTCATCCCATGGCCGGCGTACAGCGAGCAGATCGACTACGAGCTGGAGCTGGCTGTCATCATCGGCCGAGAGGCCGCGCGTGTGACTGCGGATGAAGCTCTCGCCTGTGTCGCGGGGTATACCCTCGCCAATGACGTCTCCGCCCGGAGCGTGACATTCTCGAAGAATCGCCAGAAGCGGCCGTGGGATGAGTTCTACGACTGGCTCAACGGCAAGTGGGCCGACGGATTCTGCCCTCTTGGCCCGCATCTGGTCACCAGCGATGAGATCGCAGACGTGCAGAACCTCAAGATGACGCTCAAGGTCAACGGCCAGGTCCGCCAGGACGCCAACACGTCGCAAATGATCTATCCCGTGGCCGACATCGTGTCCTTCATCAGCCACATCACGACGCTTGAACCTGGCGATGTCATCTGCACCGGGACTCCCGCCGGCGTCGGTGTCGCCACCGGCAATTTCCTCCAGGCGGGCGACCGGATCGAATGCAGCATCGAGGGCCTGGGCACGCTGACCAACACTCTCGGCAACCGCCCTCAGCGATTCTATGAGCCGTTGCAGGCATAGCCGAACGCGGATTCAAGTCGCGCGCCGAGCACGCTGTCGAACGGGAAGTCCTTCCCGGTGACAGTCCCGTGAACGGTCGCAGCTAATGATCCCATCTGCGGTCTCTCACCGCCGCGTCGATCTTCATGGCCAACGCAATGCACGGAACGAGCAAGCCGTACGTGCCAAGCAGCAGAAGCAACTCCGACGGGCCTTCCGTTATACATTGGACCATCGGGATGCCGACGACCCCGGCGATAACCAGCCAACTTTCGAATGGCAACGCCCGGTCTTCCCGTCCCCATTTGTCCATCAGCCGGATCGCCAGCCATCCGGCGAGTAGACCGATCGCCGCTCCAGCCAGAACATCGGAAGGATAGTGGGCCAGCGCCGTGACTCTCAGCGCCCCTATGGCGGCGCTCGAGATCAGAAACAACGCCCGCAAGGGCCACCCGACGACCGGCAGCAGTGCTGCCGCCACGGCGAATGCCGCCGCCGTGTCGCCCGATGGGAATGACAGATGGCGCGAGAGACGCTCGTCCCGCTGCCCCGTCATCTGGAATTTCAGAGCTGCATGCGGCCGCGTTCTCCCGACGCCGAGCTTCAGCGGATTCACAAGCACCCCGATGAGGATCAGGGCCAGCAATCCCGTCAGGACGTCGCGCCGCCGGCGAGAGAACACGAACCACAACAGCAGGAGCCACACCAGAAGCCAAGCCTTCCCAAGCCGGGTGAACACATCGACCCAGAAGCTGCCATCCCAATTGACCTGTGACCGCACCACGGCGGAAATGGCGTCCTGGTCGAACCTCAGCCACGAAACCAGGCTGGCAATCAAGAGGGCAACGACGGAGCCGAAGAGGACTCCGTTCACCCAAAAAACAGCGGGTCTTGCAGGTGAGTCATGATGAGCCATCAATGATCCTTATCGCGGAACAACACTATGACGTCAAGGGGTTTGCCCTTCGAGAAGCTGAGTCCGTGGACAGAAGCGATCTCATCCAAAGGCACATCGCGCAGTCGGTCGCGCAGTCCCTCTAACCTGTCTTCGGGTATGATGAGGACCCGAGGCCCTGCTTGGCTGACCCACGAGTGCACGGCGTCCGGACCGGCGAGCGACTCAATGTGTCTGCCAAGATAGAAATTGAGCGTCGGCTCGCGGTACCGGTACGTCGCGACCGGTACGTTGGGGTCAATCCGGGTGTTCACTTCACGTGCCATGACCGGCGAGATCTTCGTACTCTCAAAGGCGGGGAGTATGCCCCATTGCAGAGGAACCTGAAACAGCACTATCCCGCCGATCAGGATCATGGCACTCTTGTGCGGGCGATCGGCAAGCTGCTCGCGCATCGCCAGTGCAGCCATCACAGCGATCACGACTCCACCGGCCGCCCCCCACCAGCGTAAGCCAGGTAGCGTCATGAACCAGGGACCGACGATCAGAGCGCCACTGAGGGCGGCTGCCACCGGGCCGAAGAACCATACCCCCCCGCGCAGCCAGTCTTTGTCCCGAGGCGCCAGGCCACCCGACCGGGCTGCCGCGATGGTCCCGCTGACGATCAGCGCCAGGGCCGGCCAGATGAACACGATGTAGTGCGGCAGCTTGGTGGCTGCAAGACTCATCAGGACAAACGGCGGCACGATCCAGCCGAGGAAGAACCGCTTGCCGAGGCTTCCCCCCACGCGGCCATGCGCCAGTGCGTACAGCGCGCCGGGCAAGTGCAGCGTCCAGGGGAAGAAGCCAGCGAGAGTAATGGGAATATAGTACGGCAGATACAACAGGAAGTTGCCGCCGTGGTGCTCCATCGGGCTGAGGGCCCGGCCAATCACGTGACGGCCTATGAAAACCCGGAGAAACTCCCCTTCCGTCGCCCGGCTCGACGGGACCGCCCAACTGAGAAAGACGATGCCTCCAAGGATGATGCTGGCACCGATCCAGGCAAACGACGCCGGTCGAACCTTCGGATCTTTTCGCTCCAGCAGGAGAATCGTAAGGATGGCCAGGGCCGGCATCAATCCCATCGGGCCCTTGACCAACATCGCCAGACCCGTCGCCAGACCGATTGCGATCGCGTGCGCCGGGCGAACTCCCGTCTGGCTCGCACCGGAGAAGACCGCCATTGCGCCGATGGTGAATGGAAGCAGGATCGCGTCCGATGTCGCGGCAGCGCCGATCATGAGCGTCTGGAGGGTCGAAGCCAAGATGAGCATCGCCCACAACCCCACCCGCCCGTCCAGGAGCCGATACCCAATGTAGAACGTGGCGACACAGGTCAGTGCCGTCCCGAGGATGCCGAACAGACGACAGGCAAGCTCCGTCGGTCCCAGCACACGAATCGCCAGGGCCATGAGCCAGTACGTCAGAACGGGCTTGTCGGGCCAAGTCTCACCATTGAAGGAGATCACCAGGTAGTTGCCCGATTCCAGCATTTCGACGGCGGCCCGCGCGAACCGCGGCTCGTCGCGGTCCCAGAGCGTCGTGCGACTGCCCAGGGACAGATAGCCGGCAAAGATCACCGCCGCAGCGATTGCTGCGGTCGCCCAGCCTGGCGGGCGAGCCAACCTTGCCTCCATGCCTGCGAGCACGATGCCATTCTCCTAAACCCAGACCGTTCAAGGTCCATGCAATGGGGGCCGCCGCCGGTCCCATTCGACAAGGCAGACAATATTCTCGCCAGCCTCGTTTAGCAAGGGACCAGATGTTATTGATTCTCATCGGGAGGGCGGCTCTGCCTGTCTTCCGGGAGCCACGAGTCTGACGGGGCCGAGAAGGCCTGACTCCAACAGCGGCGTCTCCTTCCAGGGCACAGTCCACGTGAGTGACTTGGCGATGTTCGTCCGGCAGAAGTCCCGGCCTTCCGTGCAGGCGTCGCCGACGAGCCGGTTGGACCATGTGTTCGCGACGTCGACGACAAGATCGTTGCGGCCGGATCTGGCGGCGGCCGTGATGTCCATCTGGAACGGCGGCTTCCACAGGACGCCGAGGTTCCGGCCGTTGAGCCAGACCTCGGCCACGAAACGCACGCGGCCGAGATCGAGCACCAGCT
>JAFGJR010000049.1 GCA_016928975.1 Sedimentisphaerales bacterium | reverse complement strand
TTGCGGGCCGAGCCAATCTCGCCGCAGCGCTGCTGCGGGGCGAGGAGCCCTATGGCGACAGGCTGGACCCACAGGCGATCGCTCGCAAATATGGGCACGTGACATCTGAATCCGACGCTCGATTTCTGGTCGAGCTGCTTCTCCAGGGCGACATCGAACCTGCCACGCGTGACGCCTTGTCGCAGGACGTGCCGGCGGCCGGCGGCGACGGCACGCAAGGGATCGCGATGCGCCGTCTCGCGCACGCCATCGTCACCCTGCCGGAGTATCATCTGGCGTAGCATGAAAGGAAATCCAATGCGGCACACACGACGCGATTTTTTGCGAGGGACGATTGGAGCCGCGACTGCGATGTCCCTCGGGCCGGCAATCCCGGATCTGTTCCCGGCCCGCGCCACCGCTGCGGCGCACGACGCGCGCGACACGATTCTCGTGGCGATTCAGCTCACCGGGGGCAATGACGGCTTGAACACCGTGGTCCCCTACACGGATGACGAGTACGGGCGAAACCGCCCCACTCTGCGTCTGCCGACCGGCGAGCTGCACAGGATCGATTCGCAACTGGCATTTCACCCGCGCATGAAGGGATTCCTGCGGTTGTACCAGGACGGGTGGCTGAACATCGTGCAGGGCGTGGGCAGCCCGAACCCGGACCAGGACCACGATCGAGCGATGCGGATGTGGCATACCGCCGACCCGGACCGGCCGCAACGACAAACCGGCTGGCTTGGCCGGGTCGCCGACAACGCCTGGAACCCCGCCAGGCCGGACACGACCGCCGCATTTGTCGGATCCATCCACCGGCCGTTCGTCTTGAATGCCGAGAGTGTGGTTGTCCCGTCCATTCGCTCCGTTCGCAGGAGCCTTCAAGCGGAGCCGGCAAGCCCAAAGGTGACGGCCTCTCTCGGATATGAAACGGATCGCGTACTGCTCCGATTCCTGCGGCGCAACACGCTGAATGCCTATGCCAGCAGCGAACGGGTGGAGTCGGCGATGAACACGGCAGCCGGCTCGGCCAATTACCCATCATTCGGGCTTGCCGAGAGCCTTCACACGATCGCACGACTCATCCGGGCCGACGTCGGCATTCGCGTCTTCGTCGCCGAGCTGGGCGGCGGCGGGATCGGCGGTTTCGACAATCACGCCAACCAGATGGGCAACCATTGTGCCCTGCTGCACGAGCTGGCGGAATCGGTAGCGGCTTTCCTGCACGATTTGAAGCGGGACAACCTGCTGGACCGAGTGCTCCTGATGACGTACTCAGAGTTCGGCCGGACGGTCAAGGAGAACGGTCGCCGGGGCACCGACCACGGCGCCGCCGCACCGCTGTTCCTGGCGGGCGGCCAGGTCAACGGCGGCCTGACGGGATCGCATCCGAGTCTCACGGACCTGAGCAACGGCGCCTTGAAGCTGCAAATCGACTTCCGCCGGGTGTATGCGACCGTGCTGGACCGATGGCTCGGCGTGGACAGCCAGAGCATACTCGGCGCACGTTTCGAGCCCTTCGACCTCCTGCGGGTCTGATACCGATTCCGGATCAGAGATTCATATAGCAGGGTGGCAGCGGCAAGCGCCAGCTTGCCGACGGTCTGCCCGTTCGCCATCGGCAAAGCCTTCGGCCTTGCCGATGCCACCCGAATCTGACGTGTAACGACTCAAGCACAACCGGTCTGAGGAGGCGGGTCACGGTGCTCACCCGATGAACAGGTTCACATTGGCGGACCCCGCGCGATCCAGGTACATGCCCACGCCGCCCTCTTCCACGCCGTCCATGAGCTCCTCGCGCTTGATTCCCATCAGGTCCATAGTCATCGCACAGGCGACCAGACGCACGCCGTTCTGCTTGGCTGATGCGATGAGTTCGGGCAGAGACAGCACGTTCTTCTTCTTCATGATGCCCTTGATCATCGCGGTCCCTATGCCAGCCATATTCATCTTGGACAGGGTCGTCTTGCCCGCGCCGCGAGGCATCATCCAGCCGAACATCCTCTCGATGAAGGTCTTGCGGACCGGCACGGCGTGCGAACGGCGAAGCAGGTTCAGGCCCCAGAACGTGAAGAACATCGTCACGTCGCCGCCCATGGCGGACGCGCCGTTGGCAATGATGAAGGCGGCCATGGCCTTGTCAAAGGCGTCACTGAAGACCACGAGAGTCTTGTCGGTGGAGGCCGCCGCCAGGCCGGGCGTTGGGGCGGACTGCCCCTTCTCGACCACGGCATGGAAGACGCCTTTGACGAGCTGCTTTTCCCGTAGTCGATTGCCGGTGGTGTGACACCAGCCGTCCAGGTCTGTAGCGAAGGCAGGGTCGGATACGGAGATCCGCACCGCCTGGCCGCTCTGGATCTGATCCATCGCCTGCTTGAGCTTCATGATGGGACCCGGACATTGCAGGCCGCAGGCGTCGATCTCCTTGACGACCTGGACAGCGCCATTCGAGTTGGGCCGGACATCCAGACCCGTTTGACCGGCGTCTTCCTTGACCTCACGTAGGGCTCTGGGCTTGTCCGAAATCAGCCCCATGACCTGGCCATAGGTTTTGTATCCGCCTGAGAGATTGCGGCAGGCAAACCCATTCTGGGAGAGGATTCGGCAGGCCAGATAACCCCGCAGACCCACCTGGCAAACGACCAGGACCTCCTTGTCCCTGGGCAGCTCGCCAAGCCGGCTGCGCAGCTCATCCAGCGGGATGTGGAGCGATCCGGGAACCGTGCCCTGTTGGACTTCCGGCGTCGTTCGCACGTCCAGGACCAATTGGTTGGGACCGGCACTCAGCACATCCGGCACATGGCATATGCGAGCTTCCTCGCGGAGGACGTTGGCGGCCACGAATCCAGCATAATTGACCGGGTCTTTCGCGGAGCCGAAAGGTGGCGCATAGGCCAGTTCGAGTTCCTCCAGGTCGTATGCAGTCATGCCGGCCCGGACGGCCACGGCCAGGACATCGATGCGTTTGTCCACGCCGTCTGCTCCCACGCACTGCGCGCCGAGCACTCTGCCGTTCCCGGGGTCGAAGAGCAGCTTGAGGCTCATTTGCATGGCGCCGGGATAGTAGCCGGCGTGGCTGGCCGGATGCACGTAGATCTTCTCATAAGCCAGACCGGCCCTCTTCATCGCCTTCTCGCTGAGTCCGGTCATGCCCACCGCCAGGTCGAAGACTTTGCAGATCGCGGTGCCCTGTGTTCGATTGTACGTCGCGTCGCCACCGAGAGCATTGATGGCCGCGATTCGACCCTGCCGATTGGCCGGGCCGGCGAGCGGGATCACGGCGGGGAAGCCGCCGACAAGATCTTGAACCTCCACGGCGTCGCCGACCGCATAAATGTCAGGGTCCGACGTCCGCATGTGATCGTCCACAACGATGCCTTTGCGCTGGCCAATGGCGAGGCCCGCCTCGGCGGCGAGCTTGATCTCCGGCCGGACTCCCACGGCAAGGATAACCAGGCCGCAGGGGATGGTCCGACCGGTGCTGAGTTGCACTTCGGGCTGACCGTCCCGATCTTGTATCGCTGTGACGCTGTTCTTCAGGCACAGGTCTACGCCGTGCTGACGCAGATGCTCATGCAAGGGCGTGGCCATCTCCGGATCGATCGGACTCATCACCTGGGATTCGAGCTCCACGAGCGATACGGCAAGTCCTCGATGCACCAGGACCTCCGTCATCTCCAACCCGATATAGCCAGCCCCAACCACGACCGCCGATCTGATGTCACCCGCGTCCACGACCGCCTTGATCGCGTCCATGTCCTCCAGGCTGCGAAGTGTGAAGACTCTCTTGTGGTCAACCCCGGGGATCGGAGGGCGAACCGGCTCGGCTCCAGGGCTCAGGATCAGAGTATCGTAAGGCTGTTCGTATTGCCGGTCCTTGGCCCGGTCGTGCACGACGACGGTCTTGGACTGGCGATTGATACGGATGACTTCGCTCTGCGTGCGGACATCAATGGCGAAACGCCGGCGCATCGCCCGGGGACTCTGGACCAGGAGCCTTTCCCGCTCGCGAATGATCCCGCCGACGTGGTAAGGAAGGCCGCAGTTGGCAAAGGAGATGTCATTGCCGCGTTCAAAGAGAGTGATCTCCGTGTCCTCACTCACACGTCTGGCCTTCGCCGCCGCAGAGGCCCCGCCCGCCACGCCACCCACAATCACGATACGCCTGCGTTGACCCATACTTATACCCCATTCATGAGAAATCTTGTGGCACCCGAGGAACCAAACAACATGTATACCGCGTATTCCACGTTCGAGTTCAAAATATCGCCGGCCTCCCCGCCATGCCGCGAGATCAGCAGGCAGTGTCTCTCCCACCATGATGGCAAGGGGTCATGGGCTCGAGGGACACGACCGGCTCTCTCGTCCGCGCATACTGCCTCCTGTGACATAGCGCGGACCGACAAGCTCTATTGTGTCGAGGTCGCCGGCTCCTTCCTGAGCGGCGTAGTCCAGAGGTAGACCATATGCTGAGTGCCGTTCTCGGAGATCACCTCGACGGTCTGGTCCGGCGTGGCTCCCTCCATATCGAAGTCATGCGAGACGATCCTGGAGCCGGGCTTGAGCTTCTCCAACTGCGGGATCAGCTTCACGTTCAGGCTTGGCAGCAGGTACAGAGTGATGACGTTGGCCCCGCTCAGGTCCAATGTGAAGATATCCTTCTGCACGATCGTGGCCAGGTCGCCGACGCCGCTCTGCTCGACGTTCTCATTCGATTCCTTGATCCGCTGGGGATCGACGTCGAAGCCATATGCCTTGCAGCCGAGCTTGGCGGCCGCCACCACGATCCGGCCGTCGCCGCAGCCGAGATCGTAGACCACGTCATCCTTCGTCACCTTCGCCAGCTCCAGCATTTTCGCGACGACTTCCGGAGGCGTGGGGACAAAGACCACATCGGGATGCTTCGGTTCTTCGGGCGGTTCCGCTTGCGGCACGACCGCCACGGGCTCGGGAGGTTGGGACACCGGAACCGAAACCGTCGTCGTTTCCTTGGCGGGAGTCGGTGACGCCTGCCGGCCGGCAGAGTTGTTTGGCTCACTCTTCGCCTGGGTGGCGGGCTTGGAATCCTGGCTCACCTCCTTCTGAGGCCGCGGCTCGTCTCGGCTACAGCCGGCAAGGAGGAGGGAGATCACGATCAAGACACACTGCATGCCTTTGACACTCATAACAATCCCGGTCCTTTCTAAAATTCACTTCCAGTTATAGGGACACCACAATCTTGATGGCAAAAACGTTCACTCCGTCTGCGTCTGGGGCTCCTTCTTCAGAAGCGTGGTCCATAGACGTACCCCTCTACGAAGGCCGATATGTGTCACTCCCTATCGAAGGGCGGCTACGCCCGCTCTCTATACACCGTTCTATTGTCGCACGGTGCCGGGCAAAAAGCCATAGCATAGCGTATCTGTCGCCGCCTCCCGGATGCAACAAAGGGCCTCTGTGACTATCTGCTCTATTGCGTCATTCCGGGGCGGTCCAACC
>JAFGJR010000222.1 GCA_016928975.1 Sedimentisphaerales bacterium | reverse complement strand
GTTACTTACCCAAAACCAGCTGAGTCAGAACGGTCCTTCCGTGGGCTTTGGGTTTGTGGGTTTCCGTTGGATTTGGGCTTGATTTCTACAGGTTCGCCAGTGCGGCCCGGCGGCGTTCCTTCATCGCACGATCACTGGTGTTTTCGATGATCGCTTTCAGTGTCGCTCGCACTTCGTCGGCGTCGTATCGATGATTACGCTTGCCGCGCTGGGGTGTCTTGATGCCAGCCAGTTTTGCGTAGCGATTCAGTGTGGTACTGCTCAGGCCGGCCATCTCCAGCACCGCCGCCACGGTGTAGGCCGGCGCTGCCTTCGGCGTTGCTGAAGAGGCCTTCTGTTGTAACATCACGAAGGCCGCCGCGAACGCATCGGCAAAGGCTTGGCCGCCGGCTTCCCAATTCGTGATGTTCACTCCAGCCGGCCCGGCCGGGGTCTTCACCAACTCCACTCGCTCCAAGGCGCCCCTGCCGCGTACCGGCTCGCGTCGGGTTATCCGGCCATCGGGCATCAGGCGGGGCGCCCCGTCGAAGAATCCGTGCCTCAGGACGAAGTCCAGGACCATCTTGAGTTCGCCGGCATCCACATCTTGCCGCCCCTGGATACCTTCGGCCGTCAGTCGCCATTGCTCGCGGCCGATGCGCTCACAATGAAACGCGGGCGCCTTTTTCAGCTCGCCGGCACACCGCTTCTCGTAGGCGTCGCGCCATTCCTCCCACACACCGGCGGCCAGCCGTTCCAGGGCTTCCACGGCGCCATACTCGCCCGTTACCGTGATGGTCGCTTCCGCCGCAACGGGATGCCCGAACAGCCGCAACCGAAACGTGGTACGCCGTTCCACCATCCCGGCGGCCACCAGCAAGAACAGCGCCCGCGATTGGAGCTCCGTCAAGCCGTCAGGGTCATACTCGCCCCATGTCTCCGGCACCGCCCGCAGCAGGTCACGTATCGCTTGTTCCACAGCACCCTCCGGCTCGTCCTTTGCTGCTCATGTTGAATCACTGATCGGTCTAGCACGTCAACAGCGAGTCGATCTTCAGAAACACCTCGTCCAGCAGGGCACCGAGCCGCTTCTTCTTCGTATGATTGGCCGTCGCCGCGACCCACCCCTGCAAGTCCTCCAGCTCGTCGAGCGTCAACTGGAACTCCACCTCGCCATCCTTCGCCACCCCCAACTGCAGCTTGTCCTCCAGCGTTGGCGGCATGACCTCCTTCACGACTGCATCGCGCTCGGCGGGCGTAAGCAGCAATGGTAGCGTTTCGCCCCGTTTGATCCGAATCGGCATGCTCAACCCTCCTCCTCATCAACGTCAGGATACTGCGGCGGCGAGGTGCCGTGTTTTTCGATCACCCGAGGGTATTTGCCCGGCTTGCCAGCGTTGTCGATCTTCTCGACGGTAATGTCGTGCCACCAACTGTCGCCGAAATCGAACAGGTAGCGGAACTGCTGTCCCGCCCGCAAGCCCAGTGCCTCCAGCTTCGCCTTTCAAGCGTCCTTCCTCTCATCGTCCCCGAAAGGTCCGCCCGGCGCATACGGATGGGTGTATTCGACGGCGTCACGAAGCGCGGCTCGTCCGCGCTGGCCCGGCCGGGCGAAGTAGAACGAGTACAGATGCTCATCCTAGCGGTTGAAGGCGGCGAAGATGACCTCGTGCAGGTGGTCCAGTGTCTGGTTGCCGCGCACCGCGATCCGCCGCCAGATGCTCTTGTGGCCGGCCAGGGCGACCTTGAATGTGTACACCGTTGCCGCTTTCGATGCCATCGCAGCAGCCCTCATCTCACGGGAACCTCTCGCCGCAACTCCGCATCTATTCTAACGATACCCCTCATCCGCATCACCCCAAGGGGTGATGTCGATGGCGGTCCGACCGTCGCACATAGGCTCAAACGATTGTCGCCCAGTTCCGTTCCCAGTGAAAACGGCGACCATCCAGGACTTTTGTGTCCGCAGTCACCCTCACCGCGTACGCACTTCGCATGGGGCCCGAATACCGCAAGCTACGGGGCATCGTGACCGAGGGGCGGCTGCGTTATTGCGCGCCGGCTGCTTGCAGTCAGGAAACCATACGCGGCCACTCCTGTGCTGACGGCGACGGCCAGTAGCGAGAGGTCCGTGTACCAGACCCGCATGTCCAGGGTCAGGGGAAACCGGAACAAGATGGCCGCGACGAAGAACGCCGTCACGACGGGAACGATTCCGAACCGACTGAGGACGAACATCGCCACCCCCACGCACCCCAGACCGATCACGATCAAGGAGACGACCGGATGACTTCCTCGCGGTACGAATAACGGGGCGATCAGCAGGGTACCCACAATGTCGGCCAACCAGGTCCGACGAAGCAGTATTCGCAAGAGGACCAACAGCAAGAGCAAGAACAGGCTCCCGTAGGTGGCCATGCGGAGCGCGTCGATGCAGAACGCGCATGCCTGGCGAGCGCTCGACAGGGCGGCGAAAAAGTCGTCAGGGCGGAGCGCCAGCCGCGGGGCAATGCCCAGCCACGGCATGACGAGCAAGTCGAACCTCATCACCAGCACCCAGAAAACGCCCAAGAGCGCACCCACGAGTATACTGCGTCCTACAAGCGGATCGCGAAGCTGCCCACCGAGTACTCGGGTCCACGCGATTAGCGTCTGTGGCCAGAACCGACGCACGAAAGGCTCCAACGCGACGTAAAAGAGCCACGCCATCGCGGACTCAGCCAGTGCGCGGGCAATCGCCGCCGTGACGAGACCGAGTTCGACGTTCAGGCTGGGCACGTGCGATGCCTGCAACAGCCAGGGGATCAACCGAATAATAAAGAAGAAGCTCGCCAATCGCAGCGCTCCGCGGAAGTCGCTGCGAGCCTGGCGCAGATTCAGCCGGGCCAGCGGCAGGGAGATCACTATGAGGATCGTCAGGAGCGCGTCACGCGTATTCTTGGCGAGAGACCGTCGTCGGGCAAGATCCGCAAAGTCGGCCAGCTCAGCCCCGGCCGGTCGTTCCGAGAGAACCGCTAGACAGATGGGCTTACCGTTGCGAACTGCTGCCTCGACACGGATTGTCATGGTCTTGTCTTCAGGGTGAGCGCCCAACCAGGCGATGCGGGTATCGGCATATACGCGTGGCACCGTACGAGGTTCCGTCGGCCGAAGCGTCCGTCCATCGAACCCGGCGCGCGCCAGTAGAGCGGACCAATCGACTGCACTCACGGCTTCGGAGGGAGAATCGAAGGGACGCGGCACCACCTCCAGGCCCAGAATCCGCCCCTTCGAATCCAGCACCAAGCTTGTCATCTCGGGGTGTGTCGCCGGCGGCTTAGGAGGCGTCACGCGCTCATCACCAAACACCACGCTGAGGGCATCCGCTGGGACCAGGTACTCAGGACTTCTGTGGTACCAGAAGGCCAGGGTCACGTCACCAACGGCGGCAAACTCGGGGACATCGGCATCGCCAGTGTGGCGGATGGGCCTCACGAAGGGGCATTCCCTGTGCTCCACGAGACCGAAGGCCTCATACGCCGGCGGAGCGGTGTCGGGGAGTTCATCGAGAAGCTCACGAGCCTTATCCGCCAGGACCCGCGGGTCCTTGTCGAATCTGGCTTGGGCAATCGGATGCGTCCTGTGGGAGAGGAGGACCGCGATGAACAGCATTGCGAGAAAAACTGCCAGGCCACCGATGGCCAAGGGAGAGCGAATGACCCCCGTCCCGCCGGCGGCAGCAACCAGCTCCGGCGAAGGGGTCTCTCCGGCCGCGAGGGCAGCCGCCAACGGATCGCCACCGGGCAGCGCGGCGACCACCGCCAGGACCGATGCCGGGCGATCTCTCGGATCCTTCCGGAGGCAACGCATGATCACCCGCTCCACGGCGGGATCCATGTCCGTCACAATGGTCGATGGCGGCGACGGCGTGGTGCTGTCCTTGATGCGCGCATATTCCGCTAAAGTTTCTGCGTGGAAAGCGGGACTTCCGGTGAAAAGCTCGTAGAGCAAGAGTCCGAGCGAATAGATATCGCTGCGAACGGTGACTTCCCTACCCGCCAGTTGCTCCGGTGCCATGTACGCGGGTGTGCCGGCGCGGATTTCATTCTGCTCGATCTCGTTGTAGACCTCGGCCAGCCCGAAGTCCGTGATGACGACTTGGCCCCGGTTGTCAAGCATAATGTTCGCGGGCTTGAGATCGCGGTGCAGCACGCCCCTTGCGTGCGCGGCCGCCAGTCCGGCGCAGAGCTGCCGGGCAATGTCCAGCGCCTTGTCCGACGGGAGCCGCCCGATGCGCTTGAGCAGCGAGCTTAGATCCTCGCCGTCCACGTACTCCATCGTGATGAAGCACTCGCCATCCGACTCGCCGATGTCATGGACCCGGCAAACGTGGGGATTGCTGACTCCTCGGGCGACGCGGACTTCGCTCCGCAGGCGAGCCAGCCAAGCCGGATGGCCCGCTATTGCGGTCCGCAGGAACTTGAGCGCGACGGGTTGAGCGAGCGTAAGATCGTCGGCGCGATATACCTCGCCCATACCGCCTTTGCCCAGCAGCGCCACGATGCGATAGCGATCGCTGATCATCGTACCGGCGGGAAAGCGAGGCTGGGCTTCAGGTGCCCCCGGAGAGGCAAGAACTGCGGCCGCAAGGATGTCGGCTACGACAGTCGGCACGCGGACTTTCTCACCCCTTGGGGATGCTTCGATGATACTGCCGGGGTGATGGTGCTTGAGAAGCGACTCGATTTCGGCTCGAAGCTCCGCGTCGCCCTTGCACGCATGATCGAGGAATGCCGGGCGCTCCCCTTCCTGGAGTTCACATGTGGCCAGGAACAGCCTTTTGATCTGTGCATGGCGCTCAGGGCTCATACGTCCACCTTACGAGCGAGTTCCGCACGGAGCCTTGGCATGGACATCCCTCGGAACGGCTTCCTGGGATGCACAGGAAGCCGGGGGATTTCAGCAGCGTAGCTCGACAGCGATACTTTCGCAAAGCTTCGCAGTCTGTCGCGTTTCGTCGCACTGGGAGAGCGATACTCCCGCAACCCGTGTGTCGAATGACCGCCATGAGAACTCGTCTCCAGCAAATGCGAACCACCATTCGTCGACGGTACGCGCTCAGATGAAGAGGTTCAGCACCATCGTTTCCGTAAGCGTGCTTAAGCCGTTCCCGATGCCCGTGGCGAGTGGTTGCCGCAGCGCACCGGCAATGCTCGCGAAAGCTTCCTGGCAAGAACTGGTATGAACCTGCAGAAGGATACCGCCGCTGAGGCAGATCACCACACGCACCAAGTACCGAGCACCGTCCAGTCCCGTTGACTCCGCATCGGTCGAGCTATGCATAGCATGGCTCCTGTAACAGCTTCGACATCCACTCCCGGCCGGCCGGTCACGCTACCGCGATCGACAATACTGACACGTCGTCCCTCAGGTGATCTTCACCGCGCCAGGCAACGACTTTTTGCATAAGCGACTCTA
Source organism: Sedimentisphaerales bacterium (assembly GCA_016928975.1). Next base: position 2,662 of record JAFGJR010000222.1, on the reverse strand, counting down.
AAGTGTCGCTCAGGCTGAGGGTATGGCCATCGGCGATGGCGTTGAGTAACCTGTCGTCGCCGAACATCTCCTCTTCGGCATTGACCTCCTCGGTTACGCCGTCGGAATGCAGGTAAAGGCGATCGCCAGGCTGGAGGTCGATCAACGACTCGTCGTACTCGGCCTCGTCAACCATTCCGATTGGGAGTCCATACACGTCAAGTCGCCTGGGCGGCTCTCCCGTCCGGGCCAGGATTGGACCGGGATGCCCGGCAACCGTGAAACGAAGCCGTCGTGTGTGGATGTCCAGAAGCCCGTAAATCATCGTGAAGTAATGCTCCCCGTTCGACTCCATCGGGTACAGCGAGTTCAACCTGGCCGCCACCTGCGCCGGACCCACGGCTTGGGGATTGGGCGCAGGCCCGGCCACGAGGGACGCTGCGTCACCCGTGCGAGGGTGAAGGCTCCTGGTGACGGTCACCGAAAGCAGCGCTGCTGGCACACCGTGTCCGCTGACGTCCAGCAGGTATACGGCAACCAGGTCGTCATTAATCCGGACGATGTTGAGGGCATCGCCGGCCAATTCATCACAGGGCCTGTACGCCCATGCAAAGCTCAACCCTTCGACCTCCGGAAACTTGTCGGGCAAGAGCGTCCGTTGCACACGGGCCGCGGCGTCGAGGTCACTCTTCATGCGCTGGTTCGCGCGCGACAGATCCTGATTCTGCCGGTCGATCCTTTCGAAGGCCTCCTTCAACTGCTGCGTCATACTGTTGAACGCCTTGGAGAAGCCCCCCATGAAATCGATGTGCTGGGTCAGGTCGCCGCCGGCGATCTGCTGAGTCTTCCAGGTCAGGTGGCGGAGGTTCGCGTGGAGATTCTTGAACGACTGAAGGACATGCATCCGGCCCGCGGGGACGTCGAAGTCGAGTTCTCCTCGTGACAGGGCGGACATGGCGTCGGCAAGGGCACGGTATTCGGCGGCGAAGCGATTGGTGTACTCCACAAGCTGCCTGATTTCGTTGTCTGGATAGTCCTTCGGCAACGCCACCGGTTGAGGGAGCTCGCCCTTCAGAACGCGGTGGAACAGCTCCGTGATCCTGTCGATGTCCTCTTCTCTGGCCTCTAGCATGGAACGGCCTCTATACAGCAGGCTTGACGTCAAAGCGGCATACCCGGTCACCTGAACACCAGCAGTCCACTTCCTTGACCCGGAACTCCTTACCGGTGTGGGCCGAAAGCAGTCCGCTGATGAATCCTTCATCGTACGTGCAGATCCGCTCGTCGCACGCGGGCAGACCGGAACAGTCCAGGTCCTCGGCGACGGTCAGGGTGAACGTGAGGTTCTCCATGTCCCCCTTTTCGATCCGCAGGATGCCAATGCCCATTTCTCTGAGCACATCCTGAAGTTGGGCAACGAACTCGCTGAACGAGTCCCGCTTTGTGATAAGGTTCTCGTAAAAATGCTTTCCGGCGAGTTCACCGGCGTCGTAAAAGACGCGATCCGCAGCCCCCACGCCGTATTGCCGGATGAGCACGTCCCGGAGTGTGAACTGCATCAGGCGATAGACGGCGACGTGCGTCGTGAAACCCAAATTGGGGCGGCCGGTGTCGATCCGTCCAAGCATGGCCCATTCAAAGATCGGCTCATTTCTCTCTTCTTTGAACATTTGCAGCTACTCCTTCTTTGGATAGTTCACTGACACACGCTGGCCAAGGACTGGGTGCATGATTCTCACGTCCCCTACGTCAATTACCTGCCGGCAGGCACTGTAAGCAGTGGTCCAGTCTGGCCCTTGGCCGTTGACTGCAGGGAGAACAGGTACGTCAGCAGCGAGACTGTACGTTTTGAGGACCAGTCCGAGTCATCGACGTAGAACCAATAACCCCGGTACGAGACCTGCACGAAGGCGCCCGGCTGCGGGAGCCGGCTGTGTCTCACCCGCAACCATCTCGGGGCGGCCTGCTCGTCTTCCGCGGCAGGTGCCGTGGCAGGCTGGCACTTGTCCAGATGGTCGTCGGGCACGGCAATCTCCTGGGCCAATGCGTACATGACCCCCAGCACGGAGCGGGACTGGATGGCCAACTCGTCCGGTTCTCGTCTGACCGAGTTGGTCGTCAGTTTCAATCTCTCATATTCTCCCACCGGCAGGTCGAGCAACTCCCGAAACAGCGTGCGCCTGTCTTTCCACTCCTCGGGCATGGGCGGCGCGTAAAGGTACGCTGCCTGCTGGTCTTTCTCGAACTCGAAGGTAAACCGGAGTAACTCCGCATCTTGCGCCTCCTGCAGCATCTCTGCCGCCCTGTGGAACCGATCATAGCTGGCTGTTTTCGCAGGCCTGACTCCATGCATAGGTTTGTTGGCGAGGTTGTTGATTCGTTGAACACAGCACTCAAGGAGCCGCTGGACCTCCCATCCGGATTCGGCCAACTCAAGAATGGTCACCACAGGAATTCTTGCCATCGCGCGGCGCGAAAACTCGTCGCCCGACAGCGGCATGTACGTGATCGTGGGGCTGTCGGTGTAGTTGAGATTGGCTTCCCACGAATCCAGGGCGGTGGCATAGTCATCGAGACCGTAAATGGCTCGCAGGGCCGGATTGTCCAATCGATTGACGTCGTTTCTCCAGCCGCTGATCTTTCCGCCGGCGGCCAGACTGTAGTGGCTCAGCATGGAGCCGAT
>JAFGJR010000048.1 GCA_016928975.1 Sedimentisphaerales bacterium | reverse complement strand
TCATGAAGCGTCGCATGGCGGGCTGGAGTCTCGACTTCCTGATGCAAGTCCTTACCGGAAAAGGAACTTAGTGTGCGCTGGCCCTGCTACCACCCCCTGTTCCTGTTCAACCAAGATGGCGACCTGGAGCGAGCGCTGCTGCGCAGTGGGAATGTCGCCAGTGGCCGAGTAGATAAGCCATCGTCGGAATGTGGAGTTGACGGTCCGAATTATTGGACTCGCATACCGTACGTGGGTACAATGTGGAATGTACCGTGCAGGAACATAGTTCATGGGCTCAAATGGGGCGTTGCACGCGAAGAGACACATCTCACAAATGAAGGAGACATGTGAAATGAAAAAGACAATCATTCTATTATCGCTGGCCTCTGTATGTGTGTGTGGTTGTGCGGGGAATACCCCAAACCAGCATAGGGAATCAGCCGAGCGACGACCGTATTCTGCGGTTGTTCTCTCCAGATTCTCTCTTCAAGATGCCGCAATATCAACCAGTGAAGATCTACAGGCTTTCGCCAAGCACCTTGAAAGTACGTTCAGCACAACAATTGAGAAATCTCTGCGACGAGTACGGCTTCCGGAGGGAATAACGGTCCTGAAAGCAGAAACCGAACAAGGAGAACAAGTCGCGCAGGCTGTAGTGGTGGAAGGTCGGTTCACCAGAATTTCCGGAGGAAGTATGGCGGCACGAACATTCGCGCCAAGATTCACCAAGGCGGGCGCACCTTGTCTTGCCGCCGAGTGGAAGATCAGAGATGCAGAAACCGGCAGAATCCTTGGAGAATTCGATCGCAACCTCCGCATCAAGTCCTTCAATAGTCTCAGGGAGGGAATGGTGCTCCTTGAAAAAAGCAAAGAGTATCTGGCGGAGGATATTGCTGTCAGCATCAAGAAGGTCTTGGCCAAGAGCCGATCCGAATAAGCCTGCACGACGGTATGTGATGACGACTCAGACGGGATGGTCGTACCAGCGGTGAGGTGCTCCGCGAAGACAAAGGATCGCTCAAGAACAAGGAGAACAGTCATGAGAAGAACATGGTTGACGGGTTTGCTGCTTGGCTCGATCGTGGTGGCATGCAACTCATGTGCGAGTGACGAGGCGTCTACTCTGACGGTTGAAGAAGACTCTGCCAGGAAGACCGTGGAGCCCGCCACGAAGCCGGCCCCTACGGCAAACGGGGGTCTTTACAGTCGCTACAATATCCACTACTACACGCAACGAGCCGTGCATCTTGCCAGTTGTCTCAATTACACCAACTGCCCCGGACATACCTTTGTGCCGTACGGCACCAGGTTCAAGATCGCGCGCTGGGAGGAGGGATTCAAGCTGATCGCTTTGGATACCGGGCAGGAGATCAGGTTTGCGTACGTCGCCCGGTGGGCGCGGATGCCCAAGAAGAAGTATACCGATCTGATCATGTCGCCAACACCTGTCAGATACGATGATTTGAGCGATGTAGATCAGCAGGGCATTCGAGCCGGAAAGGCCATGGTCGGGATGACTAAGCAGGGCGTGTTGATTGCCCTGGGGTATCCGGTCAAGTGCAGGACGCGATCGATCGATAGGAACCGCTGGGTCTACTGGAGAAATCGATTTGTCACGTACTCCGTGTGGTTCGATGATAATGGGATAGTCACACGCACATACTGACTCCGCGGAGGTCCGGGATTCACACCTGCACATTTCATGTTCTTCACGTCGTACACGAACGGTGGGCGAAGCTCACACGGCTGGCCATTGCCGCAACGCAGATGACGCATTAACATGCAAAGTACAACATGGTCGTTCGGAGGCATCACGAACGATCCGGTGGCACAGTGACACTCGTGAAACTGGGGGCTCTACCTCCAGACCCCTGGGGTCTATCGCCTTGAACCAGAGACATGATTGAGGATCAGGCGACGCAGGATACACCCCTCATCGCCCCTGCCCCTGGGCCGCGACGGCGCCTTGGTTGCCTCACGGCAGAACCCTATCCTCCGCCATGGCGGATTTAGCCTTGGGGAAAACACCACCGCCCAGGAAGAGGCGGACCCACATCAAGCGGGCCGCGCAAACCGAAAGTGTGAACTGTTCACACCTACCGCCAGCCATGATTGTTGTTTGCCCCCCCCAAAAACTACCCCATTGGATACATAGAGCTGCATGGTCTAACCAGGTTACACCATGTACCTCTATGTATTGCAAAGCCAAATACGCAAGAGGATGGGGACAGTCCAAGTCCTTCGGAACTTGCCAGAGCAGACACAATCAGGGTCACAAATAGCGCCGGAAAACCTACTCCGACAAATCAGCGGAGGGCAGATAAATGGCTAAACAGAGCACTGTTATCGTTCTGGAAGTGCGTTTGGTGAAGTCGCCTGTCTGGCTCTTGCTCAGTGGAAGGGCCAAGACGGCGTACCTGCTCTTTCGGACGAAGTGCCAGATGGGCAAGCCGCCCGGCAAACCCAGATGCACCAAGACAGCGAAGAAGGCCACCACGCGGGGCTCCACGTCGTGACAGTCTGACTTCTCAAGATACCGGCCGCCGGCGAAGCCACCAGCCGGAATAGCTCAGGCCGACAACGCCAAGCAAGACAGCGCCGGGGACGGGCGGCGGACTCTGTACATTATCGATGACGCGGAAGCCATAGTGAGCGGAACAGGTGTCAGGAGCAGCGCCATTCACCCACTCCAAAGAGCAATGATACACGTCTGTGTACCACGAGCCGCCAACAAACGCCTTGTGAATCGCAACGCCGGGTTCTTGTGAGTTCATCCACTCAATCACGTTCCCCGCCATGTCAGCCAGGCCGTAGCCGTACTCACCGAATGCGCCGACTGCCGTCGTGCCAGACGGGTGTATTGATGTCCGGAAGTTCGCCATGGCCGGGTCGATTGTAAGACGACAGCCGTAAAGATAGGTCCCATCGTAGTCGGCCACAGCTCGCCACTGCTCGATTTTGGGGAGTTGATACCCATAGAACTCGCAGAATGCTTGCGCTCCATATCAACTGGGCTGGGTGTGCGGCAGGCGTCAAAGCGTCTCGTTGGATCAGGCCATTGCATTTATCTATTCAAAGGCAGATGACTGGTCCCGCACACATGGATGATTTGGGAATTCCGGAGACATCTTATTTGCTTTGGCTCAGTCATAGACGTCCCCGGAATCCCATCGTCCGCCGCTTCATAGCGTGTTCGTCCTGTCTCCTCAGCGAACGAGCGACGAAGCCTATTCATAGAGTTGGGTGGCCTCGGTCTCTTCCACGTCGCGCCCCAGCTCCGCTGTGGTCATCGTGGCTCTGAAACGCACGTCACCCGCCTTGAGGGCCTTGACGGTAATCTGCCAGGTTGCTTTGGCCTTCGGCGCAAGGGTCGCCAGCGGTGCGGACCGGGCGGTATTGCCCTCGACGGTGACCGGGGTAGGGCCACTCGTTGCGACGATCTCCTGGGCATCCTCGACGGCCACGGCGATTTGCACATCGGTGCTTGGGCTGGAGCCCTGGTTGGTCGCGGTGATCGTGTACGTAGTTCGCCCGCCGACCTGAACCGGGTCGTCCGTATCAATGACTTCCAGCAGTACGGCGGCAATCCCGTATACCGTGGTCTCCGCGGTGGCGGCCACTGTGTTCGCGCAGACCGCGCTGGCCGTGGCGGTCTGGGCGAAGGACCCCGTGCCCGTCGGGACGTAGGTTATGCTGACCTTCTTGGACGCATTGACAGCCAGCGTGCCCAACTGCCACACGACTTTCGAGCCGGAGATCTCGCCGGCCGGAGACGTTTGGACTGCCTCCACTGCTTGTGGAATCGTGTCCTCCACAACGGTATCGGCCGCAGGAGCATCGCCCCTGTTCGTAACCGTGATCTCATACGTGGTCGCCCGACTGAGGTACTGCCTGGCGGGCCCGGTCTTGGTGATTGCCAGCACGGGTTGTCGCACGGTCGTCGTGGTCGTCGCCTCGGTCTTCAAGCCGCCCTTGGCGGTAACGATCGCTCTGGCGACGTACTCCCCGGTCTCGACAGCCTTGAGAGAGCCGGCCAATTGGCGCGATTGTCCCGGCGCCAGGGTACCGACGTTGAGCACCAACTCACTCTTGTCGTCCGTGGTCCGCAGGCCGGCGGGTAGCGCATCCACGATCTGAACCCCTTCTGCGACGCCGGTTCCCTCGTTCGTGACCATGAATTGCAGGTCGATCGGATCACAGACCAGAACCTCTCTGGGGGCGGTGGCCGTGAACGTCAGCTTCGGCTCCACGACCGCGATGTCGGCGCAGACGGGAGGGGGCGAGAAAGTCACCGTGGCACAGGGTTTGATGTTGTCCGCGGTGGTGGCGATGCCCGACACTTTGATCTCACGACTGGCTTTCGGGTCGAGCGAACCGAGCTTCCAGGAGAGGGTCGCGTCGGCCCTCTCCGCGTGCGGGTCTGAACTCTGCACGTTGAAGTTCGCCGGCAGACGCTCCAGCACGACCACGTCATGCACCGGGGTCTGAGTCACATTGGTGACCTTGAGCGTGTAGTCAAAAGGCACGTTGAGTGGGACCTCTGCCGGCGCCAACCTGTCCAGACGGATGGTATTCTCGGAGGAATAGGCGCGCGAGGCGGAGGACGGAACGGTCGGTGGCGCAGGGGCGACCGTCGGAGGCTTGAAGCCGCCTGTCACTGCCAGGCCCAGGTCTCCGTCGATGGCGGAGAACACCGGGTTCGTGCCGACCTCGTACTGCTCGGCGCCGAACGCCAGGGTGATGCGGCTGGTGTTGCGGTAGTGCAGCACGACGGCTCCCGATGTGTCGGTTTCCTCGAAGTTCCTCCCCGGCCCGAGAAAGTGGACGCCCGCAGCGGTCGGTGTGGCCGTCACACTGGTGGCCGCGGCGCCCGTCGCATAGGAGTACAATCCGTCCGCATAGAAGGCATCGAACCACTCCGCCTGCGACGGCTCACCGTCCACATCGTAGACGAGCAGGCGGAGGTCCGGGACGAAACAGGCTTCGCTGAACTTGCCGCTGCGGTCTCTTGTGCCGTCGAAGAAAGAAATGGTCAGGGTAACTCCCGGAGTGCCTTTGGCCACCGCCGCATAGAGGAGACCAAGATCGCCGTTCGGCTGGTCGGGCGTCGTCGCTTTGTAGTCTGGAATGTAGCCGCGCGCTGTCCTGTTTGTGGTGCCGGTGGCGAACTCGGTGTCCGGTCGCACGATCGCGGTGACGCGGGCGTCAACCGTCGTTCCTTCATAGATCCCCACCGACAGGAAGTCCATGGTCAGGCCACCGGTATAGCCCGGACCCAACTTGTTCGCCACATTCGTGACATTCGCATTGGGAGTGAACGTGTCGAAATGCAACGGCACCGGTTCGGCACGCCCGAGTTGCGGCGCCACTACCACAGCCAGTGCCAGTGTCACGTAGACCCATCGAGGTATGGGCCGAATGTGGCCGGGATTCCATTGCCGCCGTATCGGCATCGTGATCACATCGTCGTTTCGTGACATGACTCCTCCTTCCGGTTTTTCTCTACCCTTTTGGGTGACAGCACGTCGGACGGCAGGAACAGTGGCACGATCCGACGCCGGGAAATCCCGGCAGATGGCTGTCGCGGAGTTCTGATCGCGGATCCCAAAAGTGCGCAAGCCGGGTATCCGCAGGGGTCCGAGCTTGCGGCGGCTGTCGACCTCCTGCCTCCACAAGGGACAGCATCCCCAGGCCGCGCGTGAGGGTTCTTCTCAGTCCAACCATCAGCCCGTCACTCCAATATGCCGGTTCGAGTATATCAGGTCCACGAGGCTTTGTCAAACGAATCTCATAGACGAGACAGGGGGGAGGGAGAGCCGGGGGGGGCCTCGCAAACACTCCTTGTTCGCATCGATGCGTCAGAGCGGGCTTCGCACAAACGACACGAGGTTTCTCCTTGCCTGACCTGCATGCTCGTTCCCATAATAGCGATGGACAAGCACGTGTGATGGAGGGGCTCTGGCTGGACGCGAGGGATCGGGTCGCGGGGAGTGATTTCCCCAAGGTCTTCCGGCTGTCCCGCGCAGGATGATGGACAACTCGGCGAATAGAGGATAGCAGGGCGGTGATTCGGTTCTGCATCCTGGGCGCATCATGCGAGGATCGGTCCGGTCGCAGAGACCGATGGAAGACCTGGGAAGGTATCGTGGAGCGCTACACATGGCGATCGAGGTCAAGTGCGACTATTGCGGCCAGCGCTATCGACTCCCGGACGAGTCCGGCGGGAAGATCGGCAAGTGCAAGCGCTGCGGGATTCTCATCAATATCCCCAAGGCAAGCGCCGATGGATCGCCGTCGCTCATTGAACCGTCCGCCACGATTTCGGATGCTTCGGTGGATGAGCAAGAGGGCTTTCCGTGGCGGACAACCGCGATCGTAACGAGCATTGTTGCTGTGCCGGTCACGCTGGCGATCGCAGCGCTCGTGGTCGTGTCTTCCTCCCGCCACAGGGCGCCGGAGGTGGCTGCTTCCGCCCCACCGGTCCAGGGACAGGCCAGCGCCGGCAACGCACCAATCCCCAGGACCTCCGCTGCGCCTGCCAATCGTCAGGTCAACGCCTCCCCGAGTGCCGCCAGTCGCGGCTCTGATCGGCCGGCGTCTCCGGATTCATCCCGGAGCGCGCGCACGGGAACCCCTCGTTATCCTGTGGGTCGGTCCACTTCTCGGGCGACCGACACCGGACCTGTGTCTCGCACGCGTCTTCCTCAATATGGAACGGGCACGGGCGCCAGATCGGGCCGGGGAAGTCCCGCGACGGGACAGTCCGTGGACTCTCTGATCGCCACGCTCAAGGCCAATCAGCCGCAGAGAGGCTACGCGCGATTCCAGCCGATGGATGCTGCGCGTAGCAGGTCCCAGGCCGACGACGCCGCACAGGAGCTTCTGAGAATCGGGACCTTCGAGGCGGTGGCGGCCTGCCTGCAATACGGCGACAGTCGTTCCCGCTACCAGGCGATACAGGCATTGGGCCGGATCGAGGATCCCCGCGCCGTTGACCTGCTGGCAACCTGCCTGAAAGACCCTGATCCAGGCATCCAGAACGCAGCAGTCGATGTGCTCAGGATGAAGGGGTCTGCCGCATCCGGCCTCCTGGCAGACTACGTGCGGACGAACAAGCAGCGTGAGGCCCCCGGCGGCTTGCCGTGGCCGGGACGCCTGTCGGCTGGTCGTATGATGGGGCCGAGCGGCATGGAGGATCGCCAGGCGACGGCGGCAAGACGGCTGGCGGCCAAGTCGCTCAGCCAAACGCACGAGCCCGGTTCGATGGACGCCCTGGTGGCGTGCCTGCGAGACAACGATCCACAAATCCGGTCGTCCGGCGCGTACGGCCTGGCGAAGATCGGACCTCAGGGGGTCGATTACCTGATCCAGTGTCTGACAGACCCGGACATCAGTATTCGCGACTGTGCGGCCGAGGCCCTCGGCAAATCAGACGACAGCCGTGCCATACCACCCCTGGCGGCTTGTCTGGCTGACAGACGTTGCGAGATAAGGTGGTCTGTGGCACAGGCATTGACCCGCTTGCGGTATGAGCCGACCACGTTCCAGGAGAAGGTCGATTTCTATCTGGCACAAGACAACACCGCAGGCTTGGTCCAGATGGGTTCTGCGGTGGTGGAATCGTTGATCGAAGAGCTGCAATCCCCCGCTCCCGCCTCTTGTGCGGTCAAAGCGCTCGGCCGGATCGGCGACACGCGCGCCGTCGAGCCTTTGGCGGCCGCTCTTCGCGTCGAGCACAGCGGACTGGTGCGTACGGATGTGGCAGAGGCTTTGTGGGAGTTTGGCGATATCCGCGGGGTGGAATTCCTCGTCACGTCCTCGACGCTCTCCCACTGGCAGACGAGAGGGCGACGGCCCGAAGACCGGCTGGCCTCGGGGACCCCTCGAGATCTGCTGGCCTGCCTGTACGATCCGGATGCGAAGATCCGCGGCAAAGCCATCTCCGCCTTCGCGAGGCTGGGCGACAAGAAGGCCGTGGCCGCTCTGCGGTATGCGCTTCCGGATCGGGAGCTCAATCCCCCGCTGGTGAGCGCTCTATCGAAGCTCGGCTGGGAGCCTCAGTCCGCCGAAGAAGAGGTCTACTTCTGGATCGCCCGCAAAGACAAGCGCCGAATCGAGCAATTCTGGTCCCAGACAACGAAGGTCTTGCTGGAGAACGTGCGGTCGGGCATCGGCAGAAAAGTCGAGAACGGAGTCTACACGTTCATCGCGCTGGGGAGACCGGAAATCATCCCGGAGCTGGTGAGCGTGCTGGATTCCAGCGAGAGCAAGGAGACTGCGGAAGTGTATCTCAATTGCGGCCAGGAAGACCTGGCGCAGGCTGCCGAGGATTGGGCCAAACGTCACGGGTACACCATCACCCGGCGTGCGGGCAGGCCGCAGGCCCAGTGGGGGCAGTGGTAGTGAGAGCGAGTGACGTGCGGCCGGCCGCGCCATCACGCGGCTATTGTCGAACCGCCAGGGCAATCTCACCGGGGCTGTGGCAAATGTGGTCGGGCTTGGCGGCGGTGATCTCTTCGAGCGCGCCGAAGCCATAGGTGACGCCGATGGCGAGCGTGCCATAGGCCCGGCCGGACTCGATGTCGCTGGCCCGGTCGCCGATCATCACCGTTCGCCTCGGATCAAGGTGGCGCTCGTGCAGGATGAAACCGACCAGCTCTCGCTTCTCGTCGAACCGGCCGTTCAGCTCCGGGCCGTAGACCTCGATGAAGTAGCGGTCGAGCCCGAAGTGGCGGATGATTCGATCCGAGTACACCTTCGGCTTGGCGGTGACGACGTACATCGGATACCCGTCGCCGTGCAACTGGCGCAGCAGCTCCGGGATACCCGGATAGACCTCGTTCTCGAAGAGTCCCGTGTCCTCATATCGCTCGCGGTAGTACCGGATGGCGGCCTCCACAAGCTCCTTGTCGTCGGTGTCGAGCAGGCGGGGAAACGTCCATCGCAGCGGCGGACCGATGAACTGGATCAGCTCCGATCTGGGCACGACCGGCCGGCCCAGTCGCTCCAAAGCATACTGGACCGATCTGGTGATCCCTTCACGCGGATCGCTCAGCGTGCCGTCAAGGTCGAAGAACAAGGTCAAACGTCCGCGCGCCACGGCACTCATCCGATCATCATCCAATCTGAGATCTCTGCCTTCCTCCCGCCCGCTCGGCCGCGGCCCCGTGGTCCATAGAGACATTCATGTTCGTTCGAGCGCATCGAGCAGGGTGTGACCGACGGCGTGCAATCGCTCGGTCAATGCGGAGAGGTCTTTCAAGCTGCTTGCAGACTCGACGGCCCGGAGGACCCCGGTCAGCTCGCGCGCGCCATCGAGCACGTCGAGGTCGTTGTTGCTCATCGTCGTCAGGAGCCGCCGGAGCCGGCTCGCCAGGCGCCGGCGGAAGAAATCGAGGTGCCCTTCATCGAGCGCGCCGGCGTTGCAGGCGGGCTCGAACTCGTGAAAGGCGGTGCAGGCCTTTTGCAGGTACAGCAGGACCATTCCCCGAGCCGGATGCCCCTGGGCCAGGATGCGCGCCCACTGGAATTCCTCGTTGCGCCAGTGCCCGTCTTCGACGGTCGTTCGGTATTCGATGTCCGGGGGCTCCATCTTGCAGGGATCCACTTACTGATTGTCCTTCGGGCAGAGCTCCAACGTGTGGTCGATCAGGTCGGGTCCGCCCCAGTTGCCGTGACCGGGAACGACGATCCTGGCGTTCGGGTGAGCGGCCCGCACTCGCTTGAGCGTAATGGGATAGGCCGTCAGGTCGCCGTCGCTCGTATTGCCCAGGGACTGGGCGTCGAGAGACTTGACGAGGCAGCCAGCGAACAGGATCTGCTGCTTGGGCAGCCAGGCCACGACGTTGTCGGTCGTGTGGCCGGCGCCGAAGTAGGTGACGAGAACGATCGTCCTGCCGCAGCGGACCACCGTGCGAACCTGGAAGGGGCATTGCGGCACCGGCAGGTGGTCTCTGTGAGCCAGCGCGATGGTCTCGTCCAGGGCATAGGATGTCGCCCCGCGCCGGTGCGCCTCGTTCAGGCCGCCCATGCAATCCTGATGGAAGTGGGTCGGGACGACGACCTTCACCGTCGCGCCGGCATTCCGCGCGATCCAGTCGAACAAGACGTCCGTCTGCTCGTCGGTCCAGGGCAAATCGATCAGCGCCGCCTCGCCGCCATCGACGATCACAAGTCCGTTGGCGCCGACCCGACCGTAGCCTGGGACGTCGAAATACGTCGTATGGACCCAAACGCCGGGCGCGATGGGCTGCAAGGCAACGTCGTCGCGCACGGAGACGCTCTCTTGCCTTGAGGCGACCTGTCTCGATTGACAACCCACCAGGGCCAGCCCCAGTGACAACAGAGCCGTAACAAGCATGTGTCGCATGAGCGTCCTTTCCTCAGCCACATTGCCTTCGGTGGCGGGGTCTGCAACGAAAGCCCACCCACCTGAGGACGGCTCATGCTATACCGTGCGCGGAGCACGAAGTCAAGAGCATCATGGCGACATCGGCTCCACGACCGACCGGGAAATCGACGCGTCAAAGTTCCTCCGGAATCCTTGGGACGATTGCACAGACTGCGGAGCCTTGCCTCTTCTCACATCCGGTCGTACAATCCGCTATCGATCCTGACTGAATCGGATGTACCGGAGGTTGCACAAGATGGGCGTCACGCTGCAACCGCAGGCATCTCGCGGCGACTGGAGATTGAAGCAAGTGTGAGCAACAAACGGCTGAGTAGCCCAAATCAAGGAGAGACTGCTGTGAATAAGAAGATCAATATCGCCATCGTCGGCCTGGGATTCGGGGCGGAGTTCATCCCGATCTACCAACGCCATCCCCATGCGAATATGTACGCGATCTGCCAACGCACGAGGAAGAGGCTGGACGCCGTGGGCGATGCCTTCGGCGTCGAGAAGAGGTACACCGACTACTCCAATCTGCTCAAGGACCCCGCCGTCGATGCAGTGCACATCAACTCGCCCATTCCCGACCATGCGTGGATGTCCATCGCGGCCCTCAAGGCCGGCAAGCATGTCGCCTGCACGGTCCCGATGGCCACGAGTATCGCAGACTGCAAGAGAATCGTGGACCTGGTCAAGCGTACCGGCCTGAGGTACATGATGATGGAGACCGTCGTCTACGCCCGCGAGTTCCTCTACCTCAAGGAGCTCTATGAGAAGGGCGAGCTTGGCAAGATCCAGTTCCTGCAGGCCAGTCACCAGCAGGACATGGACGGCTGGCCCAATTACTGGCCCGGCCTGCCGCCCATGTGGTACGCGACGCACTGCGTCGGCCCGATCCTCGCGCTGACGAACGCCACGGCGGAGTACGTGTCCTGCTTCGGGTCGGGCACGATTCGCGAGAATCTCATCCAGCACTACGGCTCACCCTTCGCGGTGGAGACAGCGCACGTCAAGTTCCAGGACTCCGACCTGACCGCGAGGATCTATCGTTCCCTGTTCGACGTCGCCCGGCAGTACCGCGAGAGCATCGACGTGTACGGCTCCAGGAAATCCTTCGAGTGGACCCTCGTCGAGCACGAGGAGCATGTCCTGCACACCGCCAAACTCCCGGAGTCCAAGATCCCCACGCGGATCACAGTTCCCGATTTTGCCCGGCGGCTGCCAAAGCCGATTCGCCGATTCACGACGAAAGGCGTCTACGACCTCGCCAAGAAGACGCACCTGAGCTTCACCCAGGGCGCCGGACACGGCGGCTCACATCCCCATCTCGCACATGAATTCGTGACGTCGCTGATCGAGAATCGCGAGCCCTTCCCCAACGCTCGCCATTCCGCCAACTGGACCTGCGTCGGCCTGTGCGCCCACGAATCCGCAATGAGAGGCGGCACGATCGTCAAGCTCCCCACGTTCACGCGAGCATGACGGCTCCAACAAATGACAGCAGCCCCCCGGCGAACGTCGATCTTGGCCGCTACCATCAACCAGAGCAAGCCCGCCACCTGATCCCGGGTACGCCCTGCCGCCTTCGACCGGTCAATCCGGTGCCCCCGTCTACTACTACGAGCTGTTTCAGGATCTCTCCCTACCCGCCTCCCCCGCCCCCGTCCCCGACGAGGTCCGCCACCTGCTCGGCTGGCCCAAACAGGACCCGATCCTGCCCGGTGCCTACCCCACCCATCCCTGACCGGAATTCGGGGGTACAGCGGTAGTACGCCGGCGCTATTCTTTCGCCGCCTGGCGCTCGGTGGGACGAAGAGGCAAGAGCGTATGAGAAAGGTGGACTCTGTAGGTATGAACCCCGAATTCTCCTGATAAGCTCTCGCGGATCAGACAGGGGAGGACCGAACGGCCTCAGGCATGCTTTGTACCACGATCCAGTATGAACCGGGCTCGTTCCCGGCGGAGCATCTCGTAGCGCGTCATGCACTTGATGCCGAGACCGATGCAAGCGTCCAGAATCTTGATCTTACGAGTCGAGGCAGAGGGAATCTCGTGGGTGACAACGGTGTGGCTGCCCGCCTCTGCCTGGGCCACGAGATAATAGTCAGCCACCTGGAGAAACGCGCTTACGGCCGAGGGCTCGTGGCGCTGCCCCGTGGCCCAATCGCTCACCGCCGCCAACGCAGGCACGACCGTACTGTCCGGCGGCGTTCTTCCTGCTGAGCCATTCCCAGAAAGCCGGACAGAAGTCGAGGCCGTAGTGCAGGTTCTTCGCGCGGATGAACACGTCGGCATCGAGGATATAGGCCATTACACGTGCACCCCCAGGCTCTGTCCCAGATCACGAAACGTCTCCATCCTCCGCAGGCCGAGCAGGCGAAAGGCCTCCGTGAAGGAAGACTGCCCCTCCAGTGTGCTGACCACCAGTGCCCGGGCAAACCGCTTGCTCGCGCGGGCGCCCAACGTGAGATAAAAGTCCCCGCTGCGGCTCTTGGCGTGGGCGCGGAGTCGGGCCAGCTCCTCATCATAGGCTCGCCGAAACGTCTCCCGCTCGATCCGCTTGGCATCGAGAATCCGACGCAGGATCACGAGCGTGCTCACCTTGAACCGCCGGGCGAGCCGGGGCACCTCCGCCAGGGGTCCCTGCCGCGGCAATTCCTGCTTGAAGAGTTCCAGCGGGACAAGAAACTCGGCGGCGACCCGGTTACACCAGATCTCGATCTGTTGCGTCGGAGTCGAGGCCGGCGTCACGTCCGAAAGGGCGCTTTCGCCGAGCCAGATATGGGCAAGCTCATGGGCCAGGGTGAACATCTGGCCCGCTTTCGTGTCGGCCCCATTGATGAAGACAAGTGGGGCATAATCATCCACCAACGCGAACCCCCGGAACTCCTCAGTATCGAGTACGCGATGGTTGTTGCTCCCGCCGCCGCCGCTGCACATGACCAGGACGCCCAGATCGTCCGCCTGCTCGATGAAGAGACGCAGGGCTTCGGTCCACGTCCCGCATTCCCGTCGAGCCTCCAGGTCAAACTCCAGCGCCCGGCGCATCTTCTCGGCCACCTGCTCGATAGGTGCGTCCCGCCGGACCGAGCCTACGAAGCCTCGGCTCTGGTCGCCCATGGTGCGGGCGTAGTCCCGATACCACACCTGCCGTTGCTGGCACAGGTAGATCGTGTCGAGCAGGTCTGGGCTGGGTTGTTCGAGTCCCCCGTTCGCTGCCGTTCTCAGATCCGGGATCGGAATGCGCTCTTCCGGCGGCTGAGGCAGGAACAGGTACCCCATCGGCACGTAGGTGGCTTTGGCAAAGGCCTCCAACTGCTTGAGCATCGGTGCCGCCTCGCCCCGCTCCCACAACTCGTATTTCGGAAAACGAACGCGCAGACTCTCCACGCTCCGGTCAGCCCGTTCTCTCGCCCAGCGCAGAATCTCAGGTTTCACAGCTACACGGCTCATACACCAGCCTCCTGGCGAATGCCCATCTTATCCGCTACCATCGGCCAGAGCAAGACCGCAGCTTGACTCGGCTTGCGGCCCCGCCGCCTTTTGCCCCACGCCATTCTCCGGCTTCTGCCTTCTGTCCTCCGCCCTCCGTCACCCCGTCCCCCGGCGTGTCGGCGTCCCCCTTCGCGCGGTTCAAACGTGCGGCTCCGCCGCTGTCGCCCACCTCAAGCCTACGACCTCCGGTCTACAGCCTGTTCTTTTCCCTTGCCTCTTTCGCCCCTTTTCATCATAATTGTCCCCAGAGAAGCACCTTGATGAAGCTGCGACGAACTCGTTGGCGGTTCTTGTACACCGGACGAACCTGGTGAGGTGGAACTGAATGGGATAGCGGCGGAAGCCTGAGCGGTGGGCGATAAATGAGACAGAAGAAGGCGATAATAGGTAGCCGTCCCCATTATTCCCCATTATTCATTATTACCCATTATTACTCCGCGGAGCTTGGCCATGAAGACGCAATGTCCACATTGTCACGCGAAGTTCGATGCACCTGACGCCAACGAAGGCCGAAGAGTCGCGTGCTCCAAATGCAAACGGCTTTTTGTCATTACCCGGTTTGCCGGTGGCACGTGTGTCGAGTCTTGCACATCATGTGGCAGGCTCATCCAGGGCCAGGAACAACTCTGTGTCTTCGAGGGCAATATCGTTTGCAGCAAGTGTGATCGAAGACTGCGAAGCTCCAACGAGAGCTCGGCCCATGGAATTGATGGCAACCCCACAAAGGCCCCAGAGGAGGCAGGAGGTGGCGTCGGAGAGGATGAGTGCGTGCCAATACAGGTTAACAGTCGCACGGAAACCAAACAGGCGGATCGTGAGATCGTCGAGGAGACAGGTCGCGGACTGCGGGGCTTCCGTGATGTTCTGTGGCTGACCTTGGTGCTGAGTGTCTTCCTGATTCTCTTCTTCTTCTTGCCCTGGGCAAGCTGGACGTGGGATAAGTTCAGTGGGTGCTTCACCGGCTGGCAGTTGACTGTCGGTCAGGTGTCGGGTGTCTATAAGGTACCAGAACCGACTCGCTCACCCGTTGGAATGGAGGTTCGCCGGAAATGGCCGGAACTCAGCTCTCGCCCCTGGCTCATCCTTGGCCTGCTGGTACCCATAGCTTTGCTCGTATTCTGCGCGGCGGCTCTTGTGAGCCACATGGCGCGCAAGACCATAGGTGTCGTGCTCACATGTCTGGGATTGCTTGGGCTGATCGTTGCGACCTGCGGTATCGGCTTTGACTATTCGCGCGATGTGAGAAGCCGGCTTCCAGAGTGGCCGCCGGCCAATGCGCCTTTCGAAGAAAGGCTTAATAGGCAACTGACGACCGGGATGGCCTTTTCGTCAAAGACCATGACAGCGCTGGCCTTGTGGTTCTCGTTAGGAACCTACGTTATCATCGGTGCTTCTGGTGTGACAACGTTGGGGGAGATTCGGGGATCAAAGGAGTCCGGTACTTCATTCCCAGAGCCGGGCGGGGAGTCCGATTAGGATTGTTGATTTTGGAATGTGGAGTACGGCCTGTGGTCATGGGGGGATGTGAAGCCGCGAATTGCACGGATGACCCAGCGCGGCCTCGCTGCGCTGGGCCGCAACCAAAAAGCACACTCACACAAAGACACCAAGACAGGAAGAAGACCAATGCGGGAATCTCTCGCGGACTCTGTGGCTTTGTGGCTCCGTGTGAAGACCAAGTATCTGCCTTTTCAAGGACTTACACTCCTGTCGAACCAGAATCTGCGCAAGAGAACTAGATTCGAACAAGTAGTAGTACAAATCTGATCCGGCCACTTCTCCGTTTCTGTTCGGGCAATGTGCTGTTCAGAAGCAGAAGGCTACCGGCTTCCGCCGAAGCGATGGTCATTCGCTGCCGGGGAGCAGGTCGATGTCTTCGCGCTGGAGCAGTTGGATGATCTCGGCTTTGGTGGGCAGGGCTTCGATGAGAATTCCGGTGGCACCATATCTATTTCTCCTGCCTTCTGCGGCGAACCGACCTTAGCGGGCACTCTCGCGGATGCGGAGGACCCACGTGCGAGGACCGGTCGCGGCGGCGGGAATCGGACAGAGCAATTGAAGCAGACGACGGTCGCTTGCGCCGAGTTGGGCCGACTCCTTGCGAGTGGTCACGTGGTACCATGATTTCGGCAGGTCTTCGAAGGTGATGCCATTGTTCTGAGACAATTCCACACGGAGCCGGTCGTCGGCGACGTCGAAGCGGGAAACAACGACCGCCGGCTGCGAGTACGGAATGGCCCGCGCCGCGGCGCCGCCGCGTGCCGCGTCGAACGCGATCGCGGCCGTGTTTGCGTCTGAAATGATACAGTAGGCACCACTATCGGTGCGATAACCGTGTGCGGATATTCCATCTCCCGTCAGCAAGGTCCCAACGCGCGCCTGCGCATAGGGGTGACGATAGTCATCCGCGTAGGGCAGAGCGTCGGCGACGCTCTTGATACGCGGCACGATTCGCGCGTTCTCCGTCCCCATCTGAATCTGGAAGAACCGGTGGTGTTCCTCGAACGGTCGGCGTCCTCTTCGAGCGACTTGCGTGTAGGAGATGTCGGTCCATGTCCGATCGTTGAAGACCGCGTAGCTGGCTCCCCGGAAGGGTTCGTAGAACGCCAGCAGGCTGCCGAAGCCGCGCGGTGACCGGGTCCAATGCGCCAACACGTAATCGTCCGCCAGCGGCGGCGTGTCGCTGCGGAACAAGTCGCCGTCGTAGGCGCCTGCCAGATTGGTCAGGACATTGTGGAAGAGCGGGTCGCCGTTGCTGCCGCCCTGCCAGCGACTCGTGTGCGGAGCCGGACCGCGATCGCCATCGGCATGAATGGAGAAGGTCTCGTCCAGGATCGTAGGACGACGGATCGTGAAATCCAGGTTACTCCCGCTGGGAACGGAAGAAGCCAGGTGGAGTGTGCTTCTATCGGGCCGCTCGGTGATCCGGACCGGCCCCCACCCGCCGGAAGTGCTTTCGATGGTGTCACCTTCCGTCACCCACGGAATCAGGAAGTCCGTTCCGTGAGCTGCTGTGACGGTGTTGCCCTCGGCGTTGATGGCCTTTCCCCCGCCGCCCGGCCCGTGGGAGCAGATTCCGTCCCAATCTGGAGCCATTATGGCGTCGAACTTCAGGTTGGCTCGACCGGTCGGATAGAAGGTCCATTCCGTCGTCGTCTCGACCAGATCGAGCTCGACGAACGGATCGCCGGGTGGACCCTTGGCGTTGTTGCACCGCGGATGGCACTTTTGAAGGATGCGCACCCGCACGGGAGTGTTCTCGATGACCTTGAGCGAGGCACGGCCGGGGGCGGCGTTCTTCCCGAGAGCGGTGCTGAACTCCTGATCGCCCTCCAGATACACGTCATAGTCGAACAGACCTCCCTGGCAGTAGTATGGACCGGTGACCAGGTTGTCTTGCTGATTTGGATCGTGCACCTTATCGAACAGCCGATAGATGCCGCCATTGTAGAAAAGGCTGAAGATCACTTTCCACTCATCCGTCTCGACGACGAGCTCTTTGTCCTCGGTCGCCAGACGATCGGTCACTACCAGCCTGGCAGGCGCGGGCGTCCAACCGTCGGGAATTTCGAGCGCCGCCGGGGCGGGGAACACCCATCCGAATAGCAGCAAGATGCCGACCCACGTCTTGGCAGCCGGATGCGATTGCGATCTACCCATGCCAACCTCCCAGTCAAAGCAGTGGAGTCCACATTCTGACCACTCATCATAAACCATCGACCGATGGTTGCCTTCGCAAAAAACGGCAGAGCTCCTGTAGCAATGCCGGGCTAATTCCGGGGACGTCTGTGAGCAAGCCGTCGTCAAGACGGCCGCGGGATTCCCTCGCAGGAATCCCATACGTGTACTCGACGTCACCCTGTGCGCATAGGACTGCTACCGTGGAGAAGGCGCGGCGTCGCCTTCGGGCAAGGCATGGAGCATCTGACGTCTCACGCCTTGCGTGTACAGTTGGAATTGAGCAAACTGGGACAGGGTCTTTCGCCGCCGCCCTGGGACAGTCCGGAGGGGGGATTTCCGCCTGATTTTCGGTTTTTGCACAACATACATGCCTCGACAAACGTCTATGGGTAAGGCCGCCCGCGGAGGCAGTCGTGACGACGTGCCGGGGCGAACGAGCGAGGCTTCGCCAAGCCATCCCATGAGGACGGCATGCGGTTTCGGTCAATATGGGCAACGAGCTGCCCATCCTTGCGTGTTCAGAGCAAACTCCCGGATCAGCCTGCCGACCGGTTTGGCCCGTTCGATCTGGGGGGCGTGCCCACAGTGGTCGAGGATCTCCAGGCGGCTGTTGGGGATCAGGGCATGGAAGCGATGGGCGATCTGCACGGGGACCACCCGGTCGTTGGCCCCCCACACGATCAGGGTGGGGATCCGGATCTGTCGGCAGTCGTCCGTGGCATCCTCTGTGCGGAGCTTGCGGGCGGTCCGAATGAAGGACCTCATACGGATACGGCCGTCGGAGAAGTAGTGGTCGACAATCTCCTCGACGGTCCGCGCCTCACAGAAGCCCTGGTTATGGAAGACGTGGCGCACGACCTGGTCCACGTTCCCCTTGGAGGGGGTGCGCACGATCAGCTTCTGGTGGGCGGCCGTCTCGTCAAACAGTCCGGAAGTGGTGATCAGGACGACCCTGGCGATCCGGTCCGGATATCGGGCCGCGATGCGGGTGGCGATGTGACCGCCCAGGGAGTTGCCGACCAGTGTCACGTCCGTGAGGCGATGGGTTTCAAAGAGGTCCAGGAGATACCGCACGTAGTCCTCCAGACCATACCCCTCGGGCTGGTCTTTGTAGTCCGGCAGTCGGACCTCCCAGATCTCCGCGTGGCCGGCCAGGTGGGGGATCAGACGCGTCCACGAGGTGAACAGACCCAGCAAGCCGTGCACCAGCACGATCGGCGCGCCTTTTCCGTAGACGTTCGCATCCATGCTGAGCGGTTTCTGGCCGCCCTCAATCCCACTCATCAGACCCGACTGGCTCCGCCTGGCCGGTTCGTGACTCCCTTCTGTTCTCAGTCGACTCACAGCGGTCCTTCTGAATCCCTGTCACTCTTTGGCGATCGCCTTGATGACCGTGTTGGCCTGTTCTCTACTCCTATCAGGGCCCGGCGCACACCTGCTTGCCCTTGTCCCGTACGGTGCTGGTAGCGTCCTGCTGCGACATGGTACAGCCTGCCCGCCACAGCCGCAAGTGTCGGCTCACGCCACGAAACAGGAGGAACGAAACGGGGTCCGGTACATTTTGGGGTGGCGGTCAAGGCTGCGTGAACGCGGGGCCCCGGGCGGCGCCGTCAGTCGCTGCCGGGGAGCAGGTCGATGTCTTCGCGCTGGAGCAGTTGGATGATCTCGGCTTTGGTGGGCAGGGCTTCGATGACGCCGAACTTGGTGCAGACCAGGGCGCCGGCGGCGGAGGCGAACTTCACCGCCTCCCGCAGGTCGTGCTTCACGGCGCAGTAGGCGGCCAGCGCGCCGGCGAAGGCATCGCCGCTGCCGGTCTTATCGACGAGGTCCACGCCAAAGGCGGAGACGTGATCGGTGCAGTTGCGGTCCACCACCATGCAGCCTCGCCGGCCCATTGTGATGACCGCGCAGCGGGCACCGCGAGCCACCAGGTCCGAGCCGATCGATTTGGCCATGCGGATATCGGCAGCCAGCGTGTCGGTGATCTCCGCCGCCTCTTCAAGGTTGGGGATCAGGACGTTGGCGGAGAAATACTCGGTTGGCAGATCCACATTCCGGTGGCCCGCGTGCTCGAGCGGGCGGGCGGGGTTCAGGATCACCGGCGTGCCGTGCAGCTCCGCGCAGTGCAGCGCCGCAACGATCGCCTCCTGCGGCAGGCACCCGTGAATCAGGCAAGCATCCGATTCCGCGATGCACTCCTCCGCCGTCTCGATATCCGCCGGTTGGAGGGCGCTGTTGGCGCCGATGTAGTGGCAACTGGCGTTCTCGCCCTCGGAGTTGACGAGCGTGACGATGACGCCGGTACTCTTGGACTCGGCGAAGAACACGTACTCCGTGTCCACCTTGTACTCCTGGAGGCTTTTGAGAGCCATCTGGGCGAAGTGGTCGCCGCCGACTTTGCTGATCAGGTAGACTTCGCAGCGGCACAGGGCCGACTGGATTGCCTGGATCGGGCCGGGACCGGCGATGGTGCACGACAGGGCCGAGCCGCCGACCACCTGGCCCGGGGCGGGAATCTCGCTACACCGGAACGCCATGTCGATGTAGGTGCCGCCGATGACTACGACCTTCGGAATCCGTTCCGACATTTTCCATCCTCAGGCAACGTTTTTTCTCTGGGGGACCAGTATAGTGCCCCCGCCCGGTGGGCACAAGGTTTTTTCGGACGAGTCCGGACCGGTGCACCACAGGCTCGCGGCAAGAGCCCCGCGCGTCGTGGCGCGTCTGCCAACGGCACGGCTCATCACGCGGTTTGCAGCTCCCGTTGTGCTCGCAGCGCTGTAGCGGTTTCGCTCAAAACGAGCTGCCCGATCAGGCTGCGAGGGACGGCGGTCATGCCCAGACCGAACACGCGCTCCTCGACCACCGAGGCAATGGCTCGGGCCGTCTGGCGAGGGAGATTGAGACGACCCGTCAGGTCGTCCACGATTCGCGTCTTGTCCCAGGGTATCCGTGCAGGTGGATCCCGGGCCTCGCACAGTGACTCGAGATCCGCGAGGTCCCGCACATCGACGTCGAGAACCTCTGTGCGGGCGCGCTTGAGCCGCCGCTCCAGCGCATGCTCGCTCAGTGCGGCGGCGGCCTCCTCGTTGCCGGTGACGACCAGCACCGCCTTGACCATCGCGAAGATCTCGCCGGAGCTGACGCTGCGCCGGTTCGCCTCCTGGTAGAGGTGAAACGTCACGACCCCTGCCAGATGCTCCGCCGTCGTCATGTCGGGCTGCCCCGCGCTGGACAGCGCATTGTTGATCGCGCCGAGCACCTTCGTGTGCAGGTACGCTTCGCGGGTGCCGTCCGCCTTGACGACTCGAAGCTGCTTGTCCATTTATGCCCCTTGCCTGTGTCTGGACTTTTGCAGGCACTCACGCATCAAAGAGCTTGAGCTGGTCGGCCGGGTCGCTCTCCTGGATCGCCCGGGTCACCTCTTCGATCAGCTCGCCGGCGTCTTTGAACTCCCGATACACGCTGGCGAAGCGGATGTACGCCACCTTGTCCACGTCGCGCAGGTGCTTCATCACGCAGTCGCCGATGAACGCCGAGGTCACCTCCCGGTCGAACCGACGGAAGATGTCTTCCTCGATCTTGTCGGCGATCTGCTGAATCTGCTCGGCGGAGACCGGCCTTTTGTAGCACGCCTTCTGGAGACCAATAATGATCTTGTCGCGGTCGTACGGCACTCGGGACTTGTCCTTCTTCACCACGTGCAGCTTGATGCTGTCGCCGGTCTTTTCGTAGGTCGTGAACCGCCTCTTGCACACCAGGCATTGGCGCCGCCGTCGGATCACCCGGCCGGCATCGCTGGAACGCGAGTCAATGACCTTGTCCTTGTCTTCCTTGCAGAAAGGGCATCTCACGGCCTGAACCAGCCTTCCTCAATGAACAATCCCCAATGACTCGACAAACCACCTGCCCACTTGCCATGCCTTGCTTCGCGGCATGGCCACTCTACATATAGTTATGCAAGCGATTGTATTACCCACAGGTGGTGTGTCAAGCACAATGTCCGCCAGCCCTGCACGTATGAGCACGCGACCCAGGCATGACGCCGGTGGCAGAATTGGCTTTGTTTCGCATACACGCATCTTCCCGCATTACCCTTTGCCCGAACGGCAATTGCTGCCGCCGTGGCTCCCCGCCGATTGGCTTTGTTTCGCACGCCAGCCGGGCCAGAATTGGGTCTGTTCTGCGCGATCGCCGACCCTTGCCATTGCGATCCTCGGCCTTCACGCCGTAGTGCACATTCCATAGTCCCTCTGCCCATTGGCTTTGTTTCGCACGCTCGCCCCCACCAAATTGGGTTTGTTTCTGCAACCGGCTACTGACTGCCGACTACTGCCTTTTGGCTTTGTTTCGCACAACCGCCGCACACTTGTCATCGCAAGCACCTGTCCTTCAATTCGCACTCTGCGATCAGCAACCTGCAATCGTTGCATTGGCTTTGTTTTGCAGACTGGCCTGCGTCCAGGCCCATCGACCCTGCGGCATGGCTGGCGGTTGGCGAGGACTGACGGTTCATGGCTCATGGACAGGCCTCCGAAGAGTATGTCACGATCTCGTATTCCGTTGCTTTATTATCATACAATGCACCACATTGCCTGTCAAGCAAAAACCGGGCAACCTGCGGATTTCCTCGGCTCGCTAACCGCTGTCCACGTAACGATTTAGAGCAGAATGACGAGAGGATCAGGCTGTCCCCACATGTCATTCCCGCGAAGGCGGGAATCCAGGCACGCATCGAATGATCCCCCGCCTTCGCAAGGGCAGGCTCTGGACCCCCGCCTGCGCGGGGGTGATATGGGAGAACCCATGCCGTTAGAGACTCGTCGCCTTCGGACCAACCAGACTCCCGCACGATTCCGGCAACTTACGCCTTAGCCACAGGATCATCTTCTCAGGCATATCTACTACTCTGGCCATCATATGACTGCGCTTGCGGATGCCATGCCCACGCTCGCGTGGGCATGGTCCACCACCTGGGCAAGGCATGCTTACGCGAGAAGCGTAAGCATGGCACCCACCAAATCAAGATGGTCGCTGCACTGCTCATTTCTACTGGGCGCTGATATTTCTGACGAAGTAGATCGCGTCCGCCTGGGCGGTGAGGTCGGTCGAGACGTAGGAGCCCCCCATCAAGCGGACGTTGGCGCGGGACAGAATCGCCCTGGCTTGGGGATCGACATCGTTCAGCGGCAGGAGAAATCGATCTCCCACCCGGGCCAGGAGCGACTCGACGGTATCACCGTGCAGCCGCACGGTCCGGGGACCCTTGGGCGCCATCGAGGACCCTTGGCCGTAAAGCATCCAGATGGACAGGACTTGTCCCGGGAAGCGCCGGTGCAGATGCGCGCCGACGCTGTCGCCCATGCTCGTGGGCCAGCCGGCCAGCGGGAAGAACATCCTGTATCCCCAGGCGCGCAGCCATGACCACAGGCCCCAGAAGCTGCTGAACTGAGGGTGGAAGTGCAGATTCGCGGCATCTTTGGAGAGATGGACATTGTGGCTCATGAGGATGAGCTTGTCGTCGGCGCTGAGCCCGTCCACGATCGCGTCGAGGTATCGCATCAGGACATGCTCCCGCTGGATCCACCATCGTCGACTGCCCCGGGAGTCCTGGTTCGCGCGGGGTCTCTTCTCGGCCGCGACACTGTCATGTAGAAAGGCAAGCCAGGGCCGGAGCTCGCCCAGCGTCCCAGCCGGCAAGAGGCCCGCAAAAGCAGTCAGGCGGCTCTGGACCACCTCAATCTGGGCCAATTGCCCGTCCGTCGAGAGACCTTTGAGCTTGTCGAGGGTGCTGAGCAGCTCGTCGACCTGTGTGCCCGCATGTCCTTCGAGGAGCCATTGGATCGGTTTGAGGGAGCCCAGCGGTATGCCTATGTCGAGGTCGTAACCCCAGTAGTGCAGTCGAGCGGTACCCGGCGCGCGGCTTTCACTGATTTGACGAAGCTGTTGGTGAAAGGCGTTCTCGTGCGCGTCGATGAACTCGACGAGCCGATCCGTGGGACCGGGAGACTCGGCTCCCTCCGTAGACAGGCACGAGGCGTCCCCCGTCTCCAGATACCGGTCCACGCGCCAACCTACGGACCGTCCGGTTTCCATGCCGACATGTCGCCAGCCCCGTTCGAGCAGATGCTTTATGAGCAGAAGACGAAACGGGTACTTCTCGGCAACGAAATGGTCCGGCTCGCCCAGGAACGCGAACCGTTTGCCTGCCAGCATTCGATCCATCGCCGCCTGCGCACGTTCGCCGAGCGGTTCCTCCGGTGACGCCGGCAAGGGAACGGCGGCGCGCCGAGCCCAGCTCAAGAACGCTTCGCTGCACGATGCGGCTGTGTCTTCACGGCTGCTGGTCATGGTCTGGTTGTCCTTTCTGCGGAATTGTAGCACGTACTGGAGATTCTCCAACCAGTACTTGCCTACGCCCTGGTGTCCTTCCCCCGGCTTGAGGACGAATTGGCAGCGGGGATTGTACGACTCGATCGTCTTGCCGGTCTGCATCTCCGGCGCGAGGTTGTTTGGATCGTCCTTCTCGCCCCGGACCCAGATCGTGGGGACCGTCTTGGCCGCATCCAGGTGCTCCTGAATCTGATGCGGGTAGGATGGCGCCGACATTGGCACCACGGCGGCGTACAGGTCCGGCCGATCATAAGCCAGCATCCACGCATACACGCCGGCGGAGGAGAATCCCGTCAGATAGACCCGGTCTTCGTCGACAGGGAGGTTGGCCTTGTAGTCGTCGAGCAGCGTCAGGAACTGCGGTTTCTTGCGGGCCCAGGCGGCTTCATCGTCAACCAGACAATCCCCGGAAAGATCGCACATCAATCCTGACCAGATCAAAAGGACAGGCTCGCCGAGTTTACCCTTGAAAGAGGCCAGGTCTTTGAACGGCGAGGAATGCAGATGGCCGACAACAATGATCGCGGGCAGCTTGCCTTCCCGGCCAGCCTCCGTGCCTGAGTAGACGTAGTACGACGTGATCCCGTCCGTGCGAATTCGGCGTACCTCGGATCCCCTACCGACACCAGCCGGAGCCGGCGACGAACGGAATCAGACGTACCGCCCACACGTGACTCCACCCTCCTTATTCGCCTTGGAGCTTGGCGATGGCCTCGCGGGCGTCCTTGAGCGGGAACTTCTCCGGGTCGCGGACGCCTTCGCCCGCCTTGAGGCAGTTCTCGAAGGCCTCCAGGGCCTTTTCCTTCTGCCCGATCTTTGTGTACTCACGGCCGAGATAGTACCAGGTCGCGTCGATCCAGCCCTTGAGGTGCGGATACTCGCGAATCGCTTTCTGGAAAACGCTGATCGCCTTTTCGTGCTCTCCGAGCCGGCCGTGACAGAGGCCGATCATCATCAGCGCCTCTTCCGCGACGTTCAGCTTCGGATACGCATCGTAGACCTGCCAGTAGACCGCCATGGCTTCGGTGTATTTCTTCTCTTTATGAAACAGGTCCTCCCCTCGGTTGAACAACGCCCGCGACTCTTCGGTGTCCCTCTCGTTGACAATCGTCATGTCCGCCGGGAGTTGGAACAACTCGTCCGGGAACTGCTGGTTATAGACGAACTTCTGCGCGTCGATGTACGGCTCGCCTTCGAATTGCAGGTTGCCCCAGAGCCTGGCCCGATAGATCAGCTTGCTCGCGGGGTCGATCATGAGCAGGAACGACATCTTGGAGGGCGGATACGTGCAGGTGGCGAGAATCCGCTCTCTGCCGGTGTTCGGGTCGCGATCGACGGACTGTTTCCAGTCCTGGGCATACTGCTGAATCATCTCCGGCAGCTCACGGATGACCCACGGGACCAGAGCCGCCGCCTGGTACCAGTACTTCAGGTCGGTGATGGCCGACCCATACTTCACCTGGGCCGTCTTGCTGTCCGACCAGCACTCGTACACCGTGTCACCCTCGGCGATCATGATGTGGTTGCGGATCTCGCCTCGCATCTTCAGGGGCGAGTTCTCCGTCGGTGGTTGCACCCAGAACCGGAAGGGCACGACGCCGGGCTTGGCGCCGAACGGCCAGACGACCGTTCCTTCGATGTGCAACGTCTTGATCTGCTCGATCGCTTCGATGGTCTGCTCCATCGACCATGCGACGTTCGTTCCCCGATCCAGGCTGACGAGAACCACGCCCATCAGCAGCACGGCCGCTATCGCACCGACTTTTACCTGTCGCTTTTCCATAAGTGTTCTCCCAAATCGGATGACCCACGCGCCTGGCGGGCCATCGGTCCTTTCGTTCTTCGCAGGACGCCTCAGCACAGAAGCCGCCTTGGCGTGTGTCTTTTGCCACGCCTCGAAGTCCGCCACCGGCGGATCGCCCGGCGCCGTTCGGCGGATCGCCTGCTCAAGGTCTTGCTCGTTGTACATGCGTTTCATGGTACCTGCTCCCGATGGAAGCCTTCCTTCTCCAGGTGCACCTGAATCTGCTTTCTGGCGCGAGCCAGTCGGCCCTTGACGACGTCTGTGGAGATGCCCAGCGCCGACTCGATCTGCTGGTAGCTCATCCCGCTGTAGTAGTGCAGGACGACGACCTCGCGGTACATGGTGGGCAGGCCGTCCACAGCATCCTTGACAGCCCGGTCGAACCCGTCAAAGCCGGACTGCACGGGTTCCTGGACTGCTGCGGTTCGCTGGAGCGCCGCATCGCGCCTTCTGGCCCGGGCCATGTCCTGTGCCGCGTTGCGGCAGATCGCCGCCAGCCACGGGCCGAACCGGTCCAGTCGTCGCAGGCTGTGCATCTTCGCACAGGCCGTGGCGAATGCCTGCTGAGCTGCGTCTTCCGCCAGGCTGCGATCCAGCAGCACGGCGTAAGCCACCCACACCATCGTGGCGTAATACCTCTCATAGAGACCCGCCAGAGCCTCCGAATCGCCCTTGCAGGCTGCCTCCACGGCGGCCCTCTCGTTGTCTTCGCGAAGCTTCAACACGTTCATCCGTCACAGGTCCACTGATCAGTGTCCAGTATAGAGACGGACGATGCGCCCGAAAAGTGCGCGGGGGACCGTCAATCCACCCCTTTGTCCTCGAGCATTCTCCACTTGTTTCCCCGATATCGCACGGCTATTGCAGTACTATGCAGACGCCGCGAGAAAGGAGAGTGCTTGCATGACGCACGCAGAAATCGAGGTCTGTCGGAGGTCGCTGCAAACGGCATCAATGATCGATGCTTGCACGACCGCTGCGAGGAACTACGAGATTGCGGCGAAGGCGCAAGAACACGCTCGGCGATCACAGTGGGTTTCGGTCGTGGCGATGCTGGCAGTCGTCGTCAGTGCTGTCGCGGCTTGGATTGCGGCAATAATGAAGTCGTAGCCTGGGAAACCTCTGAACTCTACCCAATCGTCATTGTTGTCTCGGCCTGCGTTTCCTCCGCGCGCTCGAACAACTCCTTGTAGACTTGTTGCTTCTTCTTATAGGTCACAACCTCTACGTCCTGTTGATTCGACTGGTCGCACAGCAAGCCGGCTAGAAACAGATGTGAAAGACGGACCCGGCCAGCTTCGACGAAGATCGCAAGATTCGGATGCTCCTTTATGAAGCGCGAGACACCTTTGATCAAAGACCCAATCACGTCCCCGCTTTGCTCGCTGTAGTAGACTGTGACCAGATCATCTATGCGTTCGGCCCAGAACTCCTCCGCCCGAGCCAGGAATTCGATGCAGTCACCATCTGGATCATAGTATGCACTCGCCCCGGTAGATTCCACACGATCCGCGATGTCCCTCACTTTGCTCGCGTACTCGTCGTTTGGCAAGGCGCTCATATGAGGTTTCTCCTGAATCGATTCTGATGACCTGTCGGCAAACCTCGGCGATCATCATCGGTTGGTTCCCATCGCCAGTTATACACTACGCGCTCTGCGTTCACAAAAGCCAAGAAAACACGATTCCTCGGAACAGGCAACTTATCGCCCTTAGCCCCATAACGGCAGGACGGTACTCCACAATAGCATCTCCACCCATAGCCACGCGCATCCTCGTCGTCGTCCGAACACAGACCCTCAAAGACGGCTGTCGGTTTAAGGAGGACCTCTACGAGCGTCTCGGCAGCCTCCAAGACAAACCCTTTCCCCCTTTTGGCAAGCGACTGCAGCCTTCCATACGAGATCTGCACGACGCAGGTTTTGCCGGTAGTAGGATCAACTGCCTCAAGAAACAAGTACTCCCGCCGTGTTGTCTCCCCTTCCTGATTCATCGTCCTTCCAGTGCGGGAAACTGCACGCTTGAGCTCAATACTGCGCCATCACGGTTCAATATAGGGTGTTTGGGCCGCGCGTGCAAGCGAAAAGTCATCCATAGAAACACCGGCTTACGCCCATCAATGTGGGTAAAGACAAGCCTTGCCGTTGGGACGAGGCTCGCTCTGACTTCAGTAGTGGAGCAACGGTCTGCTCTCAACCCGTTACACGAACGTGGTGATGGCGCAATGTCGCCCGGCGGCGTCTGCGGTAGGCGATGATCCCAACCACCGGCAAGAAGCCGATGCCGATCCACGCGGCATTGTCTTTGATCGTGGATTCCAGGTTCAACGGCGTGTAGTCCGCGGGGATGTTCGGGTCGAAGATGCCCTCCGGGGTCTCGGCGGTCCACTCGATGTCGTGGGTCCTGAACTCGGCGCGCAGCTTCTTGAATCCCGCCACCAGTGCGCGATCGGTCGTGAAATCGATATCGATCTCGACCGGGAGAGAGGACTCCACGTCGATCCACACCCGTGCCGTAATGCCGTTGACCGGAAGGATGAATCCAAGTGGCTTGGGAACCGCCAAGAGTTCAGGATCGCGGATTTCGAAGCCCTCGACCTCAAGGCCATTCAGGCGCTTTCGCCCGAGCTCGGTGTAAGGGCCGGCGGTAATACGGCTGATCAAACCGCCCGGCGTGAGCACCGCCGTGATTCGATCGAATATCTCCTCCGACATGGATATCTCCATGTACTTCTTCTCGGCGGGAATCACGAGGATGAACCGCCGGGATTCCTTGAGAATATAGGCTCGGTGGGTCAGATTGCCATCGGCATCATATTGCTCCTCCATGTAGCCGTGCTCCGGAGAAGCATATACGGTGGCGTTGGCCCTGAGGCACGGCTCTTCCCGACCCTGTTCCCAGACGGTTCGCGTGCACGTGCTGACAGACGTGCCCATTTCGTTCACTCTTTTGGCGACCTCCGCCAGCACGACGCCGTGCCGGCCGCCGAACAGGCCCAGTGGATCGAACAAAACGACCGACGCGGCGACGAGGATCGTCGCCGCGACCGAGTATTTTGTGAATCTACTATCCATAATCGTTCTCCATATCTTTCTGTGTGGTTCAGCTTTCGCCTGGCCGGACTCTCGTGAGGCAAGCCGATCCAGCCAAGCCTCTTGATCGAACTTGACCTCGCCGAGATCGACGGCGCGGGTAATCAACTCGTCCAACCGGTCTGGTTCATTCCTGTCTTTCATGGTTCGCTCTCCATCGACGCGCGTCGTTGCAGCTCGTCGCGGATTCTGTCTCTGGCGCGTCTCAGCTTGCCGTTGACGGCCTCTTCGCCGATCCCCAGCATCCCGGCGATCCGGGCGTAGCTCATCTGGTTGTAGTACCGGAGATAGATGATGTCCCTCATCTCCGGCTCCAATCGCAGGAGGATCTCCCGCACGACAGCGACCGTATCGTTCTCGTGATGACTGGTATGCAAAACGGGACCGCAATCCTCGATCTCGGCATGCCTTTGGCGGGCCCGTGTCTTGACCATGTCGGCGGCGACATTCCGGCAGATCGCCGTCAGCCATCCGGCGAACTTCTCCGGCTTCTTCAATCGTGCGATATCGCGATAGGCGGCCAGAAGCGTCTTCTGGGCCGCGTCTTCCGCCAGATGCCGCTCGGCCAGCCGGGAGTACGCGATCGCCACCAGAGCCGGATAGCAGTGCTCGCATAGCCGGCTGAAGCTCTCTGCATCGCCCCGAAGGGCCGCTGCGACCAGGTTGGCATCTGTGCTCTCTGTCACATTTCTACAGACAAGTCTCTCCCGCCGGCGAAGTCCGGGCGCAGGAATCCTGCAAAAACGAGAAAGCCCGGCAGCTCACTGCCAGGCTTTCGTGAGGATACTCTGAATTCGAGTCGTGAGCACGCAGAATCACGTCTCCGTCACAGGTAGCGTGCCCCTGCGACGCGTCGAACGTCTTGCCGTAATCTGCCTTCCAATCTGCACAAGTTGGCTCTTTCCGTCCACGGCCAGCCAAGGGAAGACCAGATTGCAGAAGCCCCGTATCCTCGGGACACCGGCCGGGCCACCGGTCGAAATCGAACGAAGTGAACTCACGGGGCAGGTCCCTTGCCTGCGCACACCGTCGCCTCGTCAGTGCACCAGCGTGATCCTGTACTGGTTGTAGTATACCCGCGGCCCAACCGTCGTTCCGGCGCTGCGCTCGAAGGTGCCCGCGCCCATGCAGTCGTCCACAAAGGGGTATGCGTCGACGAAATGGTACATCACCGAATACTGCGGTGATGCTTCATCGGATACGATGATCCCCCGGTCCACGTCAAAGATCACCTTGCGCGTCGCGTCGCTGAGGGCGACCTCCATCGTACCCAGCGTGGCAAAGGTTTTCGTCACCTCAACATCGCGCGCCTGGCCGTCTCTCTGGACCGTTAGAGTGACGGTCGAACCCACATCGTTCGGCATCTCGACGAATCTGTCGTACAGGATACGCCAATCCTCTGCGGTGGCGGCCCGGTGGCCGTTCATGGCAACCAACACGTCGCCCACGTGGATCTTGCTGTGAGCGTCACAGTCTTCCCGTACTGCCACCACGGTCGCTGTGGCATCACACCGCAATCCGAGCTGGCCGATCTGCAAGGGAACTTCGATTCGATCCTGCGCGGGCCTGCATTCTATCAGACAGTACCGGCCGCCACTATTCTTGACGGCCTTGATGAGTCGATAGGACACGTCCAGTGTCGGCGCTTCCACTGTGGCCAGATCACCGAACGTGAAGACAACCGAGCCGCTCCATTCGTCCCCGGGGCGTACGGGGTCATCGGGAAAACACAGGTTGTGCGTGCCGGCTTTGTCGCTCACGTACCGATCGGAAATGATTGGTGCAACCGATCGCGCCGCGTCAAGCTTGTCTCTCATGACGTCGGCCGTCTCCTTGGCGACATTCGAGCGACCCCACTGCCCGTCGAGTTTCATGCGGTACCCGTCACCGGTACGCTCGATGGCTGTTATCGAGAAGGTCATCTGCCCTCTCTCGTTGCCCTCTGTCAGCCATTTTCCGTTCTCGAAACACTTCTTCTCGAGATTCATGAAGACATGGTATTCAAGCGTCTGTCCAACTTGCGGGGTGTATCGCAGCAGCACTTCGGACAGCGGTTCGCCCTCCATCACGTCCGCGGACTTGCGACAGCCGGCGAACTGGATCACGGAACATACCATCGCAACACACAGCAAGCGGCACATCGCTCTTGCGTCATCCCACATCGCGCTCAAGCCTCCCTTTTGCCGGTCGCTTTCGAGTTCGCTCAACCACCTTCCGCCAGTTTCGGTGTGTTCGTGCCTATGTCGAACGGCCGAGGAGTATCAGTCGGCATTTGAACCGGGATTTGCCGTTTGACGTCATAGTGACTGCTCCTGCATGTCACATTGTCAATGATACCGCAATCGGGACCTCAATTCCAGCGCGTCCGGTGAGCCACGACGGGTTTTCGCTATGGTGCCAGTCATCCTGTCTCCACAGGCTCCCGGCGAGTTCGCAATCGCTGGGCTTGTCAAGGAATCTCGCAAAGGCATACCGTCGGCGCCCCTACTTCCGCCATCTGGCACACCACATACCGCGAATGCCGGACTGTCTTCAACGCAAGTCGCATGCGGGGGATGTCAACAGGCCACTCCAGGCATCTTGGTCCTGCGTCGCCGCGAGCGCCTCACGGCCACAAGGATGGGCGCGATGGAAGCCGCGCCGGCCAGGTGCAAGGCCGCTTGGACTTTCAGAGCCACCGGCAAGGTCAGCTCCCCGTAGTCTTCGGGGATGGTGGGCAGGAACTGGGCGTCGTCAAGCTCCACATCGTAATCCCAGCGGTCATCAATCTCGCGGAGCGTCATTTCGCGGTAGCCGGTCACGAGGCAGGGGTTGACCTTGCCCTCTGCTTCGAGCTGGATGGGCCGCCGGGTCTCCGGGTTCACCCACATCCGGGCGTCGAAGTCGCCGCAGGAGAAGAACAAGTCCATCAGTTTGCTCAGTTTGCTGTCGAACCCCAGCTTTGCCTTGACGCGGCCGAGCAGATCAGAGACCTCGAAGCCGATGGCCTGGATCCCCTGCACATCATTGGGACCGATCTTGCGATAGTCTCCAGAGACAAACAGCCATTCCCCGAACTGCTGGAACGTCACCTGTCTGGTTCTTTCGTGGAACGTCTGGGGTGCCTTCGTCCGAAAGTACTTCTTCTGGGGGGGAAACAGGACCGTCATCGTCCCGGACGGGAGATCGTAGGCGAACTCGATCATCAGTTGCCCATCCTCCGTGAAGGTCCGGTCGACGTAGCCGTGCGAGAACGAGAACAGTTTCTCAAGACCGAGCCTGCGGGTCGGTATCTCGTCCTGTGAGAGGAAGAAGCTCCGCGTGCCGGTGACACGGATGGTGTGCACTTGTTCCATGGCCTTCTGGACGTCGGCCCAGGCGACGCTCTCCGGCACGATTCCGTTGCCGCCGGGGAACAGGAACGACAGGGCCGCCAGCACGACCGCCGCTGCGCCGACGAGTCTTGTATATCGACTTGTCATGATATGCCTCCCAATCTGCACCAGTTGAGTTCTTCGATTTGAGACCGTCTGGGGAAAACCCGATTGCACCAGCCTTGCGTCTGCGGGAAACCTGTTGGCCCACTGGTCGAAATCAAACACAACGGGCTCCCGCCGCAAGTGGTTTGCCAGCAGTTCGTCCAGCCGGTCGATGTCATCTCTTCGGTTCATAGGTAATCACGCCTCAGGGCTCGAAGCCCTTTGCCTTCATGAACGCGGCGATCTTGTTTTTGGCCCGCCGCAGCCGGCCATCGATGGATTCCTGGGATGCGCTGAGGACCCCGCTGATCTGATGATAGCTCAAGCCGTTGTAGTAGCGCAGGTAAACCACCTCGCGCAAATGCTGGGGTAGGCGCTGAAGTGCCTCGGCCAAGACCTCCATCCGCTGCCCGTCCGGGCCATCTGAATTCTGCGTTTCGCGGTCGGAGACAGCCGTTCGCTGCCTTTGCCGGTCTCGCAGCATGTCCTTGGCCACGTTCCGGCAGATCGCGGCTACCCACGGGCCGAAAAGCTCGGGCTTCCTGAGCCCGGGAAGCTGCCGGCAGGCGTGCGCGAGCGCTTCCTGGGCGGCATCTTCCGCCAGATGATGGTCCAGCAGGATGGAATCGGCCACGGCCACCAGCGCGGGATAATGCCGCCGGCACAACTGGCCAAAGCTCTCCGGGTCCGCCTGCAAGGCTCGCCGGACAAGGATGGGGTCCTCAGCGTTCGTCATGCTCACTTGCCAAATACCGCAGAGCAGATCTGTTTTTCACCATTATGTCCTCGCTCGCTCGGAAAAATCGGCGCAAAACTCAGGATCAAACAAGAAAGCCCTGCGGAATGCCACAGGGCCCTTGGTTGGCGATCGTGGTCTCGCCTGGAGCAGAAGCTCGCACGGTCAATCGCCGTCAGCATACCCTTGATGCCTGGGCACGGCGACGAGACCACCTGATGAAGAAAATGCACCAGGGCGCGATGGCCGCCAAGGTGACGGAAGAGGCTGCGATCCCCAGTGCCGCGGTGCTGGGCAGAGTCAGTTCCCGGTAGTCTTCGGGGATTTCGGGAGCGAACACCGATTCATCGATCTCGACGCCCCACTGGAAGTTGTTATCGATCTGTTTGGCATCAGCGTCTTTGAAAAGGCTCAGTATGCACGCCTTCAACTTGATTTCGCCTTCAGTCTGAATTGGCAACTTGGTTTCAGGATCGATCCACACGCGCCCTGTGCCCTGCTGGATGTTGAAGAGCAGTCTGACGAAGTATGGATTGATTCCCTGCAGCGCCTGTTCGTCCCAGGGGCCGGCCTCGAACCCAACGGCTTCGACACCCTGTACGCGTTTGGGGCCAACCTCTCGAGAATCGCCCGACTTGTAGATCATGTCGATGAAACCTTGAATTGTGAAGGCGGCCATCCTCTGGCGATAGGGCTCAACCACATCGAACTGGACATAGACCTTGGCCGTGGGCAGCAGAAGGGTGGCCTTGCCCGTTTCATTGTGTACGCTCGCCTGCAAAACGAGCGTCCCGTCTTGGGCATAGATCTTCGTCGCGTACCCCTGGGGCGACAAGTAGCTCTCGGCATTGAACTCAAGCACGAAGGGGCCCGTGTCGCCCTTGGGCCTCTCGAAGAGAGCATCCACCCCCGGCGGGACGAAGGCCGGTTTCTCCTGGAATGTGATCGTCCGCGTCCCGGTCGTAAAGACGGTCTCCTGTGCCTGGACTGCCTTCTGGACATCGGCTAAGGCAACGCTTTCCGGGACAATGCCATGTCGCATCGGGAACAAAACGGAAAGCACGGCCAAGCCAATTGCTGCCACGGCGGCCGCTCTGGTGTATGGGCTTTTCATGATCTTTCTCCATAGTGCAACGCGGCGACAGCCTTGACGGTTGTTCACCGCTCGTTTCATGATTATTGAGGCATCGCTGACGATGCGCTCATCGGCAGCGGTCCAGTCGGACCCGCCGGAACCCGTCCGGCAGGCTGCTCTTATCAGGCTCCTGATTCTCCTGGATCGATTCATCGTTCCACCTGACCATCTAACACGGACCGCAGCTTCGCGATCCCGTAGCGATACCGGCTCTTGACCGTGTTGACCGATTCGCCGGTCTGATGGGCAATCTCGCGGAACCGCAGCGAGCCAAGCACGTGCAGGACAATCGTCTGATTCTGCTCCGGCGCCAGGCCGGCCAGAGTAGCGCGGACCTTCTCGTGCAAATCCGAGTCCGCCGCAATCTCCGAAGAATCCCGCTGGGGCTCCACTTGGCGCAGTCGTTCCGGACTGATCGGTCTGTCCTGGCGGGCGATGTTCCGGGCCCGGTTGGCCACGCAGATCGCCAGGTAGCCCTTGAGCGAGCCTTTCAGCTCGAATCGCCCCGCTTGGGAGGCGAAGGCAACGAACGCGTCGTGGACTACGTCCTCGACGGCCGCCGGGTCGTGCAGCAGGGCGCCCGCCACCTGGAATAGACCACGCCTATACTTCTCGTAGATTCGGCCCAACGCCTGCGTGTCCCCTGCATTGAACCGTCGGACTAAGGACCTATCCTCTAACACTCTCGACCTGCCCTTGCATGCACGAGCACTTACCCGTCACATTCGAAACACGCCAGTTCATGGCTTGGGTGTGGAGGTGCGGTATTTTCACCGTCATTTGATTGTAGTATAATCGAAAACGTATGGCCCAGACAGAAAGATGGCCTTCGAGGTGGTTTCTATGCCTGCGAACTTACCACCAGACTACAAGAAAGCGGAAGAATGGTTCCGCAGTGCCCAGACGAATGAGGAGAAGATCCTCGCGTTGGAGCAGATGCTGTCGGTCATGCCCAAGCACAAAGGCACCGACGGCCTGAGGGCGGACCTGCGCCGCAAGCTCAGCAGCCTGAAGGAAGCGGCCACCCAGCAGAAGAAAAGCGGCGCGCACGCGGATATCTTCCACGTGCCGCGGACCGGGGCCGGCCAGGTCGTCCTGCTGGGTTTGCCCAATACCGGCAAGAGCAGCCTGCTGGCCACGCTGACGAATGCCAGGGTCGTGGTCGCCGATTTCCCCTTCGCCACGCACGCTCCGGTGCCCGGCATGGTGCACTATCAGGATGTGCAGATCCAGCTCGTGGACACGCCGCCGATCACCGCCGATTACGCGGCGCCGGGCCAGGTGGGCACCTACCGCAACTGCGACATCATCGCCGTGGTGATCGATCTGTCGCAGGACATCGAGGAGCAGGCGCTCGTGCTGTTGGATTTCCTCGAATCCCGCAACCTCCTGCTCGACGAGAAGACGCCGGCTGTGGACAGCCAGGGCAACGCTCTGGGCAAGAAGGCGGTGTGCATCTGCACGAAGCTCGATCTTGCGCCGCCCGGCGCGTTCGAGCTGGCCAGGAAGTCCGTCGACAAGCCCATTGAGTTCCTCCCGGTCTCCACGCAGACCGCCGAGGGACTCGACAGGCTCACCGAACTGCTGTTTCGCCGGTTGAGCATCCTTCGCGTCTACGCCAAGCCGCCCGGCAAGCCGGCGGACATGGAGGCGCCCTTCACGCTGCCCGTCGGCGCCACGGTCCAGGACCTGGCCGCGGTCATCCACCGGGAGCTGGCCGAGAAGCTCAAGTCCGCCCGCATCTGGGGCACCGACGTCTACCCCGGCCAAAGCGTCCATCTCACCCACGTCCTCCACGACAAAGACACCGTCGAGCTGCACTTCGGGTAGGACGCTTCGCCATGCAAACGCAGTGCGATCCCCGCATCAAAAAGGCTTGAAGATCGTCTCTGGATTCTCAGAGGTCAGACGCGCGTAGAACTCGATTGCGTACCGGTCAGTCATGCCAGCAATGAAGTCACATATGGTTCGCATACGGTCGGACTTCGTCTTCAACGCATCATGGATTTGCCTGTAGTCAGCAGGCAGGAGCAGATACCCCTTTTCTTCGTCGTTGGAAAGAGTCTTGAACAGGGTCTCAATGATCTCTCTGCTCCTGCACGCTAAAGGCTCAGGCAGCTTGACGGAGCCGGTCAAGCACCCAGGTTCTGATTTGTCGTGGTGAGCCGTTCGGACGTGCCACAGCTGGCCGGGGGCTACCGGCGGTGGTGACGTGGGGGGTGTGGCGCGTGCGGCGGCGGTGGGGGCGGTGGTGGGACCGGGTGGGGCGGGGGCGGGGTGATGACGCGCGGATGAGCGTGGTGGTTTGCTCTCTCCACGGGGATCGGGATACAGCCGTTCAGCAGGAATGTCGCCGCGATCATGCAGATGAGTAGTGCCTTCTTCATTGTCGTATCTCCCGAGCCAAAGCCGTTTCATAAATGGCTCCATATAGAAAAGGCCGCAAGTCGGCATCTGGTAACGGGGACAAAAGCCCGGCAGACTGAGGGGCCACTCCGTGTGAGCATATGGGGAATCCCGAATGCTGGAGACACAACACTGATTTCAAGCGTCTCGTTGACGTTGGGGGGCCTGGGGGGTGTGGGATCGAAACGGGGTCCGGTACTGTGGTAGACGCTGGTCCTGGGCTCTCCTCGCTTGCGGGCGTTGCCGCCGGTGGGATTGCCATAGGACTGGGTGCGGAAGAGGTAGAAGTCGCTGTCGGTGAGCTTCACGACGTGGGGGCACTCGGCGGAGTACGGCCCGGTAGTCGCCTGTCCGCCGAAGGCGACGACCGTCGAATCCGTCCAGGTCGTGAAGTCCGCTGTGGTTCGCAGGCAGTCCATACCCTGGTTGTTCGGGTGGCACGTGTAGTAGGCGTACCATCGGCCGCCGTGGGGCAGGAGCATGATGTCCCGCGTGTTGGCGTTGGGGCCCTCGCTGAACAGGCCGGTCCTGCCGTTGGGGCCAATGACGCGGGTGAAGGTCTTGCCGTCGGCACTGGTAGCGTGGCAGATGTTGACCCAGTCGCCGTAGAACAGGTGATACGTGCCGCCGGTTTTGACGACGTGTGGGGCCTGGAGGCCGCCGGGGGTCTCGCCGAGCGACGGGTCCGCCTCCATCGCAATGCCCATCGGCGTCCAGTTCGGGTCCGTGAGGCGTTTGCCTTGCCATCGGTAGAAGAATCGCGTGCGGCCGCTCTGGCCGCCGGCGGTCGTGTTGCGCAGGCAGGACCAGAGCTGCCAGGAGCCGTCGACCGCCTGCCAGACGGCGAAATCGACCGGCTCCTGCCTGTCCGCGGCGTACTTGTGATCCATCGGATTGCCCGCCACCTGCCACCAGGGCCCGTCGATCCGGGGCACGAGCACGGCCTTGTCGGGCGCGCCGGGTGCATCCACCGCCAGCAGCGCCGACGCGAACATCAACGACGCCACACGGCCCAGCGCCCGTCCTGCCAATGTCCTGACCATCCTTCCGTCCTCCAAGAGATCGATGCCGCCGCCTTGGGCACAATGTATCGGCACGACTCCCACTTGTCACGCGCCGGACTTCGACAGGTTGTGTGGAGTCGTTGACCGGGGTACGACGCAGGGTCTTCTTGATTGGGCACGGCTTGTGCTGATCGTCCCTGGGCGAGCCATTCCAGCAGGTGGGTGTCACCACTTGGTAGTGGGCGATCTTCCCGCCGCGGGTCTTCAACCAGCGTCCCGGGGGCCCGCGCGGCGCTTCGGTCGGTCCGCCTGTGCCTGTTGAGGGACGTCTTGCCCGACCGCCGGGGCGACTCCTCCCTCAGCCAGAGATGGTCTCATGCGCGACGGTTGACACTGCCTCCCACACGCGACGATACTCTTAGGGGAAACACCCGTCACGACAGTGTGACTGGCGGCTCATCCCCGTTGTCAGTAGTTGGGAGACCGCCGGAAGGGACAAGATACTCTCTGCGCGAGGTGAGACAATGAACAGGTGTTCAGTGGCAGCGGCGATGCACGCGGTTCTGATGACTGCCCTGACGGCGCTGCTGTCGGGCTGCGCAGTGGGCTCGGTCAGTGCCAGACTGAAGACACCGCAGGCCGGGTATTTTCCGTACATGGGCGTGGCCTATGATCTCGAACACGTGTACTCGTCTACAGGAACTTTGCTTGTCCTTGACATTCCTTTCTCCGCGGTTGTCGATACCGCTCTGGCGCCGTTCGATTTGCTGCGCGTTCTGGCGTACGAGGAGTGGGGAACCTACGAGCGGGTCAAGCAGGTTTCTTTTCCGATGGCTGGGATCGACAACCTGGTTATCGAGAGCCCTGCACATTTCAATGTCAAGCTGAAAGGGGCTGATGTCAACGAATCCAGCATCGAGGCAAAGATTCAGGCGACGGGCACGCCCAAGAGATTCCAGCGACTCGTGGACAAGCTGAGGATAGACGCCATTCCGCACGGCGGGACGTTGCATGTCCGCCTTCATAGGCCGGAGTGGGACCATCAAACGAACCCGAGCGTATGGCTGTCGATCATGGTTCCCAGACGAACCAGTGTTTCCTGCACTGCGTCCGGGTACGTCTCGGCGACGGGAGTGCACGGGAACATGGAACTGCATACAGGAGTGCCCTACCACAACATCAGGGTCCAAGACACGCGAGGCTCACTCCGCTTGACGACGGATTTCGGAGGAGATATCGAGTGCGCCGACGTGGCCTCCGGCCAGGTCGCCGCCAAGTCGGAACGCGGCCACATCCATATCGGTCTTTCTCCCAGTGCTCCCTCGGACGCCAGGGTTCTGGTCCAGACCACAGAGGGAGAGATTCGCCTATGGATGCCAAACAACTTTGCCGGTGGGGTTGCTTTCGAAACGCGCGTGGGCTCTGTGCACACCACGCTACCCGTTGTGGGACAGGTCAGCAACAATCGTGTTCGAGGCGACGTAGGCAATGGGCATGGAGAAGTCCACCTACAGAGCGAGGATGGACGCATTACCGTAAAGACGTCCAACGCTTCTTTGCGTGACGTGTTTGGGGCGATGACGGAGGGGGAACTGAAGACCGGAACACCGGATCACTAGTGCTCCTCGTGGTTGAAGAACATGAGATCAGTCCTATAGGCCAACGGCCCATTCCGCATTCACTGGTCTTGCCGGGCGGACCGCTTCCCGACCGGCAAGGAACATTGTCCCATCGGCACCGGGACAGGTCAAGGGCGACAAGGTTCGGGGGCATCGTGATTATCCCCTACGTTCTATTCGAGGCGCCGCAAGTCTGCAATGATCTTGCGTGCTGCGTCCACGATCCGGGCCAAGGCGGCTACCTGCGGCGACAGATCGAGGGACAGGTCGGTCCGGGCCGGCTGGATGCCGAGCGTGTACGCCGGCGGACGATGCTCCGTGTCGAGGAACTCGAGGACTCCGAGCAAGCCCAGGGCGTGCAGGGAATATCTCCGGCCGGACTCCCCGTCCCGGCGCGACGAGCCATAGCGCGACGCCAGACTACCTGATTTCCCGTTGACTTTTGGGTGGGCTGTCCTACAATGGGTCATGGACTTTGGGGGCTCTTGTGCCCTGTGAGATGAGTGGTCGATCCTTCAGGGGGAGCCATTTGCCGGATTTGAATGATCAGCGGAAAGGGAGCAACCATGTGGAACGGTGGCAAGATGGATCAGTCGGCGGCGTGTCTCGCGGGACGACAACAGATTCTGGCGGTGTTGGTCATCCTGGGCTCGATGTGCGCCGTCGTTGGCGCACAGATCGACGTCAACGAGACGGGTCTGCACGGAGGACAGGGTGTCTATGGTCTCACCGCGTCCCTGACGCCGGACCCCAACGTGAATGCGCAGGACATCACTGTCTTCGCGTGGGGCGAGACCGACCCGAGTCTCTACGCGAACGTTTGGTTCAACGCTTATGGCATCGGTGCCAACGTGAACTTGGTGAACACAGGTGACGTGGGTGTCACAGCCACGGGAGGCAACGCCAACGCCGACGGTCAGGGCGTTGACACGAATGCTCGAGTCGTGGCGTACGGCATCCTGAACGCGCAGGGTCAGATCACCAACAGCGGCCGGATCAACGTGGACGCCTCAGGCGGGACCGCTTCCGCCTTGTCCAACGACCCGATGAGGGAGGCATCCGCCACCGGCTGGGCCTACGGCCTGTCCGCCCAGAACGGTGGGGTTGACAACAGCGGCACCGTCACGGTCACGGCCTACGGGGGTCACGCCCTGGCGGATGGAGACGTCAACACGGCCGCCACGACCTACGGCATATACGCCCTCCACGGCGGCGTGACCAACAACGCCAACATCACAGCAACCGCCGTCGGCGGCACCGCGGAGACTGGCAACCGGGCCACTGCCGGCGCGACGGCCAGAGGCATCTATACCGACGGCAACGTCAACAACACAGGGAATCTCGCTGTTGTCAGTCTCGGCGGGACGGCGACAACCGATGGTCGCAGCGGGACCGCAAATCTCACTAACTACGCCGACACGGAGGGCATCTACACCCTGGGGACGCTGAACAACAGCGGCAATGTCACCACGATCGCCACAAGCGGCGGCGCCGACGATACGGGTCCCGTCGCCCAGTATCAAGGCGCGGATACCCGGGCTACCGCCCGCGGCCTCATCGCTGAGGACGGCATGAACAACACCGGCAACGTCCTGGCCGTTGCCACGGGCGGAACCGCCACCTCTCAAAACAACGCTTCGGCGGATGCCAGTGCTACGGGCCTGCGGACCTTTGGCGATGTGACCAACAGCGGCAACGTCATCGTCATGGCGACCGGCGGGGCCGCCACGGGATCCGATGCCAGCAGCCAAGCGCAGGCCTACGGTGTGAACGGCTATGATCTGAATAACACCGGCGCGCTTACTGTCGTCGCCACCGGTGGGACTGCCACGGGCAGCGCTTCCGCGAGGACTCACAGCTACGCAGAAGGCCTTTCGGGGGGGCCGGTGAATAACAGCGGTGCACTCTCTGTGACCGCCACGGCGGGAACTGCCGCCTCGGATAACGGGCTGGGCGACGCCCATGCGGTTGGCATCACGGCTGGTGACAACGTGACCAACAGCGGCAACATCACCGTCGCCGCCACGGCTATGGGGAACTCCGCTGAAACCGCGTACGGCATTCGCATGAACTCCTTCGGGAATCTCACGAATACGGGGATCATTCGGGCCACCGCCGATACGGCCTACGAGCTCTACGTCGCCTCCAACACGACCTGGCTCGTGGATAGGTACAATGTCACGCTCGATGGCGATCCGAGCCAGGGATCGCTGGCGGTGGCTGAGGGAGCGAGATTGGCGCTCAACAACGCCCGCCTGACCGTCACTGGCATCACCGGGGAGACCCTCTGGGACACGCCGTACCAACTGTTCACCACCGAGGGGACCGGGGTCATCGATGGGAATTTCGTCGGTGTGCAAGCCGTCAACCCCAACACCTCCGTCACGTATTACGACCAGGGCACGGCCGCCAGCGCGGATGACAC
The DNA here is from genome assembly GCA_016928975.1 of Sedimentisphaerales bacterium. The sequence continues at coordinate 10,353 of JAFGJR010000048.1, read as the reverse complement.
GGTCGCGCTGGCCTATACCCCCGTTGCCTCGTCGGCTCTGGCCTCGACGGACGTCGAGAGGCAGGTGGTCTCCCAGGCGACGGATGTCATCAACAACTACATGGGCGCCACCGTGTTGCAGAATGTTCTCTCTCTGCCCTCGTCCGGCCTGCTGGCCAGTGCCGGCTCGACGGCGGAGAGTCTGGGCCTGGCAGGGACGGCCAGCGGCGAGGTCACCGGCGCATTCGTCCAGCCGTTCTACTCGCAAGTCGATAATGACGCCCGCCCACTGGGCTACAACGTCGATGTCTGGGGAGTCACCGCGGGTGTTCAGCAAATCGTTGAAACTACGCTCCTGAACCTGCACATCGGTTACAGGTGGGCCGACATCGAGTACACCGGCAGCGGTTACAGTGCCAACCGCGAGAATCAGGACCTCGTGATCGGCGGCCTTGATGGGCTGACTCGCTGGGAGCCGTGGACCCTGCGCTATGGAATCTCCGGATTCCATGGCTGGCACGAGTACGAGGGGTTGACCGGCATGGCTCTGGAGGAAGAAGAGGCCGCATCGTACAGGAGCTACGGCGTCGTCGCCACGCTCCTGGCGGGCCACATCTTTCAATGGGGCGCCCACGCGTTGCTTCCCGAGGCGGGAGTGAACTGGCTCTGGGTCCATCGCGACGAGCATATCAGCGAGGCGACCGACCCAAGCTGGGACACCGCGTACTCGGCCACGAACGACTATGACCTTCACGGCGTCGCGGCACTGCGATGGTTGAGCAGCTTCATGTGCGGCGACATGCGAGTCTCTCCGTCGGCGTCGGTCGGCGTCCGTCATTTGCTGTCGGACGACGAGTCGGACGTCTGGCAATCCGTGGAAGGAGCCACTCCGGTGCTCGTCGAGGCGTCGCGTGATCGGACGGCGATGACCGCGTCGGGCTCTCTGGTGCTGGGCAAAGCGCCGCACGCACTGTCGGTGGCCTACGATGGGAGCTACTCGCCGGACACCCAGCGGCATAGCGTCTGGCTTCGATACAGCTATCAGTTCTGATGTGAGCCCATCCGATGCGGCGCCACCCGTCAAGCGACGGGTGGGTTGACCATTTCCTTGGAGGCATCAGGAACCTGGTGTCGGAGTGCCGGTCGCGGCGGGTTTGGCGTCGGGGCCCCAGGGCTCGATCTGGCGCAGGCCTTTGGCGTTCAGGGCTCGGTAGCAGTCGGGCAGATCGAAGGCCGACAGGACGTTCGGCACGAGCGCCGAGAGGGGCCACGAGTAGTCCTGCGACTGCGCGATGTCCGAGTAGGAAGTCAGGGCGTTCTTCAATGTCACCTGCCGGACGTTGTCGGACAGGACCGCGGCAAACGTGGCGGGTAGTGCGCCCCAGCCTTTGCCGACGAGGTGAATGTCGTCATGGCCGATGCCTCGCAGCCAGTCGAGGACGCGCAGGACATCGAACGTCCTCTGGCCGATGTAGGGCCGGTCCAGCATGATCGAGTGGATCGCGTAGAAATAGTCGCTGCCGTAGAGGTTGAAGAAGGAGTCCTCGTCGCAGGTATCCGGGCGGGATTCACCGATGCCGCGAACATCGATGGCGTAGACCGCTGCATCGGGCTCCGCTTTGACAAGCTCCGCGACGAGTGGCTCGTTGCGCAGCTCCGCGTCGCTGGAAAGGTGCGCTACGTACAGGATCGCCCGCTTGGCGTCCGCGTGGGGTCGCGCCAGCAGTTGCTCGGTGCCCAGCTTGTAGACCACCGCCTGAATCCCCGGCTCCGTCTCGACGACGTAGCTCGTCCATCGCGGCCTGGGCCACCTGCGGGATCTCCAGTTGCGAAGAACCCGATAGTCAGGGGCGGCGCTGCTCGTTGATGGGAGGCGCAGCAGCTCGCGGACCTTTCCTTGAAGCTGCGACAGCGTGAACTCCTTCGGCCGTTTCTCCGCAAGGACTTTGGCCTTCTCCGCTGTAAAGGAGTAGATGGGTCGTGAATTCAACTCGCAGATCTGGCCCTTCGGGGCGCACCAGAGGGTCTCGTCCTTCTCGATCGTCAGGTTCGGCTCGGCCTGCGCCTCGCTGACGCGGGTGTCGCGATTGAACCAGCGGTACATGGCCTCGCGGCTCTTCTGCGAGTAGCCGTGACCGCCCGGCTCGGTGAACATCGAGATGTTGTCGCCGGCGCCGAGCAGGCCGTACAGCCGGTGCAGACGCTCGTACGCCTTCTCGCTGCCGCGGATGTCGAAGAAGTCGCCTTCCTTGGCGAGCAGGACAATCGGCCGAGGCGCCATCGCGGCCAGAAAGTCGCAGTGGTCCAGGCCCAGGGCCAGCGCCTGCGGCGGGCATTGCTCCGTATCGGCCGGCAGCTCGTTCTCGCAGTTGCGGGCAAAGGTCGTGACGAAGCAGCTTGGCGCCGCCATCGTCCAGCGTCGGTCCACGCCGCACAGCCACGTCGTCATCGTCCCGCCGCCGGAGCAGCCGGTGACGCCGACGTGTTTGGGATCGACCTCCTTGCGCGTGAGCAGGTAATCGAGGGCGCGGATGCCATCCCAGGCGCGCCAGGCGCCGAAGAACTCACCGACGAGGAATTGCTGGTTGCCGCCGTAGAGGTGTTCGCGAACGCCGACGCCGATCCGCGATCCGAGCTTGTCGTTCGGGTACTGGAGGCGCTCGCCCTGGCCGATGGGGTCGAAGATCAGGACGACGTAGCCTTGCCGGGCGAGGCCCTGCGCGAAGCCCTGGTAGGCCAGGTAGGCCTTGCCGTTGCTGGAATGGCCGCAGGTGCCGACGACGCCTGGCAGCAGAACGTCCCGGCCCTTGGGGACGTACAGGTTCGCCGTCACCAGGAAGTTCGGCCGGCTCTCGAAGATGACCTTCTCGATCCGGTACGCGTCGCGCTCGACGATGCCCGTAGTGCGGGGATTCAATGGCGTCTTCTGGGGCCAGGGGCCGAAGCATCGCTGAATCTTCTCCTGCACCTGGCGGACGTAGGCCTCCGCATCCTGCCGGCTGGCCAGCGCCGCATATCGCTCGTCCACCTGCCGGTCCACCCGGCGCACCTGATCGACGAAGTACTCCTGCACCATGCGCGGGAACCGATTCAGCGGCGTCAGGGAGTTGCCACTCGACTTCGCGGCGTCAACGGGCAACGGCACGACGGCGAGACCCGCTGCGACGAGCAGACTGGACACGATACGCGGGACAAAATCACGGAACGACGATTGCGACGCCACAGCAATAGCGAGGGACATCTTAATGTCCTCCAAATGCATGTCATGTTCCCGAAGCGCCTCCAGCCGCGACGAGGCGTTCGTCCGGAGTCGGTATTACAGCGTGCCAGCCAGCACGGCAAGAGAAAAGTGACCGCTGAAGTCCACCGGCCGCACCCATTGCTCCGGCAGGCGTCTTTGCCAGTCGTTCAATCCGACCTTTCGCAGTATCCTCCTTCCGCTGTCTGTGCGGATCTGGGTTTCCGCCTTCGAGGCAAGGGCCTGATGGTATAATGAAAGTCAGGCATGAATCGGCAAGCGCGGATTACAGGTGATTGTGCCTGACCATTGTCAAGGAGTCTCATATGTCGCCATTAGAGAAGATGCGGATAGACGCTCTCAAGCTTAGCGCCAGAGAGCGAGCCTTCCTGGCCAAATGCCTCATAGAAAGCCTGGACCAGACTGAGGAGCAGGAGATCGAGCAGATGTGGCTCGACGAGGCCGAGCGTCGCCTGGCCGCCTACGGCAAAGGGACCATACCAGCGAGATCGGCGAGTGAAGCCTTTGCCGAGGCCTATGAGAGAATCAGATGAAGACGCCTCGCCTGCTCCTCAAGAGATACTGATCATTGCGGTCATGCATCTGCGCAGACATCCGGCCTACTGGATTGACAGAACACCCTGATCGCCGCCAAACACGCGGTGAACCGCCCATGCGACCTCGCTATGCTGAATGGAGCCGGCGCGCACGTAGATGACTGGCACCGCGAACTGGGTGACGCCGAATAGGTGCTGGAACTGCCGCGAGCGAATCCGGCGACCGTCTCGACAACGGCCTGCTCACAGATGTCGCCCGAATTGCCCCCCAATTGATCGAATTCACTCTCACTCATCTGGCTCTTGGGTGAGTATGCCGTCCCCAGATACCATGTCGACGGTACCCTGATAACTGCTCGCGGGTACATCGTCTGGTGCATTACGAGTGAGTTTCATAATCTCCGAATGTAGTTCCTTCTGTCTTCGCCTGAATCTCTGCAATAGCGGGGATTGATAGAAAGCAGCATAGGCATCCTTCTTGTGTTGTAGGGATGGTTGTGTGTCCGAGAAGATCACGTTCAGCTTGCGTATCGAGTCATCGATCGGATTGACATTGTATAGAAAACTGGACGTAGCATCGAGAAGGGCGGCATTCTTATCGCTGAATAGCGAGGAGGTCTGGATAGTCTGAATGGCACTATAGTGAAATGTTGGAAGCAGATACATTCTATCCAGTTGAGGCAAGCGTTCTGAGCAGGTATCCATATCCTTGAGATACTTGGCGTTTTGTCTCAGTTCACGTATGGCAGAACTGATTAGCCTCCGTGGCTGAGAATGATTGGAGAATTCACTCCAGCCCTTGGTGGTAAGAAATCCCCCAACGGCAATGAAGAGTGACCCGACGACAACGCATAGCCATCCAGTTGCCCAGTAAGACATAGGGAACACCTGTCATCCTTCACGGGTTATGAAACACCAAGCACTGGGAGACCCGATACCGCCGCCCCATTGTAACCTCACTCGGGCACGTTTGCCTCCGGGCCCTTGAATCTCCGCTACGATCCACCTATTCTGGTTTCGCCATATCTGTTCGGCCCACGAGGGTCCTTCTCGACCATTCCAGTCTCACAAGGGCATATTTCCTTGCTGAGTATTGTGATGCGCCCATGTGAGACACGCAAGTGAAAACAACACGGAATTCCGGGGACATCTATGAGCAAGCCGTTGTCAGGACGGTCGCGGGATTTCTTCACGGGAATTCCACAGGTCTGCTTGGCGTCATCCATGCGGCGCGCCAGCGAAGGCCATGAGGGTCAGGGAATCAGGGCTCGTTTTGACAGTTATTCAGTTTCGCCAGCAGATAGGTGGAGGATTGTCTGCATGGGCTGACGCTTATCGTGCCTTGCTTGCGTTGGTGCTATCGAATGCCGGTTTCGGCGGTGGCTGAGGGGCCGCAACGCAGGGTTTGCAGGCACTGGCGGGCGATCGCTTTGTCACTGAAGTCGAATTTCGTGGTGCCGATGATCTGGTAGGTTTCGTGGCCCTTGCCGGCGATCAGGACGATGTCGTCGGGTCCGGCGCTCTGAATCGCCAGCTCGATGGCCTTCCGGCGGTCGGGCTCCACGGTCAGTCTGTCGGAGTCGGGATTCTTGAAGCCGACCATGATGTCGTTGATGATGGCCTGGGGCTGCTCCGTTCTGGGGTTGTCGCTGGTGACGACGATCCTGTCGGCCCACTGCTCGACGACCCTGGCCATTCGAGGCCGCTTGGTCTTGTCGCGGTCGCCACCGCAGCCGAACAGAACGACCAATCTGCCCCGGCACAGGGGCTTGAGCGTCGTCAACACGTTCTGCAAGGCGTCGTCGGTGTGTGCGTAATCGACAAGGACCGCCGATCCGTCGCCGTCGACTTTCTCGAGCCGGCCCGGCACGCCTTTGAGAGTGGACAGCCCTTTGGCCACCGCTTCGATGTCCAGTCCGGCGCCCAAGCACAACCCAGCGGCCGCTAAGTGGTTGGCCACATTGTATCGACCCAGCAGCGGCGTCTCCACGCGCTCGCGCCGGCCCTGGCACTCGAGCACAAAGCTCGTTCCATTCACGGTCATTGACTCGATATGGGCGGTCAGGTCAGCCGGCTCGTCGATCGCATACCAGCAGACACGAGCCCTGGTCGCCTGGGCGATCGATCTCGACTCGGGCGCCTGCTTGTTCAGCACGGCGGTTGCATCGGGAGCCAGGGCCGTGAACAGCCGGGTCTTGGCGGCCAGGTAGTCCTCCCGAGTTCTGTGATAGTCCAGGTGGTCGCCCGTCAGATTCGTGAATGCGGCCGCTCTGAAATCGACCGCCGCCAGCCGGTCCTGAGACAATGCATGGCTGCTGGCCTCAATGACCATATACTCGGCGCCGGCATCGACCATCCGCTTCTGGGCGTCGGCGATGGTCAGGCAGTCAGGGGTCGTCAACGTCGAGGCGGTCGCGCCCGAGCCGGTGTCGTAGAGGACCGTTCCCAGGAGCCCGCACTTGTGGCCGGTGGACTCGATGCAGGAGCGAGCCAGGAACGTGACGGTCGTCTTGCCGTTGGTGCCCGTAACCGCCAGATTGATCAGGCGAGCGCCGGGATTGCCTCGTCTTGCCTGAGCGAGCAGTCCCGCCGCCCCGGCAGGGTTCTCCACGGCGATCAGCGTCGCGTCTTTCGCGTCACTTGGGATTGCATGATCGCTGGCGTGAACGATGTGCTTGGCGCCGTTGGCGAGGGCCTGGCCGATGAAATCGTGTCCGTCACAGGTGGCGCCGGGGATCGCCACGAACACATCGCCCTTGTGGACGCGCCGCGAGTCGATCTGAATCTCTATCACGGCACCCGATGAGACGAGGCTCAGCAGTTCATTCCAGGTCATGGCGTTCGCATCCCATGCGTCGAATCAGCAAGACGGGCCCAGCCGTCGAAGCTGTGTCATTCTAAAGTTTGTGGGTGGCAGCGGCAAGCGGAGAGAAGCGGCGCTTGCCGCTGCCACCCAGCACAGTGTCCAGGGACCGACACTGATTGACTATCGGCGGCGTGGTCGATTTCGGATGAAAAACGGCCACGCGGTTCTTATAATGTCCGGACCGATGGAAGGGTCCGGATTGGGGAGCCCTGAAGAGCGAATGGGATGACAAGAGTTGTACATCACGTGTTTCGGAAGGAATCATAATGGTTAGACGAGCGTTCATTGGCCTGTGGCTGTTTCTGGCGATCTCGTGCCCCACGTTGGCGCAGGAGGAAACCGAGTACTATGCCCTGCTCATGGAGGGCAAGAAGGTCGGCCATGCGATCCACACGCGGGCCGTACAGGACGGCCGGGTCACCACCGTTGACGACGTGAGCGTCACGATCAGCCGCCTGGGCGTGCCCGTGACGGTGGCCATGACGGAGACGAACATCGAGACCGCGGAGGGCAAGCCCCTGGGGTTCAGGTCCTTGCAGCAGCTTGGCGGTATGGTCATGAAGAGCGAAGGAACGGTTGACCCCAACGGCGCGGTCAACGTGATGAACTCGTCCCTGGGGGTCGAGGAGAAGACCAGGATGCAATGGCCCAAAGGGAGCCTGATGGCGGAGGGGCTTCGGCTCCTGACCCTCAAGGGCGGCCTCAGGCCCGGCGCCACGTACCAGGCGAGTATCTTCAGTCCGAGCCTGATGCAGGTGATCAGCACCAAGGTCGTGGTCGGAGAGAAGAGGGAAGTGGACCTGTTCGGACGCGTTGTCAAGCTGACCGAGATGACAACGGTCGTGAACCTGCCCGATACGGGGCCGATTACGACCATCAGCTACGTGGACAACGACCTGCGAGCCCTGAAGAACCATCTGCCCATCGCCGGCATGATAGTGGAGATGATCGCCTGCACGAAGGAGTTCGCGATGGGCAGCAACGACGTGCTGGATCTGATCGACAAGATGTTCGTCAAGAGCCCCGAGCCCATCGAGGACGTCCGCTCCACCACGTCGATCACGTACGTGTTGAATCCCGCCCCGGGCGCCAAGTTCACGATTCCATCGACGGACAACCAGAAGGTCGAGCCGCAGGCGGACGGTCGAATCATTCTGACTGCAGAGCCCGTGGCGCCGACCGGCGGCGTGTTCCCCTACAAGGGCGATGACCCGGCACTGCTCGAAGCGGTCAAGCCGACGCGCTTCCTCCAGAGCGACCGCAAGGAGATCGTCGCGCTGGCCCGCAGAGCGGTGGGCGGCACCCAGGACTCCACCGAGGCGGCCAAACGAATCGAGGCCTTCGTCGCCGAATACATCGAGAACCGGAGCCTCTCGGTCGGATACGCCTCGGCGGCGGAGGTCGCCGAGAGCCGCCAGGGCGACTGCTCGGAGTTCGCCGTGCTGACGGCGGCCCTGTGCCGGGCCGTGGGCATCCCCGCCCAGGTCTGTGTCGGCGTCGCCTACGTGGACGAGTTCGGCGGCATGCAGGGCTTCGGCGGCCACGCCTGGGCGCAGGCCTACGTCGGCGCCGACAGGCAGGGCCGGGGCGGCCAATGGCTCGGCCTGGATGCGTCGTTCAAGGGCAGCGGCCGGGGCGGCTACGATGCCGGTCATATCGCCCTGGCGGTTGGCAACGGCGACCCCGCCGGCTTCTTCAACATGGCCACCATCCTCGGCCAGTTCAAAATCGAAAAACTCGAAGTCCGAAGAGCTCGATAGTTGAGGGATTCGTTCCGGCGTGTTGAGAGAAGGCGCGCGACGCGTTAGGATTGTAAGAGTGCAGGCTTGCTGTGACTGAGGTGCTGGGCGCGTTGCGACGTGCCGAATGGAGTGAGCCCCTGAGGGTCTGAAATGACGCGGTTACGCGAAGTAAACATAACTCCCGCAGTTGCGAAGTGGGCACGTGAATCAGCGGGTTTCACGGAGGAAGAGGCTGCGCGCAGGATTGGCCGATCTCCAGACGAGATCATGGGTTGGGAGTCGGGCGAACTCAGGCCAAGCCTGTCACAGATACGCAAGGCATCCGAAGTATACAAACGTCCTCTTGCGGTGTTCTTCTTACCTGAGCCGCCGCAGGATTTCGCGACCCTTCGAGACTTCAGAAGACTGCCGGCCGACATGCCCAAGGAGTATAGCTCCAACTTGAGATTTCTCATACGCCAGACTCGTGCCAGGCAGGAATGGTTACGCGATTTTCTGGAATCAGAAAGCCGTCCGCCTCTGGATTTCATCGGATCCGCACGGCCCTCTGACAATCCGGTCACACTGGCACAAAGAATACGCCAGACCATTGGGGTTGCGTCTGACGACATCCAAGCCTGCAAAACACGTGAAGATGCCCTTCAGCTTTGGCTATCTCGCTCAGAAATGGTCGGCGTATTTGTCTTCCGTGCTGGGAATCTGCGATGGGAGAAGATAGATGTGATCGAAGCGAGAGGGTTTGCCCTTTCAGACGAGTATGCCCCTTTCATCTTCCTAAACGCGCAGGATGCCAAAGCAGCACAGGTTTTCACGTTGGCTCACGAATTGGTTCATTTGTGGTTGGGCGAGTCGGGTGTCTCGAATCTCCGGACTGTTGCAAGCCCCAGCACTGAGACGGACCGAACAGAAGTATTCTGCAACAGAGTGGCGGCAGAGATACTGGTTCCACAGAGCGCCTTCCAAGAGCGATGGAAACAGGGGGATGCGGGCGAGACGCTTGAAGAACGTATCCAGTCCCACTCGAGGCACTTCAAGGTGAGCGAATGGGTAATTGCGCGGCGGCTGTTGGACTGGGGCCAAATCTCCAAGGCGAAGTATGACAAGCTAACACACGATTATGAACAGCAGTGGCAGCAGGCAAGGCAACAGCAGAAGGAGAGTCAAGCGGAAGGAGGCCCAAGTCACTACCTTTTGAAGCTTATCAATAATGGCTATGCATTTTCAAGAGTCGTACTGAGCGCCTATCAGAACGGCGATGTCTCCGGACGCGACACTTCGTCTCTGCTCGGCGTGAAACTCGACAAGATCGGGAACCTTGTGGAGTTGATCGGGATTCCGGGCACATGGCGGAGGGAGCCTGCATGACGTTCTGCCTTGATACCAACGTCTTCATCCAGGCTTGGGACAAGTACTACGCTATTGATTTCGCCGCGCCTTACTGGGATAAACTCGACGAGTTGGCACGGAGTGGGGTCATCTTCGCTACAGAAGAGGTGAAGCGCGAAATCTGGAAGACCGACGACGATCTCAAGTCGTGGCTGGAGCCAAGAGAGTATTTCTTCAGGCCCATTGACGCCATGGTTATCGAATGCCTCCAGACTATCTACAAAAATGAGAACAATCGGCGCCTCGTTGATAGCAGCAAGTTCCGGTCCGTAGCTGATCCTTGGGTAATTGCACACGCCATGGCAGAAAAAGCTGTTGTTGTCACCAAAGAGAATTACGAGACCAATCCCACCAAGCGGATCAAAATCCCGAATGTCTGTGAAGCAATGGGCATAGAATCCATAGACGACTTTCAGTTGATTCGACGATTGAATTTGCGTTTCAGGCTATGACACAAAGCACGATGGGCTACCAGCAGTCCTCAACCATCCGGACCTTGGTTCGAATCGAACGACGTAGTCGCGGCTAAATTCCGCTGCGCCGTAGAACACGCACGCCTGGCCGCCCATCAGCAGGGCACGGACC
>JAFGJR010000221.1 GCA_016928975.1 Sedimentisphaerales bacterium | reverse complement strand
GGAAGGAAAAATCGAGGAACAAGATTTTTCCTTCCCAAAGTAGGCCCAATGTCCATTTTGCAGAAGTCCAGTTGATTCTTGTCAGAGTTCTCTTCGGGAGGGACGACCATGAAGAGCGGGATGTTCAGCACGGGATTGATGGTTGCGGTATGCGCGTGCGCGGCGGCGAGGGCCGCAGAGCCGGCGCAAGTGATTCACGTGGACGCCGGGGCCAACGGCGCTGGGAGCGGCTCATCCTGGGCGGATGCGTGCATCCACTTGCAGGACGCCCTGGTATCGGCGGCAGGGGTGGAAAAGCCCGTGGAGATCCATGTCGCCAAAGGCCTCTACAAGCCGGACCAGGGGGTGAGCGTCATGCCCGGCGACCGGCTGGCCACGTTCAAGCTGGCCAACGGTGTTACTCTCAAGGGCGGGTATGCCGGCGCCGCGGCGATCGATCCCAATGCGCGGGATACCACGCTCTATGAGACCATTCTCAGCGGCGATCTGGCCGGCAACGATGGTGGCGCTGGCTTCACCAAGGATCCGGGAGCCATCTCCATCGACAAGGACAACAGCTACCACGTCGTCACCGGCAGCGGCACCGACACTACTGCCGTGATGGACGGTTTCACGATCACCGCCGGCTCCATGGCGCCTCCCCGCCCAGCGGGAGACGACGCGCTCGCCACCGGGACGGGCATGCTGATCGACACGGGAAGCCCGACGGTTCTCAACTGCTGTTTCCGCGACACCTACCCGAGAGCGACAGAGGTCCTGGCGGCCCTGAACGGGAGCCATCCCATCGTGACCAACTGCACGTTCCTCAACAATCAAGGGACAGGCATGTGCAACGTGGACAACAGCAATTCCATCGTGACCAACTGCCGGTTTGAAGGCAACTCCTCGGGGGCCATGGAAAACCGGTACAGCAGTCCTGTCATCACGGGTTGTCAGTTCCTCGACAACGGGCCCACAATGATCGAGGCCTTCGACTGCAATAGCGTGTTGACCGACTGTGTGTTCACAGGCACAGACGGCACAACGAGGCGGCAGGGCCTGAGTGCTTCGGGAGGTCGCCTTACCCTCATGGGCTGCACCTTCACTGGCTTCACGAAGGGCGCGATCGAGACTCGCGACGATCTGACTCTTGTGCGCTGCACGTTCCAGAACAACTCAGGATTCATGACCGGCGTCGTAGGCAGCTTCTTCCATCCTCACGTTACCGCGATAAAATGTGTCTTTATCGGGAATGAGGGGTATGAGGCCGGGGCGCTCTCCGGCGGAGATATCGAGCTTCACGACTGTGAGTTCATCGGCAATATCGGATCGCAAGCAGGGGCTGTGAAGGCCAGCCCTTGCAGACTGATCGCCACCGGTTGTGTATTCGCCGGCAACTGGAGTCAATCAGGACCCGGCGCCATTGGCGGTTGGTCGGACATCTTCAAGCTGTCGAATTGCACGTTTGTCGGCAATCGCGGCCGACAGAACTGCCTCGATGCTCGATTCTCGGGGCTGCTGCCGACCCAGATCACACAGTGCATCTTCCGCGATGAACCGGAGCCATTCGGGCCGGAGTCCGCGGGGTTCACGCCGCGGCTCGAGGTCAGCTACAGCAACGTCCAGGGCGGCTACCCGGGCGAGGGAAACATCGACGTAGACCCGTGCTTCGTCGATCCGGGCTACTGGGCCGATCCAGAGGATCCGACAAAGCCGGCTGCGCTGGACGACCCCAACGCCGTCTGGATCACAGGCGACTACCACCTGAAGTCCCAGGCGGGCCACTGGGACCGGGCTTCGCAAGACTGGGCCTGTGATGACGTGACCAGCCGGTGCATCGATGCCGGCGACCCGAATGCCCCGGTGGGCGCCGAGCCGTTCCCCAACGGCGGGTTCATCAATATGGGCGCCTATGGCGGCACCGCCGAGGCCAGCAGGTCCTACTTCGCCAAGCCGGTCTGTGAGACGCAGATCGCCGGCGACATCAACGGCGACTGCATTGTCGATCAGGCCGATCTGGACATCCTGCAACTGCATTGGCTGATGGAGGGAACCGAGCCTGTCAAGGTCAACAACCCGCCCACAATCACCCTGCTGAGCCCCAAGGATGGTGACGAGTTCACCGATGGGGAACCGATCGTTCTCCAGTGCATTGCCTCCGATGCCGATGGGACCGTCATACGGGTCCGCTATGATTTCATAGCGTACTGGGAAGAAGGATCGCAAAAGAGATGGAGCACAACAGGCACTACCGTGGTTGACCCGACGGACAACTGGAAGGCGCGGTGGAGTTGGTCGAACATACGCCGGGACTGTGCCTGTGAGATCTCGGCGGAGGCCATGGACAACGAAGGCGCCAGGACGAGATCACAGGCGGTCACGGTGACGCTACATCCGAAGCCGTAATCACTGCGCGAAGGTGGGGCGTCGCACACCAGCCTGCGCCTTGGGGCCAGGCGCCATGCCAATCCCAGACTGGAGCGATGAGGAAGGACACTGCGGCCAGGATCAGGAACAGGAGGGAGTAACCGAAGTGCTCGGCGGTCAGCGTGAAGCTTGCGCTGGTGACCGTGGCGGCGACGGCCATCGCCTTTGCGCAGGGCGCTGGGGGGTATCGGCCCTGCAAACGACCATCGATAGACGCGGTTCGGGTCACCAGCCGCCCGGCTGCATTTCATCGCTGACCGGCGTGTGCCACCACTGGGGATCGCGGAAGTACTGCTTCATGGTGATAGCGGCGTTGACCCCATCGGCGACGGCGGTGACAAGCTGCATCGCCGCTCCGATCCGGCAGTCGCCGGCGGCGAAGACGCCCGGCATACTCGTCCGCAGGTAGGCGCAGTCCACCCGGATGAAGCCGCGCTCGGTCAACTGGACGATGCCCTTGAGGAACGCCGTGTTGGGGTCCATGCCGACGAAGATGAAGACGCCATCGCAGGGATAATTCTCCTCCTGGTTCGTCTTGACGTTCTTGAGCTTGACAGACTGGACACGGCCCTGGCCCTCGATGGCCGTGACGATCGTGTCGCGCTTGATGACGAGATTGCCGTCGGGCTTCGCAGCGGCCTCGCGAAGCTCCTCGCCCAGGACTCTGTCCGCGCGGAACTCATCACGGCGGTGGACGAGCGTCACCTTCTTGGCGTACTTGGCCAAGTGGAGCGTCTCCTCGATGGCGGTATTGCCGCCGCCGACGGAGACGACCTGCCTGCCCCGGAAGAAGGGGGCGTCGCAGGTGCCGCAGTAGCTGACGCCGGCGCCGGCGTTGCGGAACTCCTCCTCGCCGGGCACGCCCAGCCGGCGATAGTGGCTTCCCAGCGCGAGCACGACGGCCCGCGCGGCCAGCGCGTCGTCGCCGCAGACGACTCCGACGGTCCCGTCCTTGAGCTTCTCCAGGCCCGTCACCTCGCAGCCTGGGCGGATCTCGGCGCCGAAGCTCTCCACCTGCTTCTGCATCTGTTCGATGAGATTGGGCCCATCGACGCGAACGATGCCGGGGTAGTTCTCGATCCGGTCGGTATTGTAGATTTGCCCGCCGGGGATCATCTTCTCCAGGACCAGGGTCCTGAGCCGGTCCCGGGCGGTATACAGGGCGCATCCCAGACCCGCCGGGCCTGCGCCCACGATGACGACATCATAGATCGTATCCGTCATTCCACAGTCCTGCCACCCGCACGGCAAAACCGGCCGGTGCGATGAGCGGGCGGGGAGACCGCCGCCCGACTTAAATAAGCAATCGCCGGTCCTGAATATCTATCCTTCCAGGTGCGGCTCGATCCTTCGCTTCAGGTCGCTCTCGAAGTTGGGCGTTACCCCCACGATCTGATCCACCAGCTCCCCGTCCTTGAACAGGAACATCGTGGGGATGCTCATGATCCGGTGCCTGCCGGCGACCTCTCGCTCCTCGTCCACATTGACCTTGCAGATCTTCAGTCGGCCTTCATATTCCCGGGCGATCTTCTCGAGCACCGGGCCCGCCACCCTGCAGGGCCCGCACCACGGCGCCCAGTAGTCCACCAGAACAGGCACCTCCGACTGCAAGACCTCGCCGTCGAAGCTGTCGTCCGTGACCGCGACCAGTTTCTCTTCCCTTGCCATCCCTGTACTCCTTAGCTCGTGTGGGCACGTCCGATGAGGACGACCGACGTGCGATAGTATGAAGCGGGGCGCCCCGTGTCAATGAGGTTTCTCCGCTCCTGGCGTCTTTCTTGCACCCAAACTATGCCGGACGCCATTTGTAGTGACGCCGCGACACAGGTTTGAAGCGCGGGTTCGTCTCCTCCCGCCTGCGTTGTGATCGGGGCTCTTCGCTTTTTGCTTGCCCGCTCCGCCCGCGTTTGCCATAATGGTCTCCGGAGACGCATCCCTGGCGTGGGTGCGACGAATGAGAGCCGGCCCTCCACGGGTCGGGCAAATGTAGTGAGGCCGAAGGAGGCAGGAGACCATGAGAAGCCACAATGATTGGGTCGTCAATGCGGCAATTGCACTCTGTTCGGCCGCATGGCTCGCGGGCTCGCCGGCACAAGACGCTCAGGCACAGACATCGGTGCAGGAGGTCACGACTGCCTTCGAGTACGATGGCAACGGCAACCTCGTCTCCCGGGCGGATGGAAACGGCAGCCGGACACTGTATACGTACGACAAGGTGAACCGGCTCACCAGCATTGACTATCCCGACGGTGCCGCACCGGATGTGCAATTCACCTACGATGGCAACGGCAACCTCACCGGCATGACTGACTGGACCGGGACTACGCGGTACAGTTACGATGTCCTTGATCGACTGACCAGGGTGGATGACCCCGATGGAAACACGGTCCTCTATGGGTACGATCAGGCGGGGAACATCACCCTGGTGGCCTGCGGAAGGCAAGACGTGCAAGGTTATCCATTCAAGTACGCGCGCTTTGCGGACGACAATCTGTGCGCCTACCATCTCGTTGAGTACACCTACGACCCCGACAACCGCATCAGTAGCGTAACGGACTACATAGCTGGCGAGACCACCAGCTACGCATACGACCGGGCGGGAAACCTGAGCCGTTGCGATCTGCCGAACGGCTGCTATACGTTGTACGGCTACGACGCAGATGGACGCTTGGTCGCGGTCGAGCACCGCGACGGCAGCGATGCTCTGATCGCAAGATACGACTACACGCTCAACAGCATCGGCAATCGCACGAAGGTCGTGGAGACCACGGCCGCCGGCTCCAGGACGACGACCTATGCCTATGACGTTCTCGATCGATTGCGGTCCGTCTCATACCCCGACGGGCGCACCGTGGACTATGAGTACGACAGCTTCGGCAATCGCACGAAGATGACGGAGACCCGTGGCGGGACCACCACAGTCACAGAGTACTCCTACGATGTCGACAGCCGGCTGCTGTCCACCAAAGTCGATGGCGTCGAGGACGAACGATTCAACTACGACGCCAATGGAAACCTGGTCAAACGCGTGGGCGTTCGTCCGGGCGACAGCAGACAGATCGAGTATGCCTATGACCACGAGAACCGCCTCATTCGCTACGGTGACGGCACAAACACTGTCACGTACGCGTACGACGGCGTGGGAAACCGCATTGCCAAGACGGCAAACGGCCAGACGACCCTTTTTATCAACGACATCAACCGCCTGTACACTGAGGCCATTGCGGAGATCGATACCTCGAATATGCCCATCCGCTTGCGGGAGTGGGGAAGCGATCTGCTGAGCGTTCGAGAGCCGCGATGGCGCAGCTCCTTCTATCTGCACGACTCACCCGCCGGCAGCGTCCGCCGACTCCTGGACGGCGCCGGCCAGACCATCAACACCTACGAATACGATGCCTTCGGCGCAACCACAGCCGAAACGGAGACTGTCGCCAATGCCTACAGATTTGACGGCGAAGTCCAGGAGAAGGAAACCGGCTTGATCTTTCTGCGCGCGCGGTATGCCGATCCTACTACTGGCCGGTTTCTGACCAGAGACCCGCTGCTGGGCAACCTCGCGGTTCCTCAGAGTCTTTCGCCGTATATCTTCGTGACAAACTCTCCAGCCAACTACGTTGATCCTTCTGGCACCGAATACCGGCCTGAACCACCAGACTACAGCAAGCACGCGAATTGGCTCAAATGGCCGTGGTGCGTTTACGCCTGGGCCTACGTGCTCGCAGACGCCTGGCGGCACACGCAGATGGGCGAGACATTGCTCACCTACTATGATCCGCTGATGGGTGACTGGAGGAGCGGTTGGTATAAAGGCGAGCAGCATCTTATGATTGTTGACGAACAGCTCAAGTACTTGAGAACCCACAATGAGGAACTGCGCCACGCACCTTTGAACCAATTGTACCGGCAGAGGCTCGAACGAGATCTCGAGTATGCTCAGAGGGTGTACGATGACACCTGGAGATCCAGCCTCGACTTCTCCAACGATGATAACGACGATTCCCGACGTGCGGGCGGTCTGCCTCCAGGAGGCGGAGGAGGCGGCTCGGGCAGTGGCGACTCTGGCTCACCTGGCGAGATCGGTCCGTTGAGCCGTAGTCGCCCCGGCGGGGTCGATCTGAATCGCACGGCGGAGGTGATTTCGGAGATTCACGATATCAAGGGCGTGGCCTACGATCCAGCCACCGGTCAACTGGTGATCTATGGAGAGAAGGACGCGACGCTGCCTCCCATGAATTTCGACGATTTCGTCGTGGCGGCCAGGGCCATCTTTCGGGGCTACGACCCGGTCGTCAGCATTGATCCGCCTGAGGTGCCCTGTCCGACGAACGAGTGCAACAATGGACTGTGCCAGACTGTCCGCTACGGTGATCCGTTCCCGGACCCGAGCACCGGTCAGATGGTCATCCAAGACTTGTCCTCCGGCACGCATTTCGGCTGGGTGATGTTCGAGGCCGACCGGATGCTCAAGTGCCTCAGCCTCGGCAAAGACAACGTCACCTGCCAGCCGGTGTCATGCAATGTGCCCGGCTACAAGAGCCTGCTCACACGCGTCCGGGAGGCGGGGGGAATCGAGGGAGACATGACCGTGCGCTTCTGGTTCCAGCCCAAGGCGATCCGCGTAGCGCCTTCTCCGGATGGCAAGTCCATGATGTTCACCGAGGCCGGCATGGAGGTCCTGACCGAAACGAAATACACTTCCGGCGGCCAGCAAACCGCCCACCCGGCGGTGGAAGCATTCGCGGCGCATTTCAACGAGCACTATGACGAGTTTGCGGCCGAGTTTCCGGTCTTCGAGGACCTGCGTCAACTGGCCAAGATCGTCGGCATGGTCAAGTGGATCAGGGAAAGCGACATTCCATTTGATCTGTCGCTGCTTGAGAAGTACGCGCCGGCGCACTGGGAGACCCCTCTGGTCACGCCGATCACTTCGGTCACGATGGAATGGACAGATGGTCTGACACTCTACACTCTGACCCAAACAGGAGGGGTCACTTATGAAGGAGACGTCCAGCTGACCCCTCCGGTGGCTGGTTCGGAGAATGCAGTGACGACGAGCAGACCGGCGGAGACCGAGCTGACTTGGACCGTGAACACGGCGGAAACGGAGTACGTGGCGGCTGCCGTATCTCTGGAGAAACAGCTCATGGACGGCGGCTTCACCTGGACGGACACGGACCTCACGGCCAGAGTCAACGGCAGCGTGCCGCTGGCCCTGACGCGATTCTATGACTCATTCGATATCGAGCCCGGTCCGCTCGGCTGGGGGTGGCACATTGCGCCGTTTGAGCTTCAGTACAAGGGCACAGCATCTGAGTTCGGGGCGGCCACAGCCACACAGAGCGGCTATTCGCGAGTCGCCTTTGTGAACCGTGCCGCTCAGTCCGTCTGCGATTATGAGCCGGCGTACTTCTACGATCGGCAGGCGGACGTTTGGCGATTGACGGGCGTGTTCGATATGCAGGAGGACATCCTGGTCTACTCGAACCGCTCCGTGAATGCCGCCGACGCCTTGCTGTCCGATGGCACTGACCATTTCGTGATACGATTGGCAAGTGGATTGCTGGCGAGCTTCGATGCCGCCGGGCGACTGCTGGACCTCAGGGACCCAAGCGAGAACCAGGTTGTGTATGAGTACGATCAGGACGGCCGACTGACCAGCATACGTCAGCCGACCTCTGGAAGGACGATCGCGCTTTCGTATGGTGAGGATGGACGGGTCGTCCAGGCTACGGGACCTGGCGGCCGGACCGTAACCTACTCCTATGACGCATCCGATAACCTCGTGCGGGTGAGCAACGGCCTCGTGGCATCTGAGGAGGCGGCCGGCCACGACGCCGGCAATCTCATACACGCGCTCCAAGACGCCATACACGATGGTAGGACCGTATACCTCTACGACCAGGAGCACCGCCTGATCGAGATTCGAAACGGCGACGGACAATCGGTGTCCATCCAGGAATACGACGCCTTTGGCCGCGTCACCTCTGTGAAGCAGGCTTCGGCCGCCGAGGCATTTGCCACGCACTACAGTCTGGCGGAAGGAACGACGCAGACCACCGGTCCCCAGGGCTACTCCACAGTCAGCGAATACGACCCCAACCAGAATCTGATTCGATGGACCGACGCCCGCGGCAACGCGACGAGCTTCACGTACAATCGCTATGGCAATCTGACGGCCATCGTCGATGCAGAGGGACATACGACGAGGTTCTATTACAAACAGGATGGCTATCCCCTTGCCGTCTGCTGGCCGAACGGCCGCTTCGATGCCGTGAATCGCGATCAGCAGGGACGCGTCCTCCAGTTCTTTCAGACGTCCGTAGGAACTGGCTACGAGGAGAACTTCGACCAGGAGCACATGCTGACAGCCGGTGGCCCTCAGTATTCTGTCTACAACATCACGACGTTCCAGTATGACGAGGTGGGCTCTCTGATCCAGGTTGTGGATGCTCTGGGAAACGTCAGCAGGTTCGCATATGACAGCACCGGGAACATGACTGAGGCCCGCGACGCCAGAGACCAACCGACGAGCTACAGTTATGACGGTTTCTCGCGCCTGATCCGAGTGGTCGATGCGGAGGGGCACGCCGTATCGTTCGAGTATGACGATCCTGACAACCTCACGGGAATCAGCGCGAGCGCCGGCAGCGTCGCGCTCGCATATGATACGCAGGATCGTTTGTCGTCGGTAACCTACGGCGATTCTCAGGACGGTCGGTCATACACGTACGGATACGATGCGGCCGATCGGTTGACAACCGTGACCAGCCCGGACGGCACGGTCAGTTCATATACCTACGACGAGCGAGGCAATCTGATCCAAATCACGCACGATGGCGTGGTGCGCGTCGAGTATGAGTACGATGACTTGAACCGCGTCCGGCAAGTACGCCACGAGGCCGGGGCCACGCCTTGAATTCCCATGATGATCGGCGACGGGTTCGCAGACTAGGGAGATGGAGGAACGGTCTGCGATGTGTGGCCTACCGGGTGTTGAGGGCTTGGATCAGTCCGGGCAGTTCGGAGAGGAGACGGATTCGATGGGCGCCGGCCGGGGGCGTTTTGCCGGTGTTGGTGTAGGCCTCCTTCAGGACGGCCTTCATGCCGCTCTTCATTGCCGGCACGATGTCGTTGTCGATCCGGTCGCCCACGAACAGGATGTTCCGAATGGGCACGCCGATCTTCTCGGCGGCGATGCGGAACAGCTCCAGGTTGGGTTTGCGGACCTTGAACTCACAGGAGTACAACTGCACGCGGAAGAAGTCGAGGATGCTGAGCAGGCCCAGATGCTTCTCCAGGGAGGCGCGATTGACAAAGGTATTGGATACGATGCCAAGCTTCAGGCCCCAGTCCCGGAGCGTGCCGAGCGTCCGCTTGAGATCGTCCTCGACCGTCGCACAGCGGCTCAGCGGCTCGTACCAGAGCCACGCGAACTGCTCCCACTGTGACGGCGAAAGCTCCACGCCCTTCCTTGCCCCCACGGTTCGAAACACTTCGAGCGAATCGAAGTCCCTTCTCGTGACATTGGACAGCAGGCATTTCGCCCTCAGGCGGACGAGGTTTCGCACGGCGTACCAGGGGAAAGGGGCCACCGGCTGACCCAGCTCCCTCAAAAACGCGTGCGTCGCACGGGCGCCGAGCAGGAAGGCCCTTGTCGTATTGACCCGCCCGAAGTCCAGAAGAGTCTCGCCGAGATCGAAGAGAACAGCTTTGATGTTGTCGTGTGGCATTGGCACTGTTTTCTCGACCCTCGGATATCACTGTAAATGGAGTTCCACGAACGGACCCCACGTCCATTCTGCAGAGCTCCGGCTAACGACGCACGAACCCTACAACTGCTTTCGCGGCGGGGCCTGCCCCTGGAAGGCCTGGTGGACCCACTGGTGCATTTCCTCGTCGGAGATCACGGAGATGCGCTCGGCGGTATATTCCGCGTCGATCCGGTCCTTGATCCAGGTGATGCGCGGGTCATGCTTGGGAATCTGAATGTCGTAGTGGCTTTCGACCCAGTGCTTGATTCCTGCGGCTCCGGTCTTATCGGCGATGGCCACGCCGACGGGGCGGTTCAACAGCTTCAGCGTGTCGAAGCAGTTGTAGATTTCTTCGTTTTTCAGCAGGCCGTCGGCGTGGATGCCGGCGCGGGTCACGTTGAAGTCCTGGCCGACCAGCGGGTAGTTCCTGGCGATCTCGAAGCCCAGCTCCTTGCGGGCGTACGCGGCCAGCTCCGTGATCGCGGCGTAGTTGACGCCCGGAACCATGCCCTTCAACTGGGCATGCTCGATGACCAACGCCTCCAGGGGGGAGTTGCCCGTCCGCTCGCCACAGCCGAAGATGGCGGCGTTGGCGGAGCTGCACCCGTAGAGCCAGGCCGTCGTGGCATCCACGAGGACCTTGTGGAAATCGTTGTGCCCGTGCCATTCGAGACATTCGGATGGGACCCCGATCTTTCGCAGGCCCTGAATGAGCTTGGGCACCCCTCGCGGCAGTGCCGCATCCGGCCAGGGCACCCCGAAACCGAGCGTGTCGCACAGGCGAATCTTGACCGGCTGTTTGTACTGCTCGGAGACCTTGAGCAGCTCGTTGGCAAAGGGCAGGATGAAACCGTCGTAGTCCGCGCGGGTGATGTCCTCAAAATGGCATCGGGGCAGCACGCCGCTGTCCAGCGCCGCCTTGACGACGTCCAGGTATCCATTCAATGCCTGGGACCGCGTCGAGCGGAGCTTCAGGAAGATGTGGTAATCGCTGGCGGAGGTCAGAATGCCGGTCTCCCGCAGGCCCATCTGGGCCACGAGCTTGAAGTCGGCGGCCACCGCACGAATCCACCCGGTGATCTCGGGGTACTTGTATCCGCGGGCCTTGCACAGCTCGACCGCCTTGCGGTCCTTGCCCGAGTACAGGAAGAACTCGCACTGGCGGATCAGCCCCGTGCCGCCGTCGATCTGGTGCAGGAGGTCGTAGATTCGCAGTATCTGCTCCGGCGTGAAGGGCGGCCGGGCCTGCTGGCCGTCACGGAACGTCGTATCGGTGATCCAGATGTCCTTCGGGATCTCGCAATCGACCCTCTGACCGTCGAAGACGATCTTGGGGAATTCGCTGTAGGGAAAGACGTCGCGATAGAGGTTCGGCTCCGGGACGTCTTTGAGTCTAAGATGACTATCGACCATAGCATATCTCCACAGCGGCTCGGGGGCCGCGAATTAGCCGAGATGGGACTCGAACCCATACGCCCTTTCGAGCAGGGGATTTTAAGTCCCCAGCGTCTGCCATTCCGCCACTCGGCCAGGCACAATGACCACACACGCAGACCGGCATACACCTTCCGGCCTCTGATTGTCCGGACTTCGGCGGGATACCAGACTCCCATGGCACTCAGGCACGACCCCTTTCGCTCCGGACGCCCTATTATAAGCATAGGTCGGTTTGGGCAAAAGAAAAAATTAACCGCAATGGGGCATATGTAGAGACGCAAGATCTTGCGTCTCCACGGCATGGCCGCTGGCTAAGCCTCACGGCGTCGCCACACACCCGTCTTTGGCGTCGTCTCCGGCTTCTACTTGAGCTCTCCGGCGGACCAGCAGATGCCGCGGCTGATAAGCCGGCCCAGATTCGGATTGGCGTACGCCTTGGCGTCGTGGCCGAGCTGAATCGTGAAAACGCGGGCCTTGCCGAACGTCCGGGTCCAGGCTACGAGCTTGTTGTTGAGGGGATGATCCACCGTCAGCAGGACGTGGTTGTCCTTGGCGAACCAGCAGCCGTTGTAGACCTCGTCGTGAATCTCGAAGTCCTTCATGCCGCGTGTGATCGCGTGCCCGGAGTCGGCCACCTTGACGCTCAGGTCCACGTCATGCTGGTAGGTCCCGGTCTCGAAGTGGACGCCGTCGATCTCCTGCGGCTTGAGCGGGTACTTCGTCCCCGTGATCCGGCGATACTGCTCCCACTCCTGGTAGGCGCCCATCGCGTGATGCATGGCTACCAGGCCCACGCCTTTGTCCTTGAGCAGCGTGATGAAATTGGCCTGCCGCTTCGGGGAGATGCTCTGCGTCATGTTGTATAGGACGATCACATCGTAGTTCCAGGCGCTGATGTCCTCGAACAGCTCGCTGTCGTCCTTCTGCACGGCCTCGGTGACGTTGAACCTCGGGCACTGCCTCAGCATCGCGAAGAACGGATCGTGATCGAAGTCATGCCCGCCCGTGACGACAACTACATCGAGCTTCTTAGCGCCCTCGCCGCTTGCCATCGGGCAGCTTGAGTCGCACTGAGCAGCCTTGTGGCAGGAGCTGAGGAGTCCCACGACAGCCAGCAACACCACGAACCACGTAACCTTCTGTGTCCACGTCTTCATTTGCTGCATCTCCGAGTGAATGATCTGCTGCTCGCCAAGACACCGCCGGTCACCGGCTACGGCAGCGGCTTGACCATGATGTTCTTGAAGTACACGACGCTGTCCGGGTCATGGCCCTGCAGGGCGAAGGTCCCGCTGGAGAGCTTGCGGCCGGGGCTGCCTTGCGGCCCCTGCCAGCCTTCCGGCTGTGTCCACTCCACGACGGTGTGCCCGTTCACCTTGATCGTGACGTGATTGTCCTGGACGATGATATGCTCGGTGAACCACTCGTAGTCGAAGGCCCGCGATTGGTGGTTCGAGTCCTTCACGTTGTACAGGCCGCCGGTCTTCTTGAGGTCGGTGTGTGTATTGTTGACCTGGACCTCGAAGCCCTTGGCCGGCCAGTCCGTCTCCTGGTATTCGGTATGGAAGTAGATGCCGGAGTTGGAGCCGATCTCGGTCTTCACGTCGGCCCTGAACTCGAAGTTCTTGAAATCGGCGTCATTGACCGGGCCGACGTAGAACAGGTGGCTTCGCGGCCCGTGCGTGACGATCATGCCGTCGCGAACACTGAACGTGTCTTTGTTCTCGCTGGCCTTCCAGCCTTCCAGCGATTTGCCATCGAACAGCGGCGTCCAGCCTTCCGCTTTGCTGATCCCTTGTTTCGCCGTTTGGCAGCCTGCCATCAGGACGCAGGCGCACACAAGCAACAGAACCCCGTACCTTGCCATCGTCTTTTCTCCTTGTCACTCCGTTGATAGGCAATCTACAAACCGAGTGGCAGCGGCAAGCGCAGCTTGCCTATGGTGTAGAACCACCCGGAACCGCTTGTTCCTACAAATGCCAGGGACTTCGCATCGCGCGCACAAGGCGGCGGTTGGCGGCGTCGTTGTTGACGAAGCGTTCCTTCGCCGGGTCCCAGCGCAGTTTCTGCTCTTGCCGGATGGCGATGTCGCTGATCTGGCACAACGTATCGGCCTGGACCGCCACGTCGATCGGGCAGATCGTGTCTTTGCGGGTCCGCACGCAGTCGAGCAGGTTCCGCGCGTGGTTGTTGCTCTCGTACAGCCGCAGGTCGCTCGGGCCCCACTGGGTATTGAGCAACTCCTTCGGCTGGGCCTGGACCTGCGCGCGGTCCACGACGACCCAGCCGTCGGTCCCCTCGAAGGCGGTGCCGTGCGATTCGAGCTTGCCGTACCGCTTGACCCACTCCTCGCGCGTCGGCCAGCCGGTGAAGTTCATCGTGACGCCGCTGTCGAGCTTGCAGGTGACGTCCCAGTTGAGGGCGGTATCCGCCACGCCGCTGGGGTCGGGCCACCGACCTTTGCCTTCGATCTCCAGTGGAGGGATCTTGTCGCCGAGGCCCCACAGGGCGATATCGAGCGGATGCACGCCCCAGCCAGCGATGAAGCCGAGCGCGTAGTCCGAGATGAACCACCACCACGCATTGGACTCGCGGCCGGGTGTATAAGCATGGTACGGGGCCGGTCCCAGCCACATGTTGTAGTCGATCCAATCCGGCGGCTGCACGACGTTGCGCGGGCCGCCGCCGGTGCTGCCGGGCGACCAGACGTTGATCGTCTTGAGCTCGCCAATGCGTTTATTACGCACCAGCTCGCAGGCGAATCGAAAGTCACGGCTGGACCGCTGCTGCGTGCCGAACTGGAACCGCGTGCCGTATTGATGGCAGGCCTGCCGCAATGCCTGATCCTCGGCTAAGCTCAAACCCATTGGCTTCTCGACGTAAAGGTCCTTGCCCGCCCGCGCCGCCTCCAGCGCGACCAGCACATGCCAGTGATCGCACGTTGCGACAATCACGACATCGATATCCTTTCGGGCGATCAGCTCGCAGTAGTCCGTGTAGGTCGCACAGTCGTTGTTCTTGTAGTGCCCATCGACGAGCTTCTTGGTGGCCTCGCGAACCGGCGCCTTGAGATCGCAGATCGCCACGACCCGGCAATCGCCCTGCGCCATGAAGTTCTGCATCACGTACGTCCCTTGCGGCCCGGTCCCCACGCTGCCGATGGTGATCCGCTCGCTGGGCACGATCGCCCCCGACCCGCCCAGCGCCGTGGAGCGAACGACATACGGGAACCCGACCGCCCCCAACGCAAGACCGGTTGTCCTCTTGAGAAAACCGCGACGCGTGACCTTCCCCTGTCGGACCATGACGTTTCTCCTCACAGACCTCGAACCAGCCATCGAAACAGACCTTCTGACCCGCAAAGTCTAAGCCACCACCTACCCTCGGTCAAATCAAAATGGACCACACAGGACTGTGGTGCGGACTGTGGACTGTGCCTCCTTTGTCCTACGCGGCACTTGAAATGGCAGCTTGAGGCGTTATACTGAACCACGTGGATACTGCTGGGTACCAGCAGAATGAAGAGAAGGCTTTCGATGGCAAAGCTGTTTGACACCATTCGCCGACTCGTTGCGGAAGAGAAATATGTCGTCGGGGAACATGCCGTTCAACGGCTTGAAGAACGCGGCATTCTGGAGTGGCAGGCTGTTTACGGCTTGGAGGAGGGGGAGTTGGTGCTTGAGCGGCCCGACGACAAGCCGAATCCTGTCGTCGAAGTGCAGGAAAGGCTCCCTGATGGCACAGAGTTCAAGGCAGTCTGGTCTTATCTGAAACGCAGCGGGGCGGCCAAGTTGGTCACAGTTCATTTTCTTGATGAGGTCCAATTATGAGAATCCCTGGGAAACGGGTACTTCGCATACGGCTGGTTCGAACACAGAACTTCGTGGTGGCGGTGGAAGTTGAGGCTGTCATCCCGGAAGACGACACGAGCGAGCCCTGCTACGAAGCCGAGACAGTGCAACTGCTGCGAGATGTTGAAGTGCACGCGGAAAGAGGGGACATCGAGTGGCTTCAACAGCACGGCACGGTCTACCAAGCAACGAAGGCAGGATGAACCGTTGACCGAGACAATTGCTCGCCATGAGAGATCGGGAAGATGGACCTCCAGACTGCCAAGGATCTTGTGGGAATGATGGTTCCGCTCCCGGCGGTGCTCATTGCATGGCGGGGTCTCTCCACATGGCGCAGGCAACTGTCCACGACGCGGGATTCCGACTTGGCAAAGCGTATACTCGTTGCTCTGTATAAGGCTGAAGCCGCGATTGAGGATATTTGAAGCCCTTTTGCAGTGATATATATCCCCAAAGGCGAGGAGAACGAGCCCAAAGCCTATGAGAAAAACTGGGCAAAGATGTATGAGAATAAGTGGCGCCGATTGACAGACACCCTTGCCGATCTGCAGGCGGGCATCATTGAGGCCAAAGCGATTTGGGATCGAGGTTTCCCCATGGTCACGAAAGACCTCTTCATCTGCATAAGCGAACTTCACAGCCATCTTAACGATAGTGTTCAGTCCAAGCTGGATGAACACTACGAACGATTGTACAGAAACGGAGAAAACAGGGAGGTTCTTTACGCAAGGTTGGGCTCGCCAGAAAAGGACGAGTTCGGGCAAAGAATCAAGGCTGCCGTGTGGACGATGGCGACGAATCTGGAACCGACTCGCTATCAGAAGCTGGAGGTGTAGGACAGGAAGGCTTCGCCCACGTGTCCCATGGCGCTATCCGCCTTATCCAGGATCGCCACTTGCCCGGGTCTTTCTTCAGTCGCAGGAACCGGTCGAGGCAGCGGAGAGTCGTCGGCGGCTTTCTTGATGCGGCTCTTGGCGGCACCGCTTGTGGCGACGCCGCAGGGTCTTCTCCCTATGCCCTTGCGGGCACGCTACAGGCGACCGGCTGGAGTCCGAGCTTCTTCAGGATCGTCATCATCGGGCACCAATCCGTCAAAGCTGACTGCAGCAGATTCAACCCGACGAAGGCGGTGAATAGCACCCAGTAGGGCGAATGGAAGTGAGCCAGCAGGACACCGGCGACGATGAAGAAACCGGCAACGCCTCTCAGGAGTCTTTCAACCGACATAGTCCAACCTTTCGATGGGCGTCATTGGCCCGTCATTTGCACGCATTCTCCGGCCATATCACACGGGGCCGGCTATGGAGTGGATACGTTGTCGCACGACGCCAGTTCAGCGGCACTGGCGTACAGGCATTGATTTCCGAATCGATTACGCGTAGGATCAGTGAGTGTCTGTGTGAGGCAGGTGTATGGCGGCGAACTCGAAGATCGAATGGACGGAATGCACGTGGAACCCGGTGACCGGGTGCACGAAGATCAGTCCTGGCTGCGCGAACTGCTACGCCGAGCGGATGGCACGCCGGCTCAGGGCGATGGGCCAGCCGAACTATCGCAACGGATTCAAGGTCACACTCCACGAGCACATGCTTGACCTGCCGCTGCGATGGCGCCGCCCGAGGATGATCTTCGTCAACTCCATGAGCGACCTGTTCCACGGAGATGTCCCGCTCGACTTCATAGAGAAGGTCTTCGACGTGATGGGCCATGCCCGCCAGCACCGCTTCCAGGTCCTGACCAAGCGTTCCGAGAGACTGGCGGAGCTGAGCCGCAGGTTGGTATGGCCCGATAATGTCTGGATGGGCGTCACCGTGGAGAACGCCGACTACGCGTTCCGCATCGACGATCTGAGGCAGACGGGCGCAGCGGTGAGGTTCGTCTCGTTTGAGCCGCTACTGAGCCCGATCACTGACATCGACCTCAGCGAGATCGACTGGGTGATCGTAGGTGGCGAGTCCGGTCCCGGCGCACGGCCCATGCCGCGCGAGTGGGTCATCGACATCCGCGACCAGTGTATAGCCACGGGAGTCCCCTTCTTCTTCAAGCAATGGGGCGGCGTCAATAAGAAAGCCAACGGCCGAACTTTGGAGAATAGAATCTCGGATCAGATGCCTGAGACCGCTATGCACCAGCACTGGAGTTGTGCCTTGGATATCCACTGTTGGCGCAAGGGGAAGATCCTCGGTCCGAGCAGGGCGTGTCATTGGTCCTGCGAACAATCTCGTCCGTGAGGTGCTTGAAGTCCATGTAGCACTTTGACACTGCCATCGCATGGGCGCCAATCGCGCCGTCAGCGGGCGTCAACTTGAAGATCGGCTTTCGGGCATCCTCCGCAAGGGGCATCAGGCTTTGGTAATTCTTGATGAGCCCAATTCGGTTAGGGTCTGTTTCTGCGTCCCCAGTGTAGGCCTTGTTTCCAAGAACGTATGTTTCGTAGACCATTGGTATCTTCGAAACCCATCGCTGGTACGCTTTGACCGGCCGGTTCTTGCGTTCAACGTGCTGCATGACCACGTATCCAGCCGGCTTCATGGTGCCCGTAGGCATAGGAATGTCCAAATCAGCAGGTTTCGCTTGCAGCCGCTGTCGCCAGTTGTCTCGCCATGTGTGGAGGGTGGGGCCCAGATTCCTCAGGCCTTGCAGCGAGAACAGGCCCGGAGCGAGCGGCATCACAACGTGGTCGGACGCGATAAGTGATGCCCGGTTGATCGCACCGAGATTCGGCCCCACATCCATGAGCACGATGTCCGCGTTAACCTTCTCAGCCGCATGGTGAATGATACGGTGAAAAGCCGTTATGACGCGGAATGCAGCTTTGTCGTGATCCAGACAACGCGGCCAACTGTCAGAAAGCTTATCTTCAAACTGGGAGAGCCCCAAATCTCCCGGCAAGAGGTGAATTCCGTGGCGAATCCGTTGCAGCGGCGCTTCTGCAATGTCACCCAGTCCGTCAATGATCGGCGAAATGCAGGAGAGGATGCTTTGGTTCTTTCCCTCCTCAGGCCACAACATCTCCAGGCGATTCTCCTCAAGAAACATCGTGGTCAGGTTTGCCTGCGGATCGAGGTCAACGGCCAGAACGCGTTGGTCGAGTTCCGCACACATCCACGCAACGTGATAGACCAGTGTCGTCTTGCCAACGCCCCCCTTATTGTTGAAGAAGGTGATCGTCCTCATGACGTAACCTCTCGGATCGTAGCCAGGAAGAACGTAGGTTGATTGATGTCGAATTCTGCTGGCGGGTTCCCGTTATCATGCAAAGACTGCTGGACGCGAGCGATGCCTCGACCAAACGTGTTGACATAACCAAGAGTCTTCATAGCCTCGGCTATCTTGGGATTGCGGTAATCATTCTGATCCGGGAATGTCTCCGGCGTGACAGCCCCGTAAAGTCCTCCCGGGTTCTGTATTTCGATGCGGCTGCGAAACCAATAGAACCGTATTGGGGCATTCGACTCATAATCCCGATGCATAACGGCATTCATAAGTAACTCCCTCGCCGCAAGCATCGGGTACGGCACGCGAGCATTTTCCTTGAGCGCGGAGACAGATTCCGGCCGGGATGGAAACAGCGTTCGCAAGAAGCCATCGAGTTCCCGAAGCACCGTGATCAGGTCACCTTCGAAGCGTCTCTCGTCCAACACCTCGCTGTCCAAGGCGTCGCCCTCATATCGCACGTACTGGATCGCCGCGCCGGGAAACCAATTCAAAGGGTCCTGTGCGAAGAGAATCGCACCGGCGTTCGTTGCGCACACCTCTGCCGTGTACCAGAAGCCGAGCGATGCCATCTGGAGAAGCATCTCCCGATTGTTCTCTTCGATAAGTTCTGGGGCAACAGCGGCCTTCAGGTACGTGAGTTGAAACAGGTCCAACACAAGCTCGTCGCGCCCGCAGCCCCTGCAGGGTCTCAGGTCGAATGTGCGCGCGTGGTGAGTCCGTTTCTCCGTGAGAACACGCTCTTCCTGCTCGTTGGCGATGGCTCTGCGGGGCCCACGACGTATATACACACGCCCGCGGTACCGAATTGGCGGCATGTCCGACGGCCGGACCTCAACCACAGCCACATCCCCTTCGGTCAGTGACATCTTCTGTACCGTCGTGGAAGGCAGCGGAACGATCTGGCCGGAATCCGCGTAATTGGATAGTCGCTGCAACAAGTCGTCGGTCACATTCACGCCTTCAATCTTGCCGTCCGCTCCCGCGCCGATGACAAGATAACCAGGACGGTTGTTCGCCGGCATGTCATTGGCAAACGCGCAGATTGCCTCGCAGAACTTGTCCGTATCCCTTGTCGAAGTCGTTCGTTCTACCCGATCTGACTCCAGATCGCCCAACAATCCCCTCAGTTCTTGTTCATCGATCATGTTGGCTGTCCGCCTTCCGCCATGAGCTTGCTCGAATCGTAGCCGACATTGCTGACCCCTTATACTGCTCGGAATCTGCCTGGTTGTCAATATGAGAAAACTGACTGGCCAGAACGCACGCATCCAGATCGGAACAGGGCGTCTTCGCCAGGAAGACGCCAGTCAGGCGGCGACCGATCCGATGCTACGCTCATCGACCAGCCTGGTTGCCGGGCAATTGGACGGGGCTTCATTGGGCTGGCCATGGAACAGACGGGCTCGCGCACGTCACGTGGTTGTGTCGGCGGGCTCCTGCTTTCGGATGTCCTCGAACTGGTTGATCGTTATGTCGCCTTGCGGGAAGTGGACGATGATGCGCAGTTCCCCGCCCATGGCCGCAACGAATCGGCGGAGCGTGCTGACGTACATGTCGGATTGATGCTCCAGCTTGGAGACCGCGGCCTGGTTCATCTTGAGCAGGTCGGCCAGTTCCTGCTGCGTCAAGTGCATCGCCTGCCGGAGTTCCTGAAGAGCCATTTCCGAGTACATTTGCGCCGTGCGCTTCTTGATCCGCTCTTGGCTCTCGGGCGACATCTTCTGAACAAGACTCTTAAACGGCTTTGCCATTAGACTTACCCTTCGTGTCGCAGTGAATCCAGATGCTCATCGTAAAGCCTGTCGGCGATCGGAACGAACTGTTCGTACCAGCGATCATTGCCGGTCTTGTCCCCGCCGATCAGGAGAATCGCACAACGGCGAGGATCGAATGCATACAACACTCGATACGGACGCCCCGCATGCTGGACTCGAAGCTCCCGCATATGGCCATGCCTGGAACCTCGTACGTCCGAACAGTGTGGGAAGGGCAAGTGCGGCCCTTCCATCTCGAGCAACCCCACCGTGGCCGCCACCGATTCTTGTTCTGCCTCAGTCAGATCCTCCCACCATTGTCCGAACTCATCAGTATACTCAACGTTCCAAGCCATATCGGCATAACCTATTAGTTATATAACTCAAAAGTTATATCATGTCAAGCGGGATTTTCCCCGATTTTGTGTTCCGGCGTTGATTCAAGGTCTCCAAGGGCACATCGTAGCCCCTCATGCCGGCGATATTATCGGCAGCATGTGCGACGTGCACAAGGGGAAAGGCCAAATCTCCGCTGGTGGAAAGGCAGGAGAGCTATCAGATCGAGACTGTCGGCTCGGCGGACGCGATTATCGAGGCGATCCGGTGGGAGGAGTTGGTGCGTCAGGGTGACTCTGGGTTCACTGGCAGTCTTGGGGCAGGTAGACGGAGTCGGCGGGGATGTGGAACTTTCGGCAGAGGGCTTCGAGGAGCATTTCGAGGCGCTTGAGCTGGTAGTTCGTGGGGGTCACGGTGACGCCGTCACTGACGAGGCAGATGCGGATGGTCCGGTCGGAGCCCTGCCAGGTCGTGCTAGGCCGGATCGACCACTGCTTTTGCCACTTTTCGGTCGCCTGGATCTCGCCGTCGCCGGCACCGTTGCCGTTGCAGACGAGGAAGTGGCAATTCAGTTCGGCGGCGCCGTCCGGGCCGTGGCTGGCCGCCAACTGGTCGAGGCTGCCGCTCTTGGTGCCGCTGAAGAAAATCTCGATGCTGTTCCAACGGTCGGGGGCCTGGCATGCCCGCGAGCGCATGACGTAGTCCACGGAGTTGAGTCGGTAGTAGGCCGACAGACAGAAGGGACCGGCCGACGGCGGGTTGTTGCCCAACACCATCAGGACGATTGCGCCGGCTGTCATGGAAACCAACAGTGCGGCTAAGACTTTGGCTACCCTCGGCTGGTTCGACATATACCTGCGCCACCTCACCCCTGCTCACGAACCGGCGCCCGGAGCATTACAAAGACGGATCGTTTCACCAGGGCGCTATACTATACGAACATACATCGGCACGGACCAGCGTCCCACTACAGTATTTATGCGAAATCCAGTCGCAGAACGCAAATTTCGCGCGTGTTCTTGACACTGATACGCCAGAATCGGATCGGGTTATAGGTCCCAGTGCCTTGACAACCGGCCGGCTCCCGCTATACTGCCATCGTGGCTTGTGCACTGGGGCGGCGCACGGGGTCGCCGACAGGATGTTGCGCGAGACAGACGTGTCGCGCGGACCGGATGGTCCTTTATTGGAAAGGAGAGTCACCGTGTCACACTGGCGAGCATTAACGTCGCAGGAAATCTCATGCCTGACGGAACAGGGTTGCACGTGCGCGGACTGGTCCACGGTCCAGGTGGCCGAGGGCTTTCGCCCGGGCCGGGTGCGAACGACGCATTTTGGCGGGCAGGTCAGGCTCGGTGTGTTCGAGAAGGACGTGTCTTTCTACGGCGGCGTGACCAAGCCCGCCGGCATAAGCTCTGCCACCATCCACAATTGCGTCATCGGCAACGACGTGTACATCAGCCAGGTCCGCAACTGCATCGCCAACTACGTCATCGAGGACGATGCCGTGATCGACAACATCGACCTGCTGGCCGTCGATGGGCAGAGCACCTTCGGCAACGGCACACAGGTGCCCGTGGTCAACGAGGCCGGCGGCCGGGAGATTTCGATCTACGACCATTTGTCGGCCCACACCGCGTACGTCATGGCCTTCTACAGGCACCGGCCCAAGCTGACTGAGCGTCTTCGCGACATGATCGGCGATTATGTCGCCTCCGTACGGTCCTCAATGGGTCTCGTCGGCAAAGGCGCCAGGATCATCAACTCCCGGCTGCTCAAGAACGTCCGGATCGGACCGGCCAGCGTCATCGAGGGCGTCAACCGCCTGGAGAACGGGTCCGTCAACAGTTGCGCGGAGGACCCGGTCTACATCGGTCCCGGCGTCTACGCGGAGCATTTCATCGTCGCCAGCGGCTCGAAGATCACGGACGGCACGATCATTTGCGACTGCTTCGTCGGCCAGGGTTGTGTCCTGGCCAAGGACTACTCGGCGGAGAATTCCGTCTTCTTCGCCAACTGCGGCGGCTTCCACGGGGAGGCCTGCGCGATCTTCGCCGGACCCTATACGGTCACCCATCACAAGTCCACGCTGCTGATCGCGGGGCTCTTCTCCTTCCTCAACGCCGGCAGCGGGACCAACCAGAGCAACCACATGTACAAGCTCGGCCCGGTCCATCAGGGCGTCGTCGAGCGAGGCTCCAAGACCGGCAGCGACTCCTACATGCTCTGGCCGGCCAAAGTGGGCGCCTTCACGGTCGTCATGGGCCGGCACTATCGCAACTCCGACACCTCGGACCTGCCCTTCTCGTACCTGATCGAGCACGAGGACGAGAGCGTTCTGGCGCCGGGCGTGAACCTGCGGAGCGTGGGCACCGTCCGCGACGCCCGCAAATGGCCGCAACGAGACCGCCGCAAGGATCCCCACAAGCTCGACCACATCAACTTCAAGCTGCTCAGCCCCTATACGATCCAGAAGATGATCAACGGGCGGGACCTGTTAATCAAGCTCAGGGGGACTGTCGGCCCGACCTCCGACTATTTCGTGTACAACAGCGTCAAGATCCCCAACGCGTCGCTCGAACGCGGCATCGGGCTGTATCAGCTCGGAATCGACAAGTTCATCGGCAACTGCCTGATCAAACGCCTGGAGGACAAGCGGTTTCGCAATGCGGACGATCTGCGCACGGCACTGCGGCCCGACACCGAGATGGGACTGGGCAAGTGGATCGATCTGGCCGGCATGCTGGCCCCGGAAGAGGCGGTCCAGCGACTGCTGGCCGACGTCGAGAGCGGAGCCGTCGGCACGCTCGATGAGCTGGACGCGCGGTTCGCCGCCATGCACGAGAATTATCCCGCCTACGAATGGACGTGGGCGATGGATGTCGTGCAGAAGCAGTTGAACAAGACGCTCGATGAGATCACGTTCGAGGACGTCGCCCATCTGGTCAAGCGCTGGAAGGAAGCGGTGCTGGAGCTGGACCACCGGCTCTATGACGACACGAAGAAGGAATTCGCGGCCACGGCCCAGATCGGCTTCGGGCTGGACGGGGACGATGAGACCAAGCAGAGCGACTTCGCGGCGGTCCGGGGGACCTTCGAGGCCGACGGGTTCGTCGCCCAGATCGAGAAACACATCGCCGCCAAGAGCAAGCTGGCCAACGAGCTGCTGTCCCGGATCGAGCCCATGTGCCGTCACGCGGCGGAAATCGATATGATTGTCAGATAGGACTTCTCCGGACTCAGAGTAAGTCTGAGTCTCCATGTTACTGAAGGTCGTTGTCCATACCTGTTCCCTGTGAAAGGAGGGATACGAATGAGAGTGATCATTCAGCCGGATTATGAGCGGGTCTCCAGGTGGGTTGCCAACTACATGGCCGCGAAGATCCTCGCGTTTCACCCGACCGCAAAGAAGCCGTTCGTCCTCGGCCTGCCCACCGGCTCGTCGCCTCTTGGCGCGTACAACGAGCTGGCCAAGCTCCGCGAGCAAGGCAAGCTGTCGTTCAAGAACGTCGTGACGTTCAATATGGACGAGTACGTCGGCCTGCCCGAAGACCATCCCGAGAGCTACCACTCGTTCATGTGGCGTAATCTCTTCAGCCGGATCGATATCGACAAGGCGAACGTGAACATCCTCAACGGCAACGCGCGCGACCTGGCCGCTGAGTGCGCCTCCTACGAAGACCGGATCGAGAAGGCCGGCGGCATCCGCCTGTTCCTCGGCGGCGTCGGCGTCGATGGCCACTTGGCCTTCAACGAGCCCGGCTCCTCGCTGACCTCCCGCACGCGCGAGGTCACCCTGACCACCGACACGCGCATCGTCAACTCCCGCTTCTTCGGCAACGATCCCAGCAAGGTCCCCGCCACCGCCCTGAGCGTCGGCGTCGGGACCGTCATGGACGCTCAGGAAGTGCTCATCATCGTCAACGGCCACAACAAGGCCCGTGCCTTGCGACAGCTCGTCGAGGAAGGCGTCAACCACATGTGGACGGGCAGTGCCCTTCAGTTGCACCCGAACGGGATCATCGTCTGCGATGACGCCGCGACACTGGAGCTGAAAGTGGGCACCGTGAAGTACTTCAAGGACGTGGAGGCCGCCAACGTCAACCCCGCTACGTTGTTGAAGTAGCGCCCGTCACAAGCGGCAGAAACCAGGCAGGGGATCGCGACTTCGCGATCCCCTGATCGTAAATATCGAGCCGGTAAGTGTTTACGTGGAGCGTCTACGGCTTGGCCGTATTCGGCTCCGGTGCGGGAGCAGGCGTTGCGGGACTGGCCGCGGGCTGCTCTGCCGGCGGAGTCGCTGTCGGCTCGGCGACGGGCTGACTTGCGGCCGGCGTGCTCGGCGCTGGCCGGCTTGCCGTCGGCTGCGGCGGCCTGGGCGGTGCGGCAGGCGGTGTCGCCGCGGCAGGACCCTCACCGGGGGCGTAGACGATTTTCGCCTTCTCCTTGAGCGACTGAATGTACTGCTTCGTGGCGGCGTTTCGCCTCTCCGTCGAGAGCCGCTCGACGATGTCGGTTTTGGCGTCCTCGAATGAGGTCACGCTGGCGTCCTTGTGCTCGGTGACCTTGATGATGTGGTAGCCGAACTGGGTCTCGACGATGTCGCTGACGTCGCCGACTTTCATGACAAACGCCGCATTTTCAAACGCCGGAACCATCTTGCCCCGGGAGAACAGACCGAGGTCGCCGCCCTGGGCCGAGGAGGGACAATCCGAGCTCTCCTTGGCAATCGCCGCGAAGTCGCCGCCGTCCTTGACCTGTTTGAGCAGGTTCTCGGCCTTGGCCTTGGCCGTCACCTTCAACTGGTTGGGGTCGGCGTTGGGGTCCTTGGGCTGCGTTGACACGAGGATGTGGCTGGCCCGGACCTGTTCCGGCACCTCAAACTCCTGGGAATGCGAATCGTAGTACTGCCTGGCTTCCTCGTCACCGACCTTGGTCTTCTCGGCCCACTGGCTCTCCAGGAGCTTGCGATAGCCCATTCCCCTGCGGAACTCGTTCTTGACCTCGTCGAAGTTGCCGCCCTGGGCCTCGACGCGGGCCTTGAAGTCCGCTACGGTGATCGGCGGCTTCTGCTGGGCCCCGCTCTTGGCGATCTCGGCCTCCACGTCGGCATCGGTGATCTGGATGTCGGCGGCGACGACCTGCTCGTCGAGTAATCGCTCGGCGATCAGGTTCTCGACGACCTGCTGGCGGACCTGCTTCTGCACTTGAGCCGCGTACTGGGGCGGCAGGCTCCCCAGCTTGCCGCCGAACTGCCTCATGGCCGCCGCCATCCGCTTGCTCAATTCCTGCTCGCCAATGGTCTTGCCATCCACAGTGACGATGGTGTTGTCGATCTGCGGCTCGATCGTGATCGGCTTGGGCGCGTTCGGCTCGCTGGCCGCGGGCGCAGGCTCCGGCGCGGGTGCAGGCGCCTGGGCGGGTGTTTCCGGCGTGGTCGTGCTCGTCTCGCCCGTCGGGGGCGCCTTCTTCTGGCAGGCCAAACCACTGACAACCACGAGGACCGACAGGCACAATCCCAGGAACGACATCAGGCGGCCTGGTCCGCTGGCAATTCTCATCATGAAGTGCTCCCTATGACTAATGACTTCACTGTCTTTGGCTCACCAGGGTAAACAGCTACCTTGCGCGGGCACAACGAATCCATTGTGGCAACGCAAGGCCGCGCCGTCAAGAAATTCGCATTTTCCACACAGTCGGGGCTGACATCGGGCCGGCGGCTGTTTTTCGCACGGGATTGGCGCTTGACAGGGGGTGGGGCGATCGGTTCTAATAGCGAAACCTTGGGCGATTAGCTCAGTTGGCTAGAGCGCACGGATCACACCCGTGAGGTCACAGGTCCGAATCCTGTATCGCCCAGTCGTCGCGCCCCTCGTCGCTCAACGCGGCTGTCTATGGAGACTCATAGTCTCTGAAGTGTCTCATCCAGTCGGGCCAGACCGGCCGGGCGCTCGTCGCTCTCTCCTGAACCCATTGCCGATGCCAGTGCAATGTCCACAGTTCCTTCAAGCCGACCGGCCGGATCGACGCATCCATAAACACTGCATTGACAGAGCCATTGTGCCGGTTGATACAAAAGCTGCACATGGCGTTGGTGTACCAGTCCCAGTAGCACTCGCCGTCGAATGTCGGTGGGGCGTTCGTCGGCAGGGGCAGGCCGTCCACCCACTGGCAATCGACGAATACGGGCACCTGGTAGCCGCTCTTGATGCGGATCGTCCGCCAGTTCCGGCTCGCGTGAATGTCGCTGGTGTCGTTGGCCACCCAGGCGTTGAGTCCGAAGCTCCCGTAGTCGCCTTTGACCGCATAGTCCGGGACGCCTGGCAGCGTGCCCTCGCCGTACACGCCCCAGCCGACGAAAGGCCCCGTGACACCCTCGCTGTAGAACCTCGTCGTCATCGGGCAGACGCGCATCTTGGGCTCACGGCTGTAATAGGGACGCATCGCGTGGACCCAGCTATGGGTCGACTCGCTGCCTGCTTCCTCGTGGAAGTAGCCGTTGTTGTCCTCCGTGTACATGTTGAACGTCAGACCCATCTGCTTGAGGCTCGACTGGCACATGACCGCCTTCGCCTGCTTGCGAACGCGCTGCAGCGCCGGAAGCAGAATCGCCATCAGCAGAGCGATGATCGCAATGACGACGAGCAGCTCGATGAGCGTAAAAGCGTTCATCTTACGCATGACGTTCCCTTCTCACGCGGCTGGCAACACACGGACAATCCTCGAGTAGCAGTCAATTGCTGGGAGTATACCCAAGCTTGCCCCAGGCGGCCCTCTGGACGGCGTGCAGGTCGCGATTGCCTGGCTGGGCGGGATCGGCGTTCTGGCCGTTCGCCGCCGCCTTGGCCAGCTCTACGGTACGCGCGTCCTTCCACTTCCAGTAGTCGCTGTGACCGTCGGCGAACGAAAAATTCGTTCCGTCGCCGTGGCGAACCGTCGGTGCATCCCACCAGCTCTCGCGGTCATAGTACACCGTCCAACTGTCCGGGGAGATCTTGCCCTCGTCGATGAATACGAACCGCTCGCTCTGTCGGCGGACTTGATTGAGCCGCTTGATCATCAGGTCCTTCGTGCCAGGTATGCTTGTGGCACCGTTCAATGCATCGACGATCGCGTAGGTGAGCACCTCGCCGCGGATTCCCGTGGGGCACCGATAGATATTCACGTTGTCGCAGTACTTGTAGAGCACCCCTTCCATCAGGCGTTGGCGCCGCACTTCGATGGGGTCCGTGTCCTGCGAGCGCGCGCCGATCCAGGCCGGCTCGCCCGGCCGCGAATAGTAGGTGCTTGCGTTGACAATTCGGTCCTCGTTCTCCTGGGCGTAGAGAATCCAGGCGAGCGTCAACTGCTTGACGTTGCTCAGACACGTCGCTCTCTGACCTTGTTCCTTGGCCCGGTGCAGGGACGGCAGGAGGATCGCCATCAGTACGGCGATGATCGCGATGACGACGAGCAACTCGATGAGCGTGAAAGCGTTCGTCTTACGCATGGCGTACCCTTCCCAAGACCGGAACGGCGGCCAGGACGACGCTCCTCGCCGAGGCCGCATTCCGACCACCAGAGAATCCTCTGCGAGGCGAGACTTCGCCTCTGGGCTGACGGTTCCATGGCCGCGATCCACGTCAGCGGCAGGACTCAATAGAGACCATTCTATCATTGGCGGGAGGGGCGACTCAAGAGTATCTGTCGGGGCAGTGCGGCGCAGGCGGCGGAAGCAACGATACAGTGACCTTGCTTTGGCGATGGGTGGGTGATAGGATCGGACGGACGTACTGGAATGCAGGCATACGCCATGAGGGGCAAACAGACACGATGAAGGAGTGCGCCAGAATGCGAAGTTCGTACGGGATGATCGGGTTGCTGGTGATGGGACTGACCACCCAGGGATACGCGCTCAATGCCAAGGAGACTCAGTTGAAGGACTTCATTGCCGCACACATCGAGAAGATCAAGCCGTTGGAGAAGCAGGCGAACCTGGCCTGGTGGGAGGCGGCGGTCACCGGCGACCCGAAGGCCTACGACCGCAACAGCGAGCTGACGCTGCAACTGCGCCAGGTGTACAGCAATTCGAGCGAGTTCGCTTTGCTCAAGGACCTCAAGGAATCGGGCCGGATCTCCGATCCGCTGCTGGCCCGGCAGTTGACGGTGCTCTACAACAGCTACCTGTCCAACCAGATCGAGCCGGACCTGCTCAAGCAGATCGTCGAGCTGGGTACGCAGATCGAGAAGAACTTCAGCACATTCCGAGGCGCCATCGACGGCAAGAATGTCACCGACAACCAGATCGTGGACATTCTCAAGAGCGAGACGGACTCGGCCAAGCGCGAGCAGGCGTGGCAGGCGAGCAAACAGGTCGGCGCGGCGGTCGCGGCAGACCTTGTCCGGCTGGTCACGCTTCGCAACCAGGCCGCCCGCAAGCTCGGATTCGACAACTACCACACGATGAGCCTGGCCACCGGCGAGCAGGATGTCAAGGAGCTGGACACGATCTTCAACGAGCTGTACGAGCTGACGAACGAGCCCTTCGCCAGGCTGAAGGCGGAGCTGGACGGCATCCTCGCTCGCAAGTATGGCATCACGCCCAAGGAGCTGATGCCCTGGCACTACCATGACCGGTTCTTCCAGGAAGCGCCGATGGTCTATGATCTCGATCTCGACGCCTATTACAAAGGCAAGGACGTCAAGAAGCTGGCCGAGGAG
This sequence comes from Sedimentisphaerales bacterium, assembly GCA_016928975.1. The sequence goes on along the minus strand of JAFGJR010000221.1, from coordinate 10,518 downwards.
TTCTACGCGGGCATTGGCCTGCCGGTCGAGGCGATCCTGGCCAAGAGCGACCTGTACGAGAAGGAAGGCAAGAACCCACACGCGTTCTGCACCCATATCGACCGTGAGGGCGACGTGCGAGTCCTGTGCAACCTCAAGAACGACGAATACTGGATGGATACGATCCTGCACGAGTTGGGTCATGGCGTGTACGATAAGTACCTCGACTTCAACACGCCGTACTTGCTCCGCTCGCCGGCCCATGCCTTCACCACCGAGGCCGTGGCCATGTTCTTCGGCCGGCTCAGCCGCAACCCCGCCTGGATGCAGCACACGCTCGGCCTGTCCGATGCGCAGCGAACCGAAATCGAGAAGGTCAGCGACAAGTACGCCCAGCTCAAGCAGCTCATCTTCGCTCGATGGGATATGGTCATGTACCACTTCGAAAAGCAGCTCTACGCCAATCCCGACCAGGACCTGACCAGACTCTGGTGGGACCTGGTCGAGAAGTATCAGATGGTCCGCCGGCCCCCCAATCGAGTCAATCCGGACTGGGCGGCCAAGATCCACTTCGCCATAGCGCCCTGCTACTATCACAACTACATGCTCGGCGAGATGCTGGCCTCGCAGTGGCACCACACTCTCGTGAACAAGGTGCTCGCTCTCAAATCCGACAAGGGTGTCAGCTACATCGGCCGCAAAGCCGCCGGCCAGTTCTTCTTGGACAACGTCTTCCACGCCGGCGCTTTGTACCCGTGGAACGAGATGATCCGACGCTCCACCGGCGAGCCCCTGACCGCCAAGTACTTCGTCCAGCAGTTCGTGAAGTAACCACAAGGCGCGCCAATTGGATGGGCCCAAGTAGATGATAAGGAGATCGAAATAGGATGGATCTAAGGAACCAGTCGCTGCCGGAAATCACGATCAAAGGCTTCATCCTGGGCATTCTGCTGGCGGTGATTCTGGCCGCCGCCAATGCCTACCTGGGGCTGTTCGCGGGCATGACAGTGTCGGCCACGATCCCCGCCGCGGTCATTTCCATGGGCGTCCTGCGATTCTTCAAACGCAACAACATCCTCGAGAACAACATCGTGCAGACCTGCGCCAGTGCGGGCGAGGCGATCGCCGCCGGCTGCATCTTCACGTTGCCGGCGCTGATCCTGCTGGGGACATGGCAGACGTTCGACTACAAATGGGTCACGATCATCGCCGGTTTCGGCGGCGTGCTCGGCGTGCTCTTCACGATCCCGCTGCGGCGAAGCTTCATCGTGGACAGCAAGCTGCAATTCCCCGAGGGCATCGCCACCGCCAAGGTCCTCGAGAGCGGGCAGATGGGTCCGGAGGGCCTCCGCCAGATCATCCGCACCGCTCTGGCCGGCGGGTTCTTCAAGGTGACCGGCGACCTCGTCGGGCTGTGGCCCGAGCGGCTCCAGATCAGCCGGGCCATCGGCTCCAGTGTCACCGCCGTCGGCGTCACGCTCAGTCCGGCGCTCCTGGCGGTCGGTCTGATCGTGGGGCTCAACATCGGCATCCTGATGTTCGCCGGCGGCGCCGGCAACTGGCTGGTCGCCATCCCCATCTATTCGCACTTTCACCCCAAGCCCGAGGACCTCTCCGTAGCCGCCTGGGCAGATCAAATCTGGCAAGACCAGACACGATTCATCGGCGTGGGCGCCATGCTCGTGGGCGGTCTGTGGACCGTCTTCAAGATGCGAAAGACCTTGCTCAAGGGCGTCACCAGCGGCCTGCAAGCCTATCGCTCGGTCGATGGCGCCGGCCAGAAGGCCGCTGAAGTCCCGCGCACGGAGCGCGACCTGCCCATGAAGTGGATCCTCGTCCTGATGGTCCTGTCGGTGATCCCGTTGTTCTTCGTATATCATGCCTTCGTTCAGAAGCTGCCCGTCTCGATCACGATGGCGGTGCTCATGCTCATCGCGGGGTTCGCCTTCTCGGCGGTCGCCGGCTACATGGCGGGCCTGGTCGGGTCGAGCAACAACCCGATCTCCGGCGTGACGATCACGACGATTGTATTCTCCGCCTTCTTCCTGATGCTCCTGATCGGCAAAGGCGCTCCCATCGGCCCGGCCGCCGCCATCATCATCGGTGCGGTCGTCTGCTGTGCCGCCTCCATTGCCGGCGACAACCTCCAGGACCTCAAGACCGGCTACATCGTCGGGGCCACGCCCTGGAAGCAGCAGGTCATGCTCGCTGTCGGGACGCTTTCCGGCGCCGCGGTGATCGCCCCGGTGCTCACGCTCCTTCAGCACGCGTACGGCTTTGCCGGCCAGGCTGCGCCGGCCACCAGACCCCTGCCGGCGCCGCAAGCCAACGTGATGGCCGCCGTTGCCAAGGGCGTCTTTCAAGGCGGACTGCCCTGGACGTTCATCTTCATCGGCATGGCGGTCGCGGTCGGCCTGATCGTCCTGAATGGGATTCTCGAACGCAGCCGAAGTTCCTTCCGCACGCCGGTCCTCGCGGTGGCTATCGGCTTTTACCTGCCGTTCTCCCAGTCGGTGGCGATCTTCATCGGCGGTGTCATCGCGACCGTGGTCAAGCGGGCCCTCGTCCGGCTGCGGGCGAGCAAGGAGGCACAGGAGGACTCCGAGCAAAGGAGCGTGCTGTTCGCCTCCGGCCTGATCACCGGCGAGGCGCTCATGGGCATCCTCGTGGCCATCCCGGTCGTGCTCTTCAAGAGTTGGGGGCTGGAGCTGCCGCTGACGAGTCTCTGGCAGCAGAAAGCGGCGAGCTTCCTCCCGTCGCTGCGCTCGTGGATCGAGGCCGGCGGCGCGTGGTTCGGGCTGGTCCTCCTGCTGCTGATCGCCCTTTGGGCCTACCGCGTCAGCCGCCCGAGTCACAGACGCTGAGGGCTGTCTGGTTGGTGTTTGAATGGATAAATGAAATGGCCTGATCCGACCAGACGCTTTGACGCCTGCCGTACACCCAGCCCGGTCAGCAAGCTACTTCATTTATCCATTCAACGATCAATAGAACCGACTCTGACTCGTCATTGCGAGCGCCGCGAGGCAATCTTCAATCTTCCCACTTGAATCTTCCATCTTCGGATTGAGTATTTCCCTGTAGCCGGATTGTGCAGGTTCAGGGTAGAATGGGGCGTCGAACGAAGCAAGTGTCCATACACCCGCTTTGACTGGGAGGATGCAGGAGAATGACGGACCGAATTGACGCCTACATCGACGCGAACCGAGACCGTTTCATCGACGAGCTGAAGGAATGGATGCGTTTCCCCTCCGTCAGCGCCCAGCGCGACCATGACGGCGACACGCGAGCGTGCGCCCAGTGGCTCTGCGATCACCTCAAGGCGCTGGGTTTCGAGGCGCGATTGGTCGATATCGGCGGACAGCCGATCGTTCACGCGTCAAAGAAAGGCAAGTCCTCTCGTTGCGTCATGATCTACGGGCACTACGATGTCCAGCCGGAGGACCCGCTGGACCAGTGGCAGACGCCGCCGTTCGAGCCGACGATCAAGGACGGCATCCTGTACGGCCGTGGCGCCACCGACGACAAGGGACAGGTCTTCACCCACGTCAAGGCGGTCGAGACCCTGCTCCAGACTGAAGGACAACTGCCCTGCGAAGTCGTGTTCCTGTTGGAGGGCGAGGAGGAGTCGGGCGGCGACGCGCTCGGCCGCTACGTCACACAGGTCAAAAATGAGTTGCGCCCTGATGCGATCGTGATCTCCGACACCACCATGTACGACGAGAACACCCCCGCGATCACCTATGGCCTTCGTGGCATCGTCGCCTTCGAATTCACTGTCAAGGGACCGGCCAGCGACGTCCATTCCGGCGCCTATGGCGGCGCCATCGCCAATCCCGCCATGGTCGTCGCTCAAATCCTGACTCAGTGCGTCTCGCGGGACGGCAAGGTCCTGGTCCCTCACTTTTACGATGATGTGGCGCCGCTGGAGGACTGGGAGCGCGACAGCTTTCGCAAACTGAGTTTCGATGAGCAGGCCCTAATGCGGGAGCTGGATGTCCCCGGCCTGCACGGCGAGGGCGGCTACAGCACACTGGAGCGGCTCTGGACCCGACCGACGTTCGAGGTCAACGGCCTCTTCGGCGGATACCAGGGCCAACGATCCAAGACGATCATCCCCGCCTCCGCCACGGCCAAGGTCAGCGTGCGGCTTGTCCCCCACCAGAGCCCGGACAAGATCCGCGACCTGATCTTCGAGCACATCCGCTCCGTGTGCCCGGACACGGTTCGCCTGGAGCTGGCGCAGTTCGGAGCGAGCCCGCCGGTGCTGTTCGACGTGAATAACCCGATCATCCGCGCCTCGCAGGAGGCCCTCCGCCGTGGGTTCGGCCACGACGCGGTCTTCATTCGCTGCGGCGGCTCCATCCCGGTGGTCAATACCTTCGTCGAGCAACTGAACTGCCCGGTGGTCCTCATGGGCTTCGGCTTAGACAGCGACAGGCCCCACGGACCCAACGAGCACTTCAGCCTCGACAGCTTCCTCCGAGGCACCAAAGCCGCCGCCCTCATGCTCCATACGATCTGACGATTCGGAAAGGGCCACGCCCACCCCGGCCTCGGAACGGTCTTCTTATCGGGCCGCTGGCGTAACCCCAGCACGTGCCAATATAATGCTAAAACATGGAAGATTGGTATTTACGCTCGGGCAACAGGACGATATACTAAAATAGCATGAATTAGTATGTGATTAGTACCTCTGTAAGTTGTTGCCAAAAAGAGTGATAGATACATGAGAATGCCCCAGAGGCCACCGGACTTGGATGAGATACTGCGGAGGGTAGCAGGATCGCCGGACAACCGGTGGTGGAGCTTCCGCCGCCTCACGGAGCTCTATGCCAAAATCGATCCGCCTCTTCGGGGGAAGTACCTCCATTGGGACAAGTTCAGACGCTATCCGCAGCCATCCGGGCTCTCGCATGAAGAATCATGGTACATGATCAAAACTGCGAGGCTGATGCAGGCCAAGCCAGTTCCTCTCCGGGACGGGAAGGGTAGGTATTTCACTTACGTCCTGGCCGAACCCATCCCTGAGGTTCTTCATAAGATCGACCAAGGCGCCGGCGGGTACATCCAGATGCCCGACCAGATCACCAATCCGGACTTACGGGACCAATACCTCGTCAATTCGCTCGTCCGCGAGGCGATCACCTCCAGCCAGCTAGAGGGAGCCGCGACGACACGTCTGGTGGCCAAAGAGATGATCAGAACCAGACGCGCTCCACGCGACAAGAGCGAGCAGATGATTCTCAACAACTTCCGAACGATGCAGCAAATCGGCCATCTGAAGGATCAGCCGCTGACACAGCAGATCATCCTTGATCTTCATCGAATTGCTACGGAGAAGACGCTCCCCGACGAGTCCGGTGCAGGACGGTTGCGCCAGACGAACGAACCTGTCGTGGTTGCCGATATGTACAACGAGGTCTTTCACACGCCGCCGTGCGTCGAGCAACTGGAAGAGAGAATGGCCGCACTGTGCGACTTCGCCAACAGCAAGAGCCCGGCGGAGTTCATCCACCCGGTTCTACGTTCCATCATTCTGCATTTCTGGCTGGCCTACGACCATCCCTTTGTCGACGGGAACGGGCGCGTAGCGAGGGCGTTGTTCTATTGGTCGATGCTTCGCCACGGGTACTGGCTCTTCGAATTCGTCTCGATTTCCCACATCCTCCTGAAGGCCCCGGCCAAATACGCCCGGGCCTTTCTCTACACGGAAACGGACGAGAATGATCTCACGTATTTCATCCTTCACCAATTGGATGTCATTCAACGAGCCATCAAGGAACTGCATGACTATATCGCGAGAAAGACCAGTGCATTGCAGGCGATCGAGAACAGACTCCATGGCCTTATGGTTCTCAACCACCGGCAACAGGCCCTGATCAGCCACGCACTGCGACATCCTCAACAGCGGTATACTTTCAGCTCGCACCAGATGAGTCACAACGTCGTCTATCAGACAGCACGAACGGACCTGCTCTATTTGGAGCGCCGTGGTCTATTGACAAGTCAGAAGGTGAGCAGGACCTGGTACTTTACACCTGCGCCCGATTTGGAAGACCGGCTGTCTAGACTTGACTGATCGTTGCCGGGCTGGCTTGTATGGCGGCTTCGGCTCTGGTACTATCCCGTGCGATTCGGCTGGTCGTAGAGACGCAAGATCTTGCGTCTCTGTGGAATCGGCAACAGCTATCGGATGAGACGTGGCGTGGAGGTTGGATATGCGGACGGTTCGGTTTGGGATTATCGGGTGCGGGATGATGGGGCGGGAGTTCGCCAGTGCGGCGGCTCGATGGCTGCACCTGCCGCAGATGACGGTGCGACCGGAGATCGTGGCCATCTGCAACCGTACGCTCGCGACGCCGAAAGTCGATTGGTTCAGACAGCGCGTTCCGACAATCCGCCAGGTCACGAGTGACTATCGCGAGCTGCTGAAGAATCCCGACGTGGAGGCGGTGTATATCGCCGTGCCGCACAATCTGCACGAGGAATTCTTCATCGCCGCCATCGAAGCCGGCAAGCACCTGATGGGTGAGAAGCCCTTCGGCATCGACCTGAAAGCCAATGGCGCGATCCTGGCCGCGATCCGCCGGCACCCTGAGTGCTTCGTCCGCTGTGCGTCGCAGTTCGTCTTCTTCCCGGCGGTCCAACGAATCGGGCGAATGATCGAAGCCGGCGCGTTCGGGCGGATCATCGAGGTCAACGCAGGCTTCCTGCACAGCAGCGATCTGAACCCGCAGAAGCCAATCAACTGGAAACGCATGGTCGAGTTCAATGGTGAATACGGCTGCATGGGCGATCTCGGCCCGCACGCGTGCACGATCCCTCTGCGAGCCGGCTGGCTGCCGCGAAATGTGCGAGCCGTCCTGTCCAATATTGTGCGAGAGCGCCCGGATGGCCGAGGAGACATGGCCCCATGCAATACCTGGGACAATGCAAACTTGCTGTGCGAAGCCGAAGACGCTTCGTCGGGCAGCGTGTTTCCCTTCACTCTGCGGATCGAGCGGATCTCGCCGGGCGAAGGAAACAACTGGTACATCGAGATCTATGGGACCCGCGCGAGCGTCAAGTACAGCCTGCGAGACGCCAATGCGCTGGAGCTGCTGGAGTACGAAGTCGGCGGCGAGCAGGCGTGGCGGAGGATCGACATGGGCCATGAAGTGACATTCCCGTCGATCACCGGCGACATCTTCCAGTTCGGCGTCTGCGACGCGATCCTGCAAATGTGGGCGGCGTTCCTCTACGAGCTCGACCAGGGCAAGCCGCTCGCCCGGTTCGCAGGCTGTGCCACGCCCGAAGAAAGCGTCACATGGCACAAGCTCTTCACCGCCGCCCTCGAATCCCAGACCACCGGCCGCACAATTAAGGTGATCGACCAGGCCCCATAGGTCCTATTCGTCCTATCGGTCCTATTGCCACCGGCTCAAGCTTTCGGCGGATCGAATTGCGGGACCTTGAGTCGCTCGCCGTCTTTGAGGGCAGACTGGTGCGCGACGACGCCGGGGACGGTCATCGCCAGGGCTTCGTAGATGTCCACCAAGGGCTGCCGGTCCTGGAGGACCGCGGTGATGAACTCGTTGGCCAAGGGACCGTGGGAGCCGCCGTGCCCGCCGGCGGGCATGCCGGGCGGAAGGGCCGGGCGGTTCGTGTCGGGCAAGTCCCTCATCGCGCCCTGGTAGTCCGTGCCGGTCATCCAGCCCTTCTCGCCGAAGACTCTGCCGGTCTCCACGATCGCGCCCTGGACGCCTTTGCACATGAGCATACGGGACGAGCCTCCTTCGCTGGTCTCGTACAGGGCGACTTCATCGGTGAACGGATTGGCGTACCGGTTCGCGTCGGGCCGGCACTCGGGAAATCCCGCATTGAACCCGATGCAGGAGACGGAGGTGAGCCGCTTGCCGGTGACACCGACGTAGTAGGCAGTGGAATGCGTGGGATACCACATGGGCGGCAGGCCGATCCGCCAGCCTTTATAGGAATCGATGGGCGTCGGGCTGAAATGGTAGTACTCGCCTTCAGAGTAGATGAGCCGGCCGAACCCGCCCGCACGATAGATCTGGCGCATCGCGCAGCAGTCGTCGCGGTAGCAGCTCGTTTCGGCCATCATGTACTTGAGGCCGGTCTTCTTGACGGTTTCCAGGAGCCGCTCGGCATCCTCCACCGAGCCAAGCACAGCCGGCACGGCGGTCATCACGTGCTTGCCGTGATTGAGTACGTCGATGCAGTGCCTCGCATGACTGGCGGCGTCGGTCGCCACGAAAACCGCTTCGATCTTGGGGTCTTTCACCAGTTCCTCCAGCGACTCGTAGGACTTGCCGCAGCGACAAGCCTCCATCAGGCCTTTGCACCGCTCGGGGATCAAGTCACTGACCGCCACGATCTCGACGTTGGGATGATCCTGAAAGCCGAACGCGGCCCCGAACCGGCACACGCCGTAACCGACGATGCCCACCCGCACCTTGCGATCCGACACCGGCTCCCACTTCTTGGACTGGGCTTTCGCCGCCAGGCTGCCCGCGGCCACCACGCCCAGCGAAGCCATGCCCAGCTTCTCCAGAAACTCCCGACGATACATGGGGTGAATTGGACGATTCGACATAGACCGACCTCCAGCAGTTCTTCCGGCCCTTTCAGCGGCCATAAGGTCCGCAAACCACCTGCAACTCGACGGTGATTCTACCCGCAACGGACCGCCGACGGCAATTGTTCGACTCGATTTCGGAAAAAGACGGAACAACCGCCGCGTGCCTGCGGTATAGACTTCGTGAAGCTGATGCAAATATGTGAAGGACTTCATCATGAGTCGCAGCAGGCATCCAGGCATGAAAGAGGGTACGGCCCTCGCCGCCGGCCTGGCCGGATTGGGGCTGGCGCTGGGAGCCATCCTTGTGTGGGCTGCCGCCGCCAGGAGCCCCGGCTCGAGTACGACGGTCGGCGATGCAGCCTCCAATACGGGGCAGGAGAGTCGCGCAACCATGAAGAGACTGACGCCTCAGGAACAACGGGTGATCGTGTACAAAGGGACGGAATCGCCTTTCTCCGGCAAGTACTATCGACATTTCGAGAAGGGCGTCTACACCTGCAAGCGATGTGGCGCCGAGCTGTTCGAGTCGTCGAGCAAGTTCCACACCAACTGTGGTTGGCCCAGCTTCGACGACCGGATTCCGGGAGCCGTCAAGTGGCAACCGGAGCCTGACGGCCGGACCGAAATCCTGTGCGCCAATTGCGGCGCTCATCTCGGACACGTTTTCGTCGGTGAGCAATTGACCCCCAAGAACACCCGGTACTGCGTGAATTCAGTCTCAATGGACTTCCTCTCCGCCGAGCAGCGAACACAGAAGGCAGCGGCGCAGGCCACAACGGCGCCTGACCCGGCAAACCATCCGCAATCTGCAATCCCCGACCCGCCATCGCTGGGTCGTGCCCTGTTCGCTTCCGGCTGTTTCTGGGGCACGGAGTACCACATGCAGCGGGCCCCCGGCGTGATCTCCACGACCGTGGGCTACACAGGCGGCCGCACGGAGAACCCGACCTATAAGCAGGTGTGCACCGGGCGAACCGGCCACGCTGAGACGGTCGAGGTGATCTACGACCCCACCGAAACCAACTACGAGCAGTTGGCCAAACTCTTCTTCGAGACGCACGATTTCACGCAACTGAACCGCCAGGGCCCGGACATCGGCACGCAGTACCGATCCGCGATCTTCTACCTCGACAACGAGCAGAGACAAGTCGCCCAGCGCCTCGTCAGGCAGTTGCGGATGAAGGGTTTCAACGTCAAGACGCAGATCGCCAAGGCCGGCACGTTCTGGCCCGCCGAGGACTATCACCAGGATTACTACAACACCTCCGGCAAGACCCCTTACTGCCACGTTTTCCGCAAGATCTTCGAAGATCGGCCCACCGAAATCCCCGCGCCAAGCCGGTAGGCAGAAGGTGGGCACAGCCCGCCCCGCAGAACTGAACCATCTCCGCCGTGCGCGGCCATTTCACTCGATTATTCAGAGAATCGATATACGAAAGCATATATCCGCGTTGTTATATATGCGACAGTCGATTGTCTGTGAGAGTGGCCGGCTGATGCTCGAAGACAAAATGCTCGTGCTGAGATTCAACCGCGGCGACAGATGTGTCCTGCACCGCATCTACGACAAGTACAAGGACGATCTGGTGACCCTGGCAGCGGCGCTGCTGATGGATCTCAGCCTGGCGGAAGATGTCGTGCACGATGTGTTCGTCTCGTTCCTCGATTCCGCCGGGCGATTTCGCCTGACCGGCAGTCTGAAAGGCTACCTGGCGACGTGCGTCGCGAACCGGGCGCGCAACCTCAACAAGTCTGCCCGGCGCCATCGCGGACCGGCACTGGGCGCTGCGGCGGAGGCAACCTGCGATGCACCGCAGCCGGAGCAGACGGCCATCTTCCGCGAGGAGCTTGCTCGCCTCAGCGGCGCGTTGCAGTGGAAATCGGCATGTAAAAGGGCCCCACGTCGGGGAGTAGAATCGGCATCGAAAATGGACCCACCGCAGTGATCTCCGTAGGCT
>JAFGJR010000220.1 GCA_016928975.1 Sedimentisphaerales bacterium | reverse complement strand
TGGCGCGTTAGGCACGAGCGACACGGCGAAGAAGGGCAACACGATCGGCCATCAGCTTGACGGCCAGAACGTGCTGTTCCTGGACAGTCACGTGGAGTTTGCCAAGAGGTCGTACTGCTCCATCGAAGACGACAACATCTACACGTTGTCGAACGACACCACCGGCAAGGGGTCGATCTACGGCACGATGCCGGTAGCGTCTCCGACCCTGGTGCCGACGAACCGCAAGGATTCCTTGCTGGTCCACGACCCGGATACCATGGGCGGGACAACCACGGCTGCGAAGAAGCGATAGTTCTTTGTCAATCAGGTGTGTCAAAAGGCGGCCTCGGGAAGTCTCCAGGGGCCGCCTTTTCCCCCGTACCGTGCTCTTTGACAATGCGCCGGATGATTGGGTCCTGACAATCCGCGGACACCTATCGAGGGGGCAAAGACCCTCCGTCGATTCGTAGGGCGATCGGGCAATCTCGTTGCCGTCTATCATCTCTATTCGCTATCATCATCCCTCGTTTCTCTCTTCTTCATCCGCCCGGACCCGCGCGGCAAGGGTTTCCCTCAATCCGTCGGACTTCCCCAGATCTCACCACGTGTACTGAGTGACAGCGCTTGTTCCACAGGGACAGGCAAGGGCGCCTCCGGTGGGTTCTCTTGGGACCGCAGCAGGTGTCATAGCCTCTTGTAGCTATCATATCCAGATCGTTTCTCATCTCTTTCGCTTTGACCTGCCCCGGTCAAGACAACCTCTCCCGTCCCGTAGAGCTGCGCACGCTCAGTCTGATCTTCTGTTGATTTGACCCGGCCCGGGCTCCATTCCGACCGTCTAACCACACACAGCCAACCGGGAGACTGGCGGGCGAGAACACACAGCCGGGCCTTGCGCAGGGGAGCGACCGCTCCCTCCGCATCCGTTGTGTCGGCCATACGCGCGCTCGCGCACCACTGCATTCATTCTCTGGCATACCTCGACCAGGCCGACAGACGGTCGGACCCGCTGATCTCCCACAAAGCGAAAGGGGACGACTATGAAAACGAAACGAGGTTTCACACTGGTCGAGCTGTTGGTCGTCATTGCGATCATCGCTCTGTTGATGGGCATTCTGATGCCCGCACTGTCAAGAGTCCGGCAGTTGGCCTTCCGGCTGACCTGCGGGACGAACCTGTCGGGCATAGGCAAAGCCATGCTGGTCTATGCCAACGACTATGAGGACGAGCTGCCTCGCGCCGGCGGACGCAACACCCAGTGGGGCGCGCTGGCGTCCGGAGGCTGGACGGCGACGAGTCGTCGGACCGCCTTCGGCCTGGACGGCACGGGCTCGGGAGGCAAAGCGACGATCAGCTCGTGCTTCTACCTGCTGGTCAAGTACTCTGAGGTGACGCCGAAGTCGTTCATCTGCAAAGGAGATGCAGGGACGAACGAGTTCAAGCTGTCGGACATCACTGGCTTGGGGCAGGACTTCGAGCTGATCGACGCCTGGGACTTCGGCCCGGGCGAGGAGTCGTACAAACATTGCAGCTACTCGTACCACGTGCCGTTCGGGATGTATGCCCTGACGACCTCGGGCGAGCCAGGCCTGGCGGTGGCGGCGGATCGCAACCCGTGGTTCAAGAGTCCCGCCGGCGAGCCGTCCAAATGGGGCGAGTTCCGTCCGGACGTGACCTACGTCAGTGGTCCACTCGGGACCAGCGACACGGCCAAGAAGGGCAACGCGATCGGCCACCAGTTCGACGGCCAGAACGTGCTGTTCCTGGACAGTCACGTGGAGTTCGCCAAGAGGGCCTACTGCGCGGTTGAGGACGACAACATCTACACGATTTCGGATGACACGACCGGCAAGGGGGCGATTCGCGGCGTGCAGCCGGCGTACAGCCCGTCCCTTGCCCCGACCAACCGCAAGGACTCCCTCCTGGTCCACGACCCCGGTTTGTGGACCGCCGTGGATCCGCGAAGGCCGCATCCATGACAGTGGGCTTGAGGGAAACCTTTTCTTCACAGGTGCGGGCGGCCTCACAGGACGTGTGGGGCCGCCTGGCACCCGGCGGCGTGCTCTTTGGAAATGAATCGAACCTGTGAACTCGTGAGATCGGCGTGTGACACGTCGGCTGAGCGTCGCGGCGGGGCAGCGTTTGCCTCGCGTGGCCGCCGTCCCGGTCTGGCGCGTCCTCGCGCTGCACGGCATTCATCGACATACCATCTCCTGTGCCGGGACGCCGTGACACCCGTCGGACTCACACAGATGGAAAGGATAAGATCATGAAAACGAAACGAGGTTTCACACTGGTGGAGCTGCTGGTCGTGATTGCGATCATCGCTCTGCTGATGGGCATTCTGATGCCGGCATTGGCGCGCGTGCGCCAGTTGGCGTTCAGAATGGTCTGTGGCACCAACCTGTCGGGCATTGGCAAGGCCATGCTGATCTATGCCAATGACTACGAGGACGAGCTTCCTCGCGCCGGCGGGCGCAACACCCAGTGGGGCTTGCTGCCCACCGCGACCGCGTGGACGGCGGCGGATCGACGGACGGCCTTCGGGCTGAACACCGCTGGCGAAGGCGGCACGGCGTCGATCAGCTCTTGCTTCTACCTGCTGATCAAGTACTCGGAGGTGACGCCGAAGTCGTTCATCTGCAAGGGCGATGCCGGCACGAACGAGTTCAAGCTGTCGGATCAGACGGGCCTTCGGACGGACTTTGAGCTGATCGACGCCTGGGACTTTGGCCCGCCGACGGAGTCGTTCAAGCATTGCAGCTACACATATCACATTCCGTTCGGTCTGTATGCGTTGACGACGTCGAACGAGCCCGGATTTGCGGTGGCGGCGGATCGCAACCCGTGGATCAAGAGCCCGGCGGCGGATCCGCAGGTATGGACGGACTTCCGCCCGGACGTGGCGTATGGTGGCGCGTTAGGCACGAGCGACACGGCGAAGAAGGGCAACACGATCGGCCATCAGCTTGACGGCCAGAACGTGCTGTTCCTGGACAG
>JAFGJR010000219.1 GCA_016928975.1 Sedimentisphaerales bacterium | reverse complement strand
GGCAACTGCCTGGAATCGATGTGACAGTCCAATCGGCCATCCCCAAACGCAAACGCGTTTGAGGCTGCCACCCGCCATGCCAGGAAATCTTCACGCACGCACTGTCCCGACGTTGTGGGGTTTCCTTCGAAGCTCCATCGCTCATGGCTCCGACCGGCGTCGGGCACGACCCTTGTGCGTCAGACAAAGCCAGTCTCCGGGCCACGCGCCAGGATTGACGGGGGGCGACGGAGGGCGTAGGATACGGCCCTGACTGATGGACTATCGAAAGGAATCGCTATGAAGACAATCCTGGAGACGAAGATCCCCGGCGCCAAGCCGATGCAGGGCAAGGTCCGCGATGTGTACGACCTGGGCGACAAGCTGCTGATCGTCGCGACCGACCGGATCAGCGCCTTCGACGTGGTCATGGCCAACGGCATTCCGTCCAAGGGCATCGTCCTGACCCAGATCTCGAAGTTCTGGTTCGACTACCTGGCGGGCGTGGTCGAGCACCACCTGCTCAGCGACGAAGTGGCCGACTTCCCCCGGCCGTTCCGCGACCACCCCGACCAGCTCGCCGGGCGCAGCATGCTGGTCAGGAAGGTCGAGGTCCTGCCCATCGAGTGCGTGGTGCGGGGCTACTTGGCCGGCTCGGGCTGGAAGGAGTACCAGAGTGACGGGACGGTCTGTGGCGTGAAGCTGCCGGCCGGTCTGAAGCAGTGCCAGAAGCTGCCCGAGATGATCTTCACCCCGGCCACCAAGGCTGAGCGCGGCACGCACGACGAGAATATCAGCTTCGAGCGGGCCGCTGAGATCATCGGCATCGAGCACGCCACGTATGCGCGCGACCACAGTATCGAGATCTTTCAGAAGTGCGGCGGCTACGCCGAGAAGAAAGGCCTGATCCTGGCCGACACGAAGTTCGAATGGGGTCTGACCGACGGCAAGATCATCCTGATCGACGAGGTGCTCACGCCTGATTCGTCACGGTTCTGGCCGGCCGACAAGTACGAGCCCGGCCGCGACCAGGAGAGTTTCGACAAGCAGTTCGTCCGCAACTACCTGGAGAGCATCCAGTTCGACAAGTCCGGCCCCGGCGTCACGCTCCCGCCGGACATCGTCGAGAAGACCAGCGCCAAATACATCGATGCTTACAAACGCCTGACCGGCAAACCCTTTACCTGGTGACACTGCCGTCGGGCAAGGAGAGGATAAAGTCGAGATCACTCGGGTCGCGCAGGCTGAGTGCGCGACCGGCCGGGAGCTTATGTTCGCTTGATGATTTGAGTAGTCCTTCGACTTCCATGCCGCTTCCGCAGGGACGCCATTTCTCGACTCTTGCGGAGCATCAGTTCGAAGCGCTGTTGCGTCGTCAGGGGCCTCAAGTAGGCCAGTTCGAACTCAATTTCCGCTCGCTCGTTATGGGCGCGTAACTTCAACACGGCCATCGCTCTGACCTCGACCGGTTGAAACATGCTGTTGTCAATCGTCACGCCTATTCTACGACATCCGTCCCGCTCGGACAGGCGGCAGGGCCTTCGCGCCGGTCATGGCCTGCGAGAAACTTGCTCCGGCGGGGCGTTTTCTGTGTAATTGGCATGCATGCCGCTTGTCTCTATGGTGGAATCCGGTTGCGGAGCTCTGTTTGGACGAACGCAGCGATACAGACTTGGTCATGGCGGTCCGCCGGGGAGAACGGGCAGCGTACGCTGCGCTCGTCAGGAGGTACTACAGCCAGGTCTTTCTGGTCTGTCTCGGCGTGGTCGGCAGCCTGCACGATGCCGAGGACGTCGCGCAAGATGCTGTGATTAAAGGGCTTGAGAAGATTCGGCAGTTGCGGGACGCCGACCAGTTCGGCCACTGGATCGTCAAGATCGCGCGGAACCTGAGCGTCAACTGCCTCCGCAAGCGAGCTGCCGCCCAACGGCTGGCGGGTCACGGACACGAGGAGGCACGGGAGCAGGCAGCGCCGACCGAGGATCTGCAGCGCGCCGTCGCCCGGCTCCGGCTGGACCTGCGGCTACCGCTGGTGATGTACTACTTCGACGGGCGCAGCGTCAAGAGCGTCGCGGAGGCTTTGGACATATCGACTTCAGGGGTCTACTTGAAGCTGCGGACGGCCCTGAAGGAGCTGCACGAAATCTTGACCGCACAAGGAGAGACACCATGAGCCAGGCTTGCCAGAATATGCAGGAGCGAATCGCCGACTACGTGCTCGGCACCTTGGGCGAGGAGCAGACGGAAGCCTTGAAAGACCACGTCAGCCAATGCGCCGGCTGTCGACAGTACCTGCACGAGTTGGAGCGTCACAATGAAGCGCTCATCACTTGCGGCGAACACGTCAAGGCCGGCATGGCCGCACGCTGCGACAGAGTGATCGAAGCCCTGAGTGACGTGGCTCGCGCGCCGGCGCGCTCGGCGCGGATCGTACCGCTGATAGGCAGACTCGCGCGGACGGCGGTCGCGGCGGTGCTGATCCTCGGCGCGGGAATCGCTATCGGTCGATTCACGGCGCCGGGTCCCGTTGACGTGGAGCAGCTTCGGGCTGATGTGCAGTCTTCCGTATTGGCTTCTCTCACACCTGCGTTGCAGGAGAGCATGCTGGCGGAAATGGACCAACGGTTGGGATCGGCTTTGGCGGAAGGCAACGCACAGTTCAAGACCGAGATCGCCGAGCAGATGGGCCGGGACCTGCGCGTCTTTGCGAACGATCTCATGTCCGGCATGCAGACGTTGGTGGACCGTCGGTTCACGGAGGTTGTGCAGCTCATCGAAGCCGGCCGCCTGACCGACCGCCGCCAGGTCGCCAAGGCCCTGGACCAGATCAAGACGCAGACCGGCATGGGATTCCTGAGGCTGGCCGCCTTGACGGAGGAACCACCGACAACCGTACAGAACTGACCGTTTGGAGTTCCGCCTTCAGGCGGCCCCACACCGCGCCAACGTGGAACTCCAAACAGCGCAGGGATGGTGTGCGGTGCACACCCTACGTCAAAGCAGTGAGAACCTGTGAAGGGGTGAAGTCATGACATGTACGAAGAACGCAGTTGCAGTCTCAACCATCTGTGGCCTGCTAGTCCTAGGCCTTGGCGGGGTCGGACAGGCTGCCGAGTCGAGTACGAGGAAGGCTTTCACGATCTCCGGCAGCGTTGGCCTGCCCGGCGTGACGCTCCAGGGTCTGCCGGGAAATCCCATGACCGATGAGAACGGCGTCTACAGCGCGAAAGTGCCATCCGGCTGGTCCGGCACCGTCACCCCCGCGAGGCTTGGCTATACGTACACGCCATCTTCGCGGACATACAGCGCCGTCGAGGAAGATCTCACAAAGGAGAACTACCAAGCCAGTCTGCTCACGTTCACGATCTCCGGCAAGCTCGGTGTGGCCCAGGTGGCCATGCAAGGGTTACCGGGTAATCCTGTGACTAATCCTGATGGCGGTTACGAGGTACAGGTGCCGTACGGCTGGTCCGGCACCGTCACGCCGGTCAAGGAAGGCTATACCTTCACGCCGCGAGCGAGAACATACACACACGCTGCGCACGGGCAAGCGAACGAGAACTACGTCGCCCGCATACGCACCTTCACGATCTCGGGCCAGGCGGGCGTAGTCGGCGTCGCAATGAAAGGTCTGCCGGGCAACCCCATAACGGATGCGAAGGGCTGCTACAGCGCCAAGGTGGAATATGGCTGGGCCGGCACCGTCACTCCGGTCAAGGAAGGCTACGTGTTCGAACCAACGAGCAAAGCGTATCAGCAGCTCGTGACCGACAGGCCGAACGAGAACTATGCCGCCCGTGTGCTCACTTTCACGATTTCCGGCAATGTCGGTGCGCCGGGGGTCGCCATGAAAGGTCTGCCGGGCAACCCCATAACGGATGCGAAGGGCT
>JAFGJR010000218.1 GCA_016928975.1 Sedimentisphaerales bacterium | reverse complement strand
TCTGTGCAGGCCGTGTTCAGAAAGACGAAAGGGGCGGGGGCGATGGTTGGTCGCTCCCGCCCCTTTGAGATCATGTGGGGCTACGATGGCCCTGGTTGCTATGGATTGGTGAAGAGCACGAAGGACATGTCCTCGCTGTGCTGGGTCTGATCGAACAGCTCGGCCCACGGCCAGGCGGCGATCGTCGCGAGTGTGCTGAAGTCGGCGGCTACGGCGTCGCTGTTGGCGCCGGCGCCGGCGAGCGTCAGGATGTCGTCCTCGCTCAGAGCCACCTTGTAGACCCGCAGGTCGTCGATCAGGCCGGTGAAGAACTCATCTGCGCCTGTGCCATTGGCGCCGATCGTCAACGTCGCGACGACAGGGCTCGTGAAGCCTTTCTGGTTCGTCGCGGTCGCCACGAGCTGGCCATCCACATAGATGTCCATCGCGCGGGTCGTCGCGTCGTACGTGGCGGCCACGTGGTACCACTGGTTCGGGACCAGGCTGTCCGGACCCTGCCAGGTGTTCTGGCCGACGCGGAAGTGGAGGCGGCCTTCCTGGTCCAGCCACAGGCCGAAGCGATTGCCGTTGAGGCTGCTGCGATCGTACTCCATGATCGCATGCCACCGGCCTCGCGTCTCCTTCGGGTAGATCCAGGCAGCGACGGAGAACGAGTTCGGGGCGAGATTGAAGCCCCTGGGGCGCTCGACCCTGACGTAGTCGTTGCGGCCGGCGAACTCCAGGGCGCCGGCGAGCCAGCCGCCGTCAGGCATCCAGACGGGCCGGCCCATCAGGGCGCCGGTGTTGCTGTTGCCTGAGCTGTCGGCGGCGGTGGTGCCGGTCCTCTCGTCGAGCTTCCAGTGGCCGATCAGATCGATGCCCGGCAGGTCCCCGTCGGAGTGCGGATGGTTGGTCCAACCCCATGGATAGACGATGCTGCGGGATTCTCTGTACACAGCGGCCACGCTGAGCCAGAGGACATCGTTCTGGCCGTCCTGGCGGAACCAGTTCGCTTGCGGCAGGCGGACGGAGTAGCGATAGACCGGCTCGAAGCCCTTGATGTTCAACTCGCCGGCCTCCGGATGCTTGTCGAAGCCGACCATGACCTCGTCAAACTGTTCCGCTTTGTACTCCCAGAGTCTCTGGCCGGGATGGTTGAAGCCTTTGGTGCTGTCGGCGACGTCGGTCCAGATCGACAGCATGAAGTAGTCGGGCTTTCTCGGCGCGGTCATCTGGGCGCACTCGCAGGGCTGATAGCCGTACCCGATATATGAGCCCCACCAGGCGATGCCAGTGACCGGGGTGGTCCCGCGGCATCGCCAGTCGTCGGCAACGATGCGTCGATAGGTCAGTCCGGCCCCCGCCTCCTCGGTCTCGATCGCGAACGCCAGGTCGATCGCTCGGGTCCAGGAGGGGTGCTCGCGCGGATAGGTCAACTCTCGCCAGGAGCCCTGGAAAGGCTCGGCACCGTTGCCCCAGACGGCTTTGTCATTCCAGTGGTCGACGGAGGCCTTCCAGCCGAACCGCGTTGCGACACTACCCGGCGGGTGAATCAGCAGAGCCTGAGCCACCAGCCAGTACACGACCGGCTGACTGGTCGTGCCTGTCTGCCGGAACGCATCGCTGGAAGGGATCTTGAAGGTGTACTTGTAGACCATCCTGTGGTTGGTGAGCTCGCAGGTGGCGTTGGCCGGGTTGTAGTAGCTCTGGTTGCCCCCCTCCTGCGACTCGACGGTGAACTGGCCCTTGGAGAACTCCTTGCGCCAGAGGACTCTGCCCGGCATGCTGAAGCCGGTCGTGCTTCGGGCGGCAGGAATGTCCTCGCGGATGCTCAGTGTGAACTTCACATTCTCGGCACTGCCGCTCGGCAAAGTGTCGTCATACCAGGAACCCCAGAGCGTGATGCCGGTGATCGGCCCGGTCGTCTTGCACTGGAAGTCGTCTCCGCAGATGGCGTCGGGCCAGGTCGGCGGCATGTCGGTGGTGATATCGACGTCCATGCCGGCGCTGGACGTATCGGGCTTCTGGGTCCACTTCGTGGCGCCGGCGGCGCTCTCAACGGCCAGGGACTGCTCATCCTCGTAGTGTGGCCAGTTGCGGATCCCGGTGAAATCCTGTTCCCATTTGATGAACTCGGGATTGGTCGCCAGCTCGAACGCCATGTCGTAGCTGGCTGTCTGCTGGCAGAGCTGCGAATCGGTGATCGGCTGCACCGTAGCCACATCGAGCGTGACACTGGCTTGCAGATCGGTGCGGCGGACCTCCGCCTTGACGGCGGCGTCCATCCACGACTGAGGCCGGGTCTTCCAACCCCACGGATAGTCCGGCTCGGGCAGACCCGTGTAGACCGCCGTGATGCTGATCCAGAAGGTGCGGTCGGTCGTGGCGCTCTCTACGAAATCAGCCTGCTTGAAGTACTCGCGGTCCTGGAGCTCCAACAGGTACTGGTAGGTTGTATCCGTAGTTTTGTGGGGGAACTGATCGATGCCGACTCGTTCCTCTTGTACCCTGTCGGCAGCGACGCTGACGAGCCACAGAATCTTGGCGGGCCGGCTGAACTGATAGCGGGAGTCGGCGGGGACATTGCTCCAGAAGGCGATTCGCCAGGAATCGGGCTTGCGGCGAGGCGCGGCTTCATCGTCCCAGCCCTCGTAGGAGCCCCACCAGTGGATCGTCGTCACCGGCATATCGCCGATGCAGCGGAAATCGTCGGCCACGAGTCTCCAGGTGGCGGTGGTGGTGGCTGCGATGCGGGTGACGTAGGCCGGCTGGTCCCAGCCGCAGTAGATGGGCGTCTTGGAATCCGGATCACGTTCGATTGGCGGCTGTGACCATTTCAGATGTTCCAATGGCGGCTTGATGGGGACCATGCCCGCCTCGATTCGCACCATATAATCCTCGACCTCGCCGTCGGCGGCGGGACCGCTATAGCGCAGGCCCCGGACCGTGCTGAAGCGAAAGCGTGCATACGTGTCGCCCACGACCGCCGTGGCGGGAACCACCACAGTGAGGCTATTGGCGCCGGCGGAGAGCGCTGTGTCCACGAACACCTGCTCCCCGGCGTCGTCCCAGTCGCCGTCGGCGTTCCAGTCGATCCAGGCATTGAGACTACCCTGGACAGAGGCGGTCACCTGGACACTGGCGGTCTCGCCGACGACCAGGCTGGAGAACACCACGCCGTCCTCGTCGTCGACGCCGCTGCCGTCGTCGCCGGTGGCCAGTGCGTTGGGCTGGCCGTCGGTTTCACCATCGACGCGGCTGCCGAGGTACACCCTGTCGGAGATGATGTGGCTGGCGCCGCTGCTACTCGACAGCGTCGGGTAGGTCGGGTCGGGCGCGTCGCCGAAATCGGTGTCCGGCGCTTCCGGACCGACGATGACGAAGGCCAGGTCGAGCGCGTCGCCGGCGCTGTCGTGTCCGTTGGGGTAGGTCATGGGCATCCAGCCGTACTTCGGATGCAGCCAGACGGCCTTGTCGCTGAATTGCAGTCTCTGCTGGGTCGTCTCCCATCCGAAGGTGTAGTCGGCGGAGGCATCGTGCTTCTGCTGGATCTCGATCCAGTAGATCGTGCCTTGCTTCTGGACGAACAGCTTGTCACTGTCCTCGAAGCAGATGTCGTATTGGAAGAGCCGCTTCTCGTTCTCGGGCAGATAGAGCTTGCTTGCCGGGTCGTACCAGCCCCTCTTCACGGTGCTCGAGAGGTCATGGAAGTCGTAGCTGTACGCCGGAATCTCCGCCGTCCAGAGCAGGTCCCCGGGCCGGCTCCACGGAGTCAGAGTGTCCGCCGGCTTGTTCGAGTAGATGTTGATCACGAACTCCAGGCTGTCCACGCTGAACTGCGGCAGGTCGTCGTCGAGGAAGGAACCCCAGAAGTGGATCTCGGTGATCGGGCCGTTCTGGGCGCATCGGAAATCGTCCGCGAGGCTGGTCCAGTACATGTCCACGTTCAATCCAGTCTTTTGCCTGTCGGGCAGTTGGGCCCAGTGCATCTTGTGTGGATCGCCCTCTGTCCATTCGCAGAACTGCAACGGCTCCCTGATGTACAGCAGGTAGTCCTCCGTCTCGCCGTCGGGAAAGACCCCGTCGCCGTTCCAGCCTTCCATGACCCTGCGGTCGGAGATGGTGAACCGGGTCCAGACGTATCCGCCCAGCGGACCGATCTTGAAGTTCGGAGGGTGCAGCGCCGAGAGGGGCCCGCTGTAACCGGCCGGCACGGGGAAGTTCACGATCGTGTGCTCCGGCGCGACGCCGTCCGCGCACCTGGACGAACCGTCCCATTTGCCGTCCTGGTTCCAGTCGAACAGGATGTTCACATAGGCTTCCTGGTGTCTGTTGTTGGTGACCTCGATATCAATCGTCGCGTCCCACACGGCGATGAGGCAGGCGTTGCCCATGGACTCCAACACATAGAAGTTGGTCGGGACCACACGGGTGCTTCCGCCGCTTGTCTTGATCGTGAATGCTCGCGGCTTGATCAGGCCGGCATCGCCGTCGACCTGCTTCTCGTCCTGATCGTAGAGGTCCGGACTGTAGGCGGGACACTTGCCCCCGTTGCCGTCGGTTTCCATGTCGACCTTCTCGCCGAAGCAGCAGGTTCCGCCGCTATGCTCGATCCAGGAGGCGGGTCCGACTGTGACGCATGTGGGGAACAGGCCCGCCACGCCGGAGGATGGATAGGCTACGACTCCTTCAGGAGCGTCGCCGAAGTCGCGAATGCCGGTCGGTGGAAGGAAGGAATCCTTGTCCACGCACTCATGCTGGATTCGGCCTTCGATGCTCACATTCTGGCCGCGGATGTCGATCGAGACCCACTGGGGGCAGAAATCCTCGATTTCGAAGTTCACACTGACGGACTGTGCCCCGCGCACGTCGGTGCGTTGGATGATCGTCTGTCGCAGGATGTACCGCGTCTCGTCGGTTGGGCTCGTGACCCGCGCCGGCAGGGGGGGCTCGCCTTGTGTGCCCGGCCAGTCCAGGCTCGTCCAGTTCACGGCCACCTCAAGGGTGCCATTGGCCGCCTGGTTCAACACGTCCACGGTGAGATCCACCGTGATCACCTTCTTGAGATCCGCGTTCGGCCGGTCGTTGTAGAACCACTGCGCCAACCAGTCCGAGTTGGGGTAGTAGTACCAGGAGCCGTGGTTGTATCCGGTCCCTGACCCTCGGACGATCTCCCCGCTGTAGCCGAGATCGGCGGAGAATTGGTCCTCCACGGCGCCCGCCGTGCCCAAGCCCACACACAGGGCCAACGCCACGACGATGACCATAGACCTGCTGAACAGTTCCTTCAGCCCGTTCATAACGTACCTCCCATAAGAATCTCGAATTCCGACTTTCGAATTTCGAATTGTTAGTGCGCACGACGATCCTTCTTCGTTCTGAAGGGAATCGACCCGTGCGGCTCTCTCCTCAAGCAGAAAGTGCAGACGTTGCGGGGAAAAATCTCCGGCCGTCACTTCAACCACCTCCCGACATATCGTTGCGTTGGAAAATCCTCACATCTCCGGTCGTAGGGGCGGGCCCCGGTGCCTGCCCTTGACGGGCGACGGCAGGGGGGCGCCCCCACTTATCGGACCGGCCATCCAGCCGCCCTCAGGCAAGAACAGCGTTCAGGCGGAGTTCCCCGCAGGGCTGCCGCCTCAGTCGCCTCGGCTGGCGGGGCGTCCTTGAAAACCGCCCCGGAATCCTGACCGGTGTCCAATAGAGTGCCACAACGGCCCCGATGCGCAACGGACTTCTCTGTGAATTCGTGCAGGTCACGACCGGAGCCTTGCCACCGCGGATCGAGCACGCGAGGGCGGTCACCGATGACCGCTACCAGGAGAGGGCATCGCCCGTGGTGATGCAGGTGAATCTGGCCGGTGCCCCAGCGGCGGCACGAAGCCGGACGCGGTTCTCGCCGGGCTGCAGCATCGGTGGATCGGCCTGGATGGCGACGGATGAGATCAGGTTGCCGTTGCGGTCGATGACCTTCAGTGCATCATCGGCCCAGAACTCGACGTAGTCGCCGGGGTTCAGGTCCGCGGGGAGGGCAAGCGTCCTATCGCCAATGATCAGCTCCGGGTGCTGCAACTGGGCCTGGGACTCGGCCAGCGCCTCGACGGATGCGACAGTGCAATTCACCGGTCGGTCCTTCGCGACCTGCATCCAGCGCAGGGATGCTGCTCCGTTGCGAGCCACTCGTGGATAGTGCTCTTTTCGAGCAGGCTCTTTGTTGCGCCATCCGGTGTGAAGGTGAGGCGAATCAGATCGTTCTCAAGTGTCAGACTCTGTCCAGCGGCAGCCATCCCGCCTGCGGACATCGCCAGGCAAATGATCGACAGGACTCCTGCGTGCCGGCGGGTCGTCCGAAATGTCTCGTGCGCCGTCATACGGTTCAATCCTCCAGTGTGACTCCAGAGCATACCCGGGGTCCGCGCGAATGTCGAGCAGCCTATGCAGGCGCTTGAGGAAATCAAGAGCAGCGGTACAATCCGGGCATGAAGAGAATGTACTGGACCGAGCCGGACGTGTTCGAGACGCAAGTCCAAGTCACCTCGTTGGCGCCCAACAAGGTGGCCATCGAGCCGGTCCTGTTTCATCCTGACGAGGGCGGCCAGCCGGCGGACCGGGGCTCTATCGGCGAGGCGACGGTCTGTGATGTTCAGCTCGTGGAGGGCCGGGTGGAACATACGTTGGACAGGCCGCTTGCACCCAGTAGCCACGCCGCGTGCGTCGACCGGCAGCGGCGGCTATGTACGGCCGGACAGCACACCGCTCAGCACATCCTGTCAGGCATCGCAACAAAGCGGTTCGGCCTGGAGACGGTCGCCGTCCACATCGGGCTTGACGGCTCCACCATCGATTTCGACAAGACCGTCGAGTGGGACACGGTGCTGGACCTGGAACGGCTGGCGATGGAGGCGGTCATGCTGGATCTCCCGGTCGAGACGACCTTTGAGGACGCTGCTCAGGCGCGCAGCCGTATGGGCCCGATCGACGCGGACGTCATCCGCATCGTTCGTATCGGCGACATCGATGTCTCGGCCTGCTGCGGGGCCCATGTCAAGTCGACCGGGCGAATCGGCGTGATCCGGGTCTTCGATCTGGAGAACAGGAAGGGCGGGACTCGGATGTCGTTCGCCGCCGGCAACAAGGCGCTGGAGCGATCACAGTTGGAGACGACGATCCTCCGCGAGTTGCGCAAAGGCGCGGGCTGTGCCTCCGGCGACCTGCCCTCCATATTTGCCAAGACCCTGGAGCGATCGAAGGAGCTGGCGAAAGAGCCTGATCGGCTCTGGTCGTTACGGCTGGCCGACCTGGCGAAGTCAGCAAGCGTTGTGCCCGTCGGTCCTTCCCACGTCGGCGTCTTCGTCGGGGAGGTGCCACGCGAGCTTATGTCAACTCTCGCGGGGATGATCGCGGAAGTGGCCGCGGGCGCCGGGATTGTCATCAGCGGCAATCAAATCGCAGTCAGCTCCGCCACTCTGGACGCCGGCGGCCTGCTCAGGCAAATCCAGAGCTTCACCGGCGGCAAAGGGGGCGGCTCGCCCAGGGCGGCCAGCGGCCGACTCGACAGGGTCCTGACGATGGAGGCCCTGCGGGAGATCCTCCACTGAGGATCGGAGATCGAGAAGCAGACGCTGGAGAGCGTTGCCGGAGGCGATTCCGTGATTTGGGTCTGTGATTCCCGCTATTTGAGTCGCATCCAGAGGTAGCTGTAGCTCAAGGCGGTCCTGAGGGCCCGCTGACGGTTGGTGGCTGCGGCAGCGTGGCCGCCCTCGGTGTTCTCGTAGTAGTACACCTTATGCCCCATGCTCTCCATCTTTGCCGCCATTTTGCGTGCGTGCCCCGGATGCACCCGGTCGTCCTTCGTGGAGGTGCAGAAGAACACCTGTGGGTACTTCCTATCGGCAGAAAGGTTCTGGTAGGGCGAGTACTTGCGGATATACGCCCACTCCTCAGGGAGATCGGGATTGCCGAACTCCGCCATCCAACTGGCGCCTGCCAGCAGCTTGTTGTAGCGTTTCATGTCCAGCAGGGGCACCTGGCAGACCACGGCGTGGAAGAGGTCCGGCTTCTGGGTGAAAACCGCGCCCATGAGCAGCCCGCCATTGGAGCCGCCCATGATTCCCAGATGGGCCGGCGAGGTGATCTTACGTTGCACCAGGTCTTGAGCGACGGCGATGAAATCATCGTAACATCGCTGCCGGTTCTCCTTGAGGGCGCAGAGGTGCCATCGGGGCCCGAACTCGCCGCCGCCGCGAATGTTGGCCAGAGCGTACGTGCCGCCTTTCTCGAGCCACGCGGCTCCGGTGGTGGCCACATAGGAGGGAAGCATGGGGATCTCAAAGCCGCCGTAACCGTACAGGAGTGTCGGATTCGAGCCGTCGGCTTTGGCGTCCTTCGACTGCACGAGGAAATAGGGGATTCGCGTGCCGTCCTTCGAGACGGCCTCGTGCTGCTTCACCTCCAGGCCATTGGCATCGAAGAAATCGGGAAGGCTTTTCACCCTGCGCGCCTGGCGTCCATCGGGCGAGTAGTACAGACTGGTCGGGCTCAGGAATCCTTCGTATGTGAAGAAGTAGCGGTTTGATCTTTCATCCGTCGAGCCGATGGACAAAGTCCCAAGCTTCGGTGTCTCGACTCTCTGCTTCTGCCAGCGGCCTTCCTTCAGGCGGAACTCGTACAATTCGCTCCTGACGTTGTTCAGCACCTTCACCAGGAGAACGTCCCTGGTCGTCGAATGGGAGACGACACTCGACCGCTCGTTGGGTTCGACGATGACGTCGAATGTGCGGCTGCCCTGGAGATACCGGTCATAGTCGATGGCGAGCAACGAGCCCTGTCTGTAGGTCCGTGCGGCAACCGTCCAGTCCGACCGGAGCCGCACGAGCAGTTGGTTCTTGAAGAAGCCGCCAAAATTGGCGTCGTCGGGAATCTCCAGCTTGATCGCCGCGCCGGCCTCGACGACGTACGTATGCGACGTGTAGAAGGTGATCCCTCGTTGAATCACGTCATACTGCCGTTCGGGCGTGTTGAGGACGTAGGTTCCAACGTCCACGTCGGTCGCCTGGCCTTCAAAGACCGTCCGGGCCTCACTCAGCGGCGTGCCCCTCCTCCACAGCTTCGTCACGCGCGGATACCCGGACGCCGTCAGACTCCCCGGCCCGAAGTCCGTCTGCACGTAGATCGCATCACGGCCTTTCCAGGAGACGGACCCCTTCGCTTCGGGCAGGGCAAACCCGTCTGTCACGAACCGCTTCGTGCCGGCGTCGAACTCCCGTATCACCACGGCGTCGCCACCGCCCCGCGAGAGGCCGACCAGGTAGAGCCTGTAGTCCGGGTAGAGCCCCGTCGCTCCTTTGTAGACCCATGACTCGCCTTCCTCTTTGGAGAGCTTGTCGACGTCCAGCAGGACCTCCCACTGCGGCGAGGAGCTGAGATACTCGTCCAGGGTCGTCCGACGCCACAGGCCCCGCTCGTTCCTCTCGTCCTGCCAGAAATTGTAGATGTACTCGCCCTGGAAAGATGGGTAGGCGATGCGCTGGTCGGAGTTCAGGATCTCGAGAGCCTTCTGGTACGTTGGCTCGAACAGGGGCTGGGCCTGGAGCACCGCCAGGGTCGCCTCGTTCTTCGCTTTCACCCAGCTCAGGGCCTTCTCGCCCTCCACTTCCTCCAGCCACAGGTAGGCGTCCGCGTCGTCCTGGCACGAAGCCCGCGGCGCAAAGGACAGAGCGATCAGTACTGCAACCAGGATACCTGCCACATTCTTCATTCGTGATTCCCCTTCCGGGATCGCGTCCGCCCTGGCGGGGGCCGCATCGAGTCACAACGATTGCGAACGAACAACGCACATGATAGTCGTCGGGCCATCGCGAGGCAATGCGCCAAACGATCGCCGCAGGCAAAAGAAAAGGCTTGCCCGAAGCGGTAGGATATCCGCTACAATAGGCGTGAACGTCGGTTCGCTGGAAGAAATTGTCTGAGCTTGATGGAGTGCTGAACATGCCTGAGGAACAGATTGGACAGGTGTCGGATTTCTTCGCCCGGCCCGTCGTGGCCGCAATCGAGCTGACCGCTCCGCTGAAGGTCGGGGACAAGATTCACATCAAGGGTCACTCCACCGACCTTCAAGAGACCGTCACCTCGATGCAGGTCCACAACACCCCGGTCCAGGAGGCGAAGGCGGGTGACCCTGTCGGCGTCAAGATCACCGACCGGGCCAGAAAGGGCGACATCGTCTACAAGATTGTCGAGTAACGAGCGGGATCACAGACTGCCCTCAGAGAGACGGTCCTTTCGCTGTCCGGAGGGCCGGGGTCGAGTGCTCGCCCTGGTCCCGACCGGTCAGGGGCGGTCAAACCGGGGGACCTTCCCGAGAGGTCGCACTTTGCGCGTTAGTCTGAGTCTTGGCCGGCGGTACATGGATTTGTGGTGAAGGGCGTCTGAAAGACCGTTCGTTGCACCTCGTCACCGAGCTTTGCCCGCCACCGGCACGGGTTCGGAGTCTTCGCGACCCTGGTGGTCTTCATGCATCCTGGCGCGGCAGGGTCACGAGGAAGGTCACTCCTTCGGCCGGCCGGTTCTCCACGCGGATTCTGCCCCCCACGCGCGACAGCACCTGTTCCACGATACACAGACCGAGTCCTGTCCCGACATAACTGTCCTTCGTGGTGAAGAACGGATCGAAGATATGATCCATGTGCTCCGGGGCAATGCCGCCGCAGTCATCGGCGAACCGAAGCTCGATGAACTCCTCGCCGATCGCACCGGTGATTGAGAGCCGATGGTCCCCCTGGCCGTCTGCCGCCTGGATCGCATTCTCGACCAGCGAGAAGAACATCTGTTCCATGTCGCGTTCGTCCACGCAGACCTCGTCAAGTCGGTCCAATCCGTCCAGCACCAGGGAGACACGTCGTGTCCGGGCTGCATCCTCCCACACTCGCACCACCCTCTCCGCGATCTTCTGCATGTTCGTCCTGCCCGGACTTCTTCCAGTGGTCCGCCTGGCGAAACCCTTGAAGTTGTCCACGATCGATGAGGCCGTCGAGACCTCCCCCAAACATTCCTTCAGGTCGTCCACGAGTTCCTCCATGCCGTGATCGCTCCTCAATTGCGCCAGGCAGTTCTGGATCGTCAGACGAATCACTGTCAGCGGCTGGTTCATCTGGTGGGCCACGGTGGCGCTCAGCGTCCCCAGAGCGGCCAGACGCTCGGCGTGGGCCATGTGGCTGCGATACTCCTGCAGCTCTCTCTGGGCCTTCAGAGACTCGCTAATGTCGCGGCCGAAGATCAAGGTGGAACGGATCTGGCCGTCTGAATCCTTCAGCGGTTCGATTGTCACGTTGAACCATCGGGTCTTGCCCTGAAGGGTTGTCGGTACGACCACGCTCATGCCCCGGCCCGTCCGGATCACGGTCCGAACGTCTACCTCCGCCCGCTTGGCGGTCTCTTGTGGCAATAGCTCCCGCAACGTCTTCCCGACGTACTCTTCCGGTTTCCCGCCGAACCGTTCCGCTGCCGTCGTGTTCATGAACCGGAAAACGCCCTGCTCGTCCACCACGACGATGCTCTCGCCGGCACTTTCCACGAGGGTCTTGTACCGGTTCTCGCTCTCCCGCAGCGCCGCCTCCATCTGGGCTCGCTGGGTGATGTCCTCCACCGTGCCTTCGTAGTACAGCTCGTTGCCGTGTGAATCCCGCACGATCCGTGCGTTCTCTATGGCGTGGAGCATTGTCCCATCTCGCCTCTTCCACGCCGACTCAAAGCCGATGACTTGTCCGTCCTTCTCGAGACACCGCTTGAATTCCGAGCGAGGATACTGTGAGCCCAGGCTGACCTCCTCCAGGTTCTCCATGGCGAGATCTTCGAACGAGGAATATCCCAGCATATGCACGAACGCCGGGTTTGCCATCAGGGTATGGCCATCCGGGCTCGTGTGGTAGAGGCCCACCGGCATATTGTCAAAGACCTCTCGCAGCCGTCTCTCGGATTCCCGCAGTGCCTCCTCCGCCGCTTTCTGCTCGGTTATGTCCACCCCGATCGCCCACGTCTTCCAGGGCACAATCGGGACCCGCCGGGAGATGTTCGACCACGCGACGGTCTTGACCGTTCCGTCTTTGGCCGTCATCTGCAATGGCCAGTTCCGAAAGTCATCACCTCGTTCTACCCAGTCGCGCAACATCGCTTCCCGGTATGCCCGGTCGGGGTAGAGCCATTCCAGCGCCTTCGGATTGCCGACGATCTCGGTGGCGCTGTAGCCGCTCACTCGCTCACATTCCCGGTTCCAGACGACGACATTCGTATTGGAATCGAGTGCGTCGATCATAACCGGCATGTTCATGAGCACGGCATACAGCCGCTCTTGCTCCTGCTTCGTCGCCTCCTCCTGCCCCTTCAGTTGGTCGATCTGCTGCTCCAACTGGGCGATTCGATCTCGCAAATCGGCCAATTCCTGTAGAAGCGGCGTCTCTCGACTCGGCGTCTGTGACATGCGACGATCCTCTCACCAACCGGTTCTCTGTACACGTGCGATTCGCGCCTGGCCAACGTATGCCAAACGCTATCGAGTACACCTCGCCTCCCGAGCTGTCAAGAGCGGTAGACCGAGAATTCTCGCGACGCTCCGATGGTGCGAGCAGCAGGCACCGATTGTCGTTGCCCCTTCCCTGCGCTATGCGAAAAATCGTTGACACCGCGATGTGGGGGCGGTAGAAGGGGCGTCGCCGGGGCCGGAGCCCCGGGCGGTCAGCAGGCACTTGTCGGCAGTCGTGGGTATGATGACTACGCATCGACGCATATGCGCAAACACACAGCCACACGGTCACTATCAGGGGTTCCTATGAAGATCGGGATGAATCTGTTGTTGTGGACGCCGTTTGTGACGGAAGAGCACTTTGCCATCCTGGGCAAGCTGAAGGCGACGGGCTTCGACGGCGTAGAGGTTCCGCTGTTCAGCGGGGAGGTCACGCACTACAAGAAGGTGGGCGAGGCTATCAAGGATCACGGCCTGAAGTGTACGACCTGCACGGTCATGCCCGACGAGCAGCGCAACCCGATCAGTGCCGAGCCCAAGCATCGCCAGGGAGCGGTCGATTACCTCAAGTGGGTCATCGACTGCAATGCAGCGCTGGGGTCGGAGGTCCTCTGCGGACCGTTCTACCAGCCGCTCGGGAAGTTCACCGGCAAAGGGCCGACACGGGAGGAAAAGGAGCGAGCCGCCGAGGTGCACCGCAAGGCCGCCGACCTCGCGAAGCAGGCGAATCTCCAATTGGCGTTGGAGTGCCTGAACCGGTTCGAATGCTACTTCCTCAACATTCTCGACGATGCCGCCGCCCATGCCAGGCGAGTGAACCACCCGAACCTGGGCGTCATGTACGACTCGTTCCACGCCAATATCGAGGAGAAGGATCCGGTCGGCTGCATCACGAGGAACCTCGGCGCGATCAAACACGTGCACGTCTCTGAGAATGACCGCGGCACGCCGGGCAAGGGACACGTTCCGTTCGGAAGGATCTTGAAGGCGCTTCGCTCCGGCGGCTACGACCAGTGGCTGACGATCGAGGCCTTCGGCACGAGCTTGCCTGAGCTGGCGGCGACGACCTGCGTGTGGCGAGAGCTGTCGGCCAGCCCCCGGGAATGTTACGAGTTCGGATTCAAGACGATCAGAGAAGGCTGGGATGCCGCCACGTGAGATTCTCGGCATTTGATTTCGAAGTCGACGATTCGACAAGCCAAGGAAGGAGCCAGAAATGAGTTCGAATCCCCTCCCCAAGCTTCACAACGCCATGTGGCCCGGACTGGTCGGCAAAGGAGACGGTCCAGGTCAGGAGCCGCCGATCAGCCTCGAACGAATGCTGGAGCTGACCGCCGGCGCCGAGGTGGACGGCCGGAAGTTCGATGGTATTGACTACTTCCTCTTCCTGCCGCACACCGACCCCAACGCCAGCGATGCCCAACTGAGGAAGATCGCCGACCTGGTCCAGGGGCACGGGTTCAACGTCGGCTCGCTGGTCGCGCCGGTCTGGCCGGGTACGGTTGGCGATACGGCGATGGGGGACGCAGCGGCCCGGAAGAAGTTCGTCGCCGCCGTGCAGACCGCGTGCCGCATCGCCGGGGTGTTCAACAAGCATGCCGTGCGCAAGTACGGCGTGATCCGCATCGATTCGGCGGACGGCAACGTCGAGAAATGGAGCCAAAACCCGGCGGCGAACACGAAGAAGATCGCCGAGACGTTCCGCGAGGCCGCCAGGGTCGCCGCCGATCACGGCGAGCGTTTGGCCGCCGAGGGGGAGATCTGCTGGGCCGGCATGCACAGTTGGAAGGCCATGCTGGATTTGCTGGAAGAGGTCGGGATGCCCGAGACGCTCGGCTTCCAGGCAGACATGGCTCACACGTATCTATACTTGCTGGGCTACAACGCGCCGGAGGCGGCGCTGCTGAAGCCCGGCTATTCGCAGGCGGAATTCTACGACGCGTACGAGACGATGGTCGGCAAGCTGCGGCCCTGGACGATCGACGTGCACATCGCGCAGAACGACGGCCAGGTGCGCGGCGCCGGCTCGCACGACAAGACGGGCAAGCACTGCCCGGCCAACGATCCCAACGGCAAGCTCGACATCGTCCGCTGCGCCGGCTACTGGCTCAAGGATGCTCCCAAGCGCGGCATCCAGCACATCTGCTGGGATGGGTGCATGTTCCCCAATGCGATGCTCGAGACGCAGGACACCTGGAATGAGATCCTCGATGTAATGCTCAAGGTGCGCGCCGCGCACGGATGGAACGCATAGGATGTGCCAGGCACACCCTCTTCGTGGCGCCGGGAATTCGACCCCCGTGATTAAGGAATGACTGCAATGACCAAACCACTGAATGTTGGCATGATCGGCTACGGCTTCATGGGCCGTACACACTCCAACGCCTATCGCAAGGTGACCAATTTCTTCGACGTGCCGTACCAGCCAGTCCTCAAGACGATCTGCGGACTGGAAGAGAAGGAGGCAAAAGCCTTCGCAGATCGCTGGGGCTACCAGTCCTACGCGACCGACTGGCACAAAGTGATGGACGACAAGAGCATTGACATCGTGGACATCTGCGTGCCGAACAACTACCACGCGGAACTTGCGATCGCCGCGGCGCAGGCAGGCAAGATGATCGTCTGCGAGAAGCCGTTGGCGAGGACCGGCGCGGAGGCCGAGCCGATGGTCCAGGCCGTCGAGAAGGCAGGCGTGGCCAACCTCGTTTCCTTCAACTACCGCCGGGTGCCGGCGGTGACACTGGCCAAGCAGATTATCGACAGCGGCCGGCTGGGCAAGATCTTCCACTACCGCGCCAACTTCTTACAGGACTGGACGATCTCGTCGAAGGTGCCGCAGGGCGGAATGGCCACGTGGAGGCTCGATGTCAAGGCGGCCGGCTCCGGAGTGACCGGCGATCTGCTGGCCCACTGCATCGACACGGCCATGTGGCAGAACGGACGGATCGAGTCCGTATGCGCCATGACCGAGACGTTCGTGAAAGAGCGCCTGAACGTGGAGACCGGCAAGGTCGAGCCGGTTGGAATCGACGACGCCTGCACGTTCTTCTGCCGCTTCGAGAACGGATCGCTGGGCAACTTCGAGTCCACCCGGTACGCCCGTGGGCACAAGGCCCTGTACACGTTCGAGATCAACGGCGAGCACGCCTCCATCGCCTGGGACCTGCACGACCTGCATCGGCTCAGTTACTTTGACCACCGCGACGAGTCGATCGTTCGCGGCTGGCGGTCGATTCACGTCAGCGATAGCGACCAGCCGTACATGGGACATTGGTGGGTGCCCGGCCTGCAGATCGGCTACGAGCACACGTTCATCCACCAGGTGGCCGATTTTCTGGAAGCGCTGGGCAAGGGCAAGCCGGCCTCGCCGACGTTCCGCGAGGCCCTGGCGACCCAATACGTCTGTGACGCCGTGCTGGCCTCCGCGAAGAACGGCAAGTGGGAAAAAGTGAAATCGTGAGGTCCTATAGGTCCTCTGCGTCCTATCGGTCCTATCTCGTTCTCGGAGAAAAGGAGTTGTCATGGCGGTAAAGAGAATTGTTGAAAGGGCTCTGGAGCAGGGCCAGGGAGTTCTGCGTCTGGCGCCGAACTGGGTGCCGCGGTCGTTCTGCGTACCGGGCCGGCGGATCAAGCTGCATCCGGATGACCATTACGCCATGGGCGGCGAGCGGGGCGGTATCGACGAGCGGTGGTTCTCCTCCACGACGCCAGCCGACAACGGCCCGCTGACTTCGCCCAACGAGGGGCTCAGCTTCGTCCTCTTCCAGGACGGCGAGAAGACCGAGCGAGTCCTTCTGCGCGACGCCGTTGAGGAACTACAGGGCGAGATCATCGGTCAGCGGATTTGGAGAAAGCACGGTCGCTGGCCCATGTACTCGAAATTCTTCGACAACAAGGGCGCGTTGCCGCACCATATTCACCATCGCGACAGACACGCCAAGCTCACCGGGCAGCTCGGCAAGCCCGAGGCGTACTTCTTCGCGCCCCAGGTCAACAATCACGGCGGCGATTTTCCCTACACCTTCTTCGGTCTCAATCCTGGCGTGACCCGAGACCAGGTCCGCAAGGCATTGCTGGACGCCGCCGAAGGCAGAGACAACTCCATCACGTCTCTGGCTCCCGCTTATCGACTCGATGTCGGGACCGGGTGGGACGTGCCGCCGGGTGTCCTTCACGCCCCGGGGAGCCTGTGCACGTACGAGCCGCAGAAGGCCTCGGACGTCTTCGCCATGTACGAGAACGTCACCCACAACCAGGTCGTGCCCAAAGAACTGCTGTGGAAAGACACGCCGAAGGACAGGCAAGGCGACGTGGATTGGCTGCTCAGCGTCATCGATTGGGATCTCAATGTCGATCCGGATTTCGTCAAGAACCGCTTCATGCGGCCCAGGCCGGCGTACCCGGCGAAGGAAATGGCCAAGCAGGGCTTCATCGAGAACTGGATCTGCTACAAGTCCGACGCCTTCAGTGCCAAGGAGCTGACCGTCCAGCCGGGTGCGACGGTGACGATCAAGGACAGCGGCGCCTACGGCTTCATCATGATGCAGGGCCACGGCACCTTCGGCGTCTGGGATATCGAGACGCCCACGATGATCCGCTACGGCCAGCTCACATTCGACGAGTTCTTCGTCACCGAGCGAGCGGCCAAAGAAGGCGTGACGATCACGAATCCGTCGATGGCCGATCCCATCGTCATGCTCAAGCACTTCGGGCCCGGCAATCCGGACCTGAAGATCGAGTAAAGTGGATGCGTTGCTGACGCCCAGGAAGATGTACACGGGCAGATAGGCAATGCTCCCGATCTTCGCGCAGACCGCGTTGCCGAAGATCCAGAGGAACCACATGTTTCCCAGGAGGTGAAACGACCCCGCGCAGTGTGCACATCTATTCAAGAGACGCGTGGCGGCCGGTTATCTTCCGCAACCATGGCAGCAGGACGAGGCTCGCAACGCCCTGTCGCAACAGGGAGGGCTTACCCGGCGTCGAGCAGAACCGCTCCCGCCCCCTGACGGTCGTTGCGATTCGCCCCATGACGGATCTCAAGCCGGTCTTCCGGCACGCAGGCCGGCAAAACCCGAAAGGGGAGAGATGGGCTCTTTCACCATCTCTCCCCTTCGGCTCGATCGCCTCAGCGGTCGCTGGCACCACCGGCGTGTCCTTCTCTATCCATAGCCCCGATGAGTGTTGCCGGGCAGGTGCCACGCTGGCTGGGCTGTTCCATCAGCCTGCCATCCTCCCTATCGAGGCTTGACTTTGATCTTGACGGTGGCCACCTGGACGTTCTTCGTTCCAGCAGGCTGGCCATTCAGATTGGCGCCCGTCAACGTGGCGCACACCTGGACCGTTGTGCTGCCCGCGTTGCATTCCGTGGGATTCACGCTGCACGAATAGGTGCCGTCAATGGCGCCGGTCTTCGAGATGCTGCAGCTCAGGGTCAGGTTGAAGTTGCTCTCGACGGACATGTCGGTGCACCCTTTGAACTTGTGAATGTCCGCCTCATCCTGGATCAGTTTGATCCTCAACGAGTCCTGATTCTTGATCTTGACGAAATACCCGACGTCCATCACAACCGGAATCGAGGCGATCTCCACGGAGATGAATTGGCATGGCCACTCATGTAGTTTGATTTCGCCTGCCTGCACACCCACAGCCAGGAGGGCTATGATTGCGGCAGTAGTAATGCATCCCTTCATCATCTTCACTCCTTTATCAACGTCAGTCTCGCTCCAGGTCGGCCGGTTCGGCCTCTGAAGCGGCATTCTACGATTTCGGCAAGGCGTTGCTCTGCCTGTGCCGTACACTTCAACGGGCGGTACTGCATTTCGCACGCTGTTCGGCACTGCCCGTTTCCTGGCCGAACAGTCACGGCCCGAACGTGCTTGGTCTCCCCGGTATCTGCACCGTCTGCCCGCACGGGGGATTCATCCTGTCGCCCGAAAGAGGGCCGAAGTTTCCAGGCGACTCGCAGATCGTGTGCTGTCTGCGACAGCAGTTTTGTTATTGCCTCACCTCCTTTCTCCGACCTCCCTGAGAGGGATTTTCACAGATCAAACCTGTCCGTAGGTTCTGGGTATAGATCCCGGGCATGGCCCTGGGTGGATTACACACCAGAAGACTCCGAAATAGCCGCCGAATCGGTCCGTCGTCATCGTCCCCGGTGCAGTTGCTGCGAGGTCTGCCACGAGGCGATGCTTCTCCGACACAGCGTTCCGTCCTTGTTATCTGAGAGCACGCTGCCGCCCGATGTTCGGACGGTGCAGTCCACTACTTCGGAAGCAGATGATAGGTCATGAGAAAAGCAGAAGTGCGCTTGCTGGATACGTCAGTTGACCGATCCATTGGCCGTTTCCTACCTCCCTGACTCTCACCCTGCCACCCAGCAGGCCGAACACGTCACGTTCAGATGCCCGACCTGTAGTGATCTGCTTGCTCTTAGCAGTTCACTATGCGCAGCAGGTTACCATACGTCCTGGTGGTTTGTCAAGAGAAATTTCTCTATTTTACCCCACTTACCCCAGCATGACTTGTGCGCTACCCTATACTACCTGACATGCCTCTTTCCCCTTTCATGTGCTCACGCTGCCCACATCCACCTTCTGGCCGACCACCCCGGAGGATCGCCTCCGCCTCTTTGATTTTCGTGGCCTTGTATGGTACAATGACGGCAAATGAGCGCATTTGCACGATCAGGGCGGGATGGGGCTGCCTATCTGTGGTCGCATGCGGATGCCGCATATGCGGCTTCCTTGTTATTGGCTCAAGATCGATACTGGAGAGAGGACAAATAATGTTCAGACCTGACAGAGTCTCAGTTTCCGTCATGGCGTTCATCCTCGGACTGACCTCTTTTGAGGCCGGCATCCTCAGAGGACAGGGCGGCGGCGCGCCGGTCGTCATCAATGAACTCCTTGCCTCAAATTCGGGGAACATGTACAGTGACCCGCAGGGCGAGGCAGCCGATTGGTTCGAGCTGTACAATCCAGGGGACTCCCAGATCGACATCGGCGGGATGTACCTGACGGATGACCTGCTCACGCCCACGAAATGGCAGATCCCCACCGGTAAGGCGAGTGAGACCACCATTGCACCGCAGGGATACCTGGTGATCTGGGCCGACAAGGACGTGACGGACACGGGCCTGCACGCCAGTTTCTCACTGGACGCCAGCGGCGAGGAGATCGGCCTGTTCGACAAGGACGGCGTGACGCTGATCGACAGCATCGTCTTTGGCCAGCAGATGACGGATGTCTCTTACGGCCGGTATCCCGATGGTAACGATACCTGGGTTCAGATGCCCTTTCCCAATCCGGGAATCCCGAACTTCATTATCTACCAGGGGATCGTCAAGAAGCCGAAGTTCAACTTCGACCACGGCTTCTTCGACCGGGAGTTCTCTGTCGCGATCACCTGCCCGACCGAAGGAGCGATGATCTACTACACGATCGACGGCACGGATCCTTACTCGGCCATCACGATGCGGCCCAGCGCCACAGCGTCCCTCTACAGCGTTCCGGTGCGAATCAACAAGACCACCTGCCTGCGGGCCACGGGCATCAAAATCGGCTGGTATGCCTCGGCCATCGAGACGCGCACCTACATCTTCATTGCCGATGTGATCCAGCAATCACCGACGGGCGCATCTCCCGGACGCGGATGGCCCACCAGCAGCGTCAACGGGCAGACACTGAACTACGGCATGGACCCGGACGTCGTGAACGACCCCCGGTACAAGGACCTCATGAACGATGCCCTGTTGGCGATCCCGACGATCTCGTTAGTGACGGATCCTGCGAACCTCTTCGATGTCGCCAAGGGCATCTACGTGAATGCCCGCAACCAGGGGCTGGACTGGGAGCGGCCGGTGTCCGCGGAACTGATCTATCCCGACGGCACGGAGGGTTTCCAGATCGACGCCGGTTTGCGGATTCGCGGCGGGTACAGCCGCACCGGCAGCAATCCGAAACACGCGTTTCGCCTCTTCTTCCGAACGGAGTACGGCTCGCCCGTTCTCAAATACCCGCTCTTCGGCGATGAAGGCGTCGATGAATTCGAGACCGTTGACCTGCGAACCGGCCAGAACTACTCCTGGAGCTTCGAGGGCAACCAGAGTCCGCGAGACACGTTTGTCCGCGAGGTCTTCTCCCGCGACACGCAACGTGACATGGGCCGGCCCTACACCCGCAGCCGTTACTATCATCTCTACATCGACGGCCAGTATTGGGGGCTCTTTCAGACGCAGGAACGGTCCGAGGCTTCCTACGCCGAGTCGTACTTCGGCCCGGCCAAAGAGGACTACGACGTCGTCAAATCTCGCGCGGGCAACGGAGGCTATGACATCGAGGCCACCGACGGGACTCTCGATGCCTGGCGCCGGCTCTGGGACGCTTCCGTCGCCGGTTTCGACGACGCGACTTATTATCGCGTCCAGGGCCTCAATCCGAACGGCACGCCCAACCCCGCCTACGAGAAACTTCTCGACGTGGACAATCTCATCGACTACATGCTGTGCACGTACTACGTCGGCGACCCGGACGGCCCGGTCAGCGCCTGGGCCCTGGTCTGCAACAACTTCTACGGCATCTACAACCGCGTTCATCCGGAGGGCTTCATCTTCTTCCGCCATGATGCGGAACACTCCCTGTACGACCTGTACGAATCTCGCCTTTTCGCCGCATCGACGCTCCGCGTGGGCCAGCAGTTCAATCAGTCCAATCCATTGTGGATGCACACGCACCTGATTCTGCATCCCGAATACCGAATGCGGTTTGCGGATCGCGCGTACCAGCACTTCTTCAACGGTGGCGTCCTGACGCCCCAGCCGTGCATGGATCGTTTCATGGCCCGCGCTCAGGAAATCGACATGGCGATCATCGCGGAATCCGCCCGGTGGGGCGACTCCAAAACCTCCAAGCCGCGCACCAGGGACGACGACTGGCTGCCGGACATCAATGGCATGGTGAAGAGCTACTTCCCGCAGCGAACCACCATCGTCCTGAATCAACTCAAGTCTCAGGGCTGGTACCCGAACGTGGACCCGCCCGCGCTCACCCCCCTGGGCGGTCACGTGGCGACCGGCTCTGCCGCGGTGATGCAGTCCTCGAACGACGTGTACTACACGCTCGACGGCAGCGACCCGCGACTGCCGGAGAAGGCCGTCGCGGCAGTGCCCGGCCAGATCATTGTGGCAGAGAACGCCGCGAAACGCGCCCTGGTGCCCACGGGGGATGTCAGCGACGCCTGGAAGGGCGGCAGCGCCTTTGACGATTCGACCTGGAAATCCGCCACCGGGGGTCCCGGTGGTGTCGGCTACGAACGCAGCTCCGGGTACCAGTCTCTGATCAGCATTGACGTGAGAACGGAGATGTACAGCATCAACACCAGTTGCTACATTCGGATACCGTTCAACCTGGCCTCCGATCCGAGCAAATTCACGTCGCTGACGCTCAATGTGCGGTATGACGATGGCTTCATCGCCTACCTCAACGGCACCGAAGTGCACCGCGCCGGGTTCTCGGGGACGCCAAGCTGGAACTCAGCCTCTGAACTGAATCGCGAGGCCGACACCGCCGAGCCGTTCAACATCAGCGACCACGTCGATCTGCTGAGACCGGGGCAGAACGTCCTGGCGATTCATGGCCTCAATGTCACCAGAACCAGTTCCGATTTCCTGATCACCGCGTCCCTGGAAGCAGCCGAGGGCAGTCCTGCGCAGGGTGGCGGGATTGCTCCAACCGCCGTTAAGTACACTGGCCCGGTTGCACTGGACAGGAGCACTCATGTCAAGGCCCGCGCGCGCAGCGGCAATGTATGGAGTGCGTTGAATGAGGCGGTGTTTGCGGTCGGGGCGGTTCGCCAGAGCCTGCGAATCAGCGAGGTCATGTTCCATCCCGCCGAC
>JAFGJR010000217.1 GCA_016928975.1 Sedimentisphaerales bacterium | reverse complement strand
TACGTCATCAACACCGGCGGCTCCGACCTGACCCTCAAGAAGTGCCGGATCTGGGGCACGCTGGTCGTCCTGGCGGGCGCCAGGACCGTGACCGTGGACGAGCCTGTGTTCATGCACAACTACCGGTCGGACTTTCCCACGCTGCTGGTGAGCGGCAACCTGGTCATCAAGAACACCAGCGCCACCACGGAGTGCAAGGAATCGACGTGTGCGGAGAACCTGAACCCGGCCGTGGTCCCCTATGGCGGCGCCTGGGACTCCGACGTGGCGGATTCCTACCCGAACGAGATCCAGGGTCTCGTCCACGTCGATGGTACGCTGAAGCTCGAGCAGACCGCCCGCATCGTCGGTGCGGTCATCTGCAACGGCGCGGTGACCGTCGACGGCACCAATACGATCGGGTATACCCCGAGCCTGTTCGCCTGCCCGCCGAACGGGTACACCTACGTCGAGAGCATGAAGGTGTCGTCCGGCAGTTGGAAGCAGGTGGTCGACTGATTGCCACGACGTTTGGCGCGATGCCGGGTGCCATGCTTACGCCCGCGCAGACAGGTTCTATTCGACTGGGTGGAGACGCAAAATCTTGCGTCTCTACGCGTGCGCGGACAGGCTTCGTTCGTCATCTGCCCCTTCGCGGGCTGGGTGCAACTGTGCCGTCGCCCTGGTCCGTGGTCCTCGGATCCACGGGCTGGTAGTCCTCCTCCACGTCGGCGGGGATGTCGATCAGCAAGATCTCGCCGTCGAGCAGGAGCAGGATGTCCTGGGCAAAGGCCAGCGCTCCCTGGCGGTTCTGGCCGGCCAACTGTTCGGCGACGTCGAAGAACTCATCGGAGCCGAACACGATGGTCCTGTGCGGCGTGACGATCGCCTGGATCTCCGCCAGGCGGCTGTCGATCCAGCGGCCGTCCTTGAAGTAGAACGTCAAGTCGTTCGCCTGCTGCGCGTTGACGATCCGCGCCCTCTCCATCTGCGAGTTCAGGTAGCTGCTGTCGCGGTTGAGCACGTCCTGCGTTCTCTGCATGGCCATGTTCATGCTCTGATTGACCGCAGCGGTCCCGGACCGTGTGGCGGCGCCGGTGTCATAGAGGGTGTTGGTCGCCTGGG
The DNA here is from genome assembly GCA_016928975.1 of Sedimentisphaerales bacterium. The sequence goes on along the minus strand of JAFGJR010000217.1, from coordinate 13,650 downwards.
CCAGGAGCTGGGCGGCGTCGCTCAGGTCGGTTCCCTCGCGGGCGAGGAACGCCGTGTATTCGGTGATGATGCCGAATTGAGTGGACAGCGCGACGATCGTCGTGGCCAGCTCCTTGATCTTCACGTTGTCCGCCGTGACGGTCGGGTCGGCGCCCATCTGGCGGATCGCTTCGATCAGCTCGGCGATCTTGCGGCTGGCCCACAGACGCGGGATAAACCCGTTGTCCCGATCGGCGATGTCGAACCCGAAGGTGTACGCGAACGTCCGAGGGTTGCCGAGGAAGTTGCCGCTGAATTCGAAGGTCAGGGGCGCGACGCCGATGTAGCGGCCCAGCACGACGAGCCGGTCGCCCTCGAACAGATCGGGGATCACGGCCGGCAGCACGTCCTGGGTGCGCCCGACCGCCTCGCTGCCGTCGTCGCTCAGCAGGCGCAGCGCCGCGTCCGCGAAGATCGGGCCCGTCAGGCTCTTGAACACGTTCGTCACCGCCACCTCCACGTCCTCTCCCGGCAGCACGAAGAACGACCTGGCCCGGGACAGTTGCGCCAGCCCGTCCAGCAGCGGGGCGTTCAGGTCTACGCCGACGCCGAACGTGAAGACCCGCCGCTCGAAGGGGTTCGACGTGAGCACAAGGTCCCGGATCGCGGTCTCGGAGGTGATTCCCGACGTGGGCAGGCCGTCAGTCAGGAAGAGCACCAGCGGCAACATCCCTTCCGTGGGCGGCTGGGCCAGCGCCGTTTGCAGAGCGCCGTGCAAGTTGGTCGAGCCCTGGGCATTGACGGCGCGGATGTAGCCGTGCGCCTTTGTCTCGGCGTCCGCGGATTTCAGGACCGGTTGCTTCGAGAACAGCTCGATGGCGTTGTTATAGATGATCAGGTTGAAGGCCTCGCCTTCATCGAGACCGGAGACGACCTGGACCGCTGCCTCCCGGGCCTGCTTGATCTTCTCGCCGGACATGCTGCCGGAGCGGTCGAGCACGACGGTCAGCTCGCGTTTGATTTCGTTGACGTCCTGGGGCCTCTTGGCGGGCGTCCCGGCCAGCAGGAGGAAGTACCCGGTGTCGGAGGCGCCGTCGTCCGGATAGGCCAGCAGCGAGGCGTTGATGCCCTCGCCCTCCGGCAGGTATGACAGTAGGAACGGACCGGGTGTGAACTCCGCATCCGGGTCGGTAATCGCGGTCACCTGGGTCGGACTGTTGCGATGCGTGTAGATGAGGTGACTCGGCGAGTACACCGTCGAGATCGGCTGGCTGCTCTCGATGACGGCGGTGATCTTCCACGGGACCTCGTATTGCAGGGACTCGGTGCGCGGCAGGCAGTAGTCCACGCGGCTGCCGTCGGTCTTCAGCAGGTGCTCGTAGGTCAATCGGACCTTCTGCTGGCCGTGGGCCTCCAGGGGAAAGACGCTCGTGCCGATCAGGTTGTAGCCGATGAACTCCGCCAGGGCCGGGTCGCGAATCTTCGACACTAATTGATTGTAGATGCGCTCCGCCTCCGCCTTCGGCAAGACTTCGGCGGTGAAGTCGTCGCTCGTGCCACTGTAGGCGAAGCCGCTGACGACGGCCTCCTCGGCAATCGGGATGATCAGCTTGGCCTCCTGCCGGGAGCCGGTCATGTTCTGCAGGGAGATTTCGAGGGTCGTGGATGCCGTCGTCTCGAGGATGTGGATCGTGGCGTCCACCCGCGTGATCCGGACTGCTCCCTGTTGCTGCGTCGTGTACGCGTACGTGCGGCTGTGCGGAATCACGATGTTCGTCGGCAGATCGGCGTCCGACGGGCTCTGTTGCGCCGCCGCCGCACCGGCCAAACCTGCCAGTAACGCGACGACGCAGGTCCACACCGATGGGAAACCCGACAACTTCAGTGCTCTCCTTGTGGTTCTCATTTCTCCGCCCTTTCCAAAGTAGATGAACCTATGATGACGCCCGGGTGACGCACCCTTGGCGCAGAACACCCGCATACGATGCCCACGCTTGCGCAAACGCAGGCATGACACTCTGCGCGCACTACTTCGTACAATGGATTTCAGCGAAGGAGATGGAGACGCATACGCGAACCCTTCCTGGACGATTCCGCTCTATCGTTGGGCGACAGAGCCACTCGTATACCGAAGGGCCGGGCCGGTAGGATATGAACGGAAAACGGAAATATGATGGCAAACGCGAATGATAAAGGACAAGTACCGGCCTGCCTTTCACTCTCGTTATTCTCCACAGCTACGCCGCATCGCGACTTTTGTTCGAGACTTTTTCAGATTTTCTGATTTTGGATCCTCCGTCTCATTTCCTTTTGCCTTGACGTCGTTGCATCTCGTATATACACCTGCCGTCTGCGTCTTGCGTGCGATGAGCATATATACACAGAGGCTTGTGAATTCTGGTTGCCTGCTTGAATACTCGTAGCCCGGCCGGTTTGAGACTTGGCGATTTGACGTTGGATGTGCCGTTCTTTCAGGCCTCCCTGAGCGGCTACAGCGACCTCGCCATGCGCACGCTCGCGAGGCGGTTCGGCTGTCCCTTCGCGCTGGCGGACGTGATGCTGGACAAGAGCGTGATCCATCCGGAGGTCCTGAGCAAGCCCTGCTTTCGCCCGGGCGACGACGAGCACCCGGTGGGCGCGCAGCTTCTTGGCAAGAGCCCGGCGACCATGGCCCGGGCCGCCCGCGACCTTGTGGGCGCCGGCTACGACGTGATCGACCTGAATTTCGGCTGTCCGGCGCCGAAGGTCCTTCGTCGCGGTCGCGGCGGGGCGCTGCTCGACGACCCGGACACCGCCATCGACATTCTCAAAGCGGTGCGGGACGCCGTCACCTGCCCGGTCCTGATGAAGCTCCGCATCGGGATGAGCCACTCGGCCCGGTCGCTCGACAACTTCTGGCAGATCGTGACTCGCTCGATCGAGCAGGGGGTCGATGCCCTCGTGATCCACGGGCGCACCGTGTCCGAAATGTATCGTGGCCGGGCGAGCTGGGACCTCCTCGCGGCGGTCAAGAGCCGCTTTCCCGCCGCGACGATTGTCGGCAGCGGCGATGTCTTCGACCCATCCGCCAGCATTGAGCGCATGAAACAGACCGGACTCGATGGTTTCGTGGTCGCCCGGGGCGCCATGGGCAATCCCTGGGTCTTTCGCGACCTGCGGGCCGTGTGGCAGGGCCAGCCCGTGCCACCGCCGCCCGATCTGGCGGAGCAGCGGCTCGTCATCCTCGACCATCTTGACCGCGTCCTCCAGGGCTATCCCGAGCAGCGGGGGATCAACTACTTTCGCAAATTCCTCACCCACTACGCCCGCCGTCACCCCAAACGCAAGCAGATGCTCGTGGCCCTGCTCAAGGTCAAGACCCGCGCCGCCCTCGAGGCTGCCATCCATACCTGGTACAGCGGCGATCACTGACGTCCCGATCATGAAAGGGGGAATGCTTGACATTCAGCGAAGACCTGCTATCATTCAGTGTCATCTGACGGCATACAGGAGCACTGGGGCTGGGCGCCGTTCCGGATAGCCGGGTGGCGCTATCGCCAAAAACGGCTATCGATGTGCCATGTTTTTCGGAGGATCACGCCATGAGACAGTCACTTCGAACACCCCGAATCGTGTTGGCTATGGGTATGCTGTGCCTGCTGGGAGTCGGCGCCTCCGGCAGCCGGGCCGGCGACGGCCTGGTTGCCGCCGATAGTCCCATCCGGCTATTGCCCTACGGTGGCTTCACGTGGGAGCAACCGCCGATTGAGATCGACGCACTGTCCAAGACGCCGTTCTTCTGCGGCTGGGACGAGCCCGCCTTCGTCGAGGAGATCCCCGACGCCACAGACATCGCGGCCAGCCGCCCGGTGGATGACTTCCGGTGTCCGGGTCCGATGCCCGTTGCCAGCATCCACTGGTGGGGATCGTATGCCGGGTGGCAGCAGCCGATGCCGCCGACCTCCGGGCCGGACGCATGGCGGATCACGTTCTACGCCGACACCCCGGCGGATATCGCCGTGGACTTCGGCCGTCCCGGACTTCAGCTTGTCCAGTTCGATGTCCCGCCCGAGCGCGTGAGCGCAGACTGGGCAGCGTTCGACGACTTTCCCGACAAGCCCCAGGACAGTTGCTTCAAGTACTCACTGGCCCTGGACCCGTCGGAGTATTTCTGGCCGGGCTCGTACGACGGCGAGGTTTTCTGGATCGCCATCGCGGCCGTATACAAGACCCAGCGATCGGACCACGTCTGGGGTTGGAAGACCCGGCCGGATCGGTGGAGGGAGGGCGCCGTCGAGTTTGTCAGCCAGATGAACACGCTGCCCTCGGGACAGGCGATCAGCGCCATCGCCATTCTGCCGGTGGAGGGCGCGGACCCGTGCGGCGGGAAGGCCAAGTATGACATGACCTTCGCCCTCGACACCGACCCGCTCTGGATCAAGTGGGAGCAGGCGTTCGCCGGACTGCGCCAGTGGAGCCACTACGAGGACGAATCGTCCACGGCCCGGGGGGCCGCCGCCTCCAGCATCGCGTATAAGTGGCACCAGGACCCGGACACGAGCAGCAAAGGAGTGGGCGTGGATATGACGGTCGATACGCCCAAGACCTGGTCCGCCCAGATGCTCGCCGACGACTTTGAGTGCACTCTCTCGGGACCCCTGACGCAGATCGACCTGTGGGGTTCCTTCTATCTGGACACCCAGCCGATCAACGGACTGGAGGACATCCAGTTCACCTTGAGCATCCGCGAGGATATCCCGGCGTCGAAGACCGTCAAGTACAGTATGCCGGGCAAGGTCCTCTGGAGGAAGACGTTCAAGAAAGGTCAGTTCACCGTGCAGGCGAGCAACGGGCCCCGGCAGGCCTACTACAGCCCGTGCAACGCCGAGTATATCATCAACAGCCACGCCAAGACTCTCAAGTACAGCTTCACGATCGCCCGGGATGAGGCCTTCATGCAGACGGGAACCGCCGCCAAGCCCGTGGTGTACTGGCTGTGCGCTCAGGCCTCGGTGACCCAGATCGCCGCCAGCACGATACGCTTCGGGTGGAAGACGTCCACGAGCCACTGGAATGACGACGCTGTATGGGCCCAGGCCAAGGAGCCCTTTACCGGCACCTGGCAGAAGCTGAACTATCCCTCCCTTCATGCTCGCGCCGGCGAGCACACGGCCCTGGCTTTCGCGGTTCTCACCTCCGACTACAGCACCAGCGAGTTGATCGACCGCCAGGTGGCGGACGACTGGGCGTGCGAGCAGCTCTCGCCGGTCATCGCGGCCGTCTGGTGGGGCTCGTACATTGGGTACGCCGACAAGGCCTGCGAGTGCAACAAGTTGGCGACGCCGGTCCGGCCGGACTACTTCGTGCTGTCGATCTGGTCCGACTCGCCGCGACTCAGTAGGGCCGACTTCAGCCATCCGAACCAGAAGCTCTGGGAATACAAGGCCTACCAGTATGATGAAGTTCAGGTCGGCTCCGACAAGGACCCGGAGGCGACCCGCACCCGGACCGGATATGAGCCGGTCTTTCGCTACTCAGTGAGCATCCCGGAAGACCAGGCGTTCGCGCCGGAGGCGGCTAACGACGTCTACTGGTTCAGCGTCGTGGCCGTGTACGCGTATCCCAAGGTCGCCAACTATCCCTGGGGCTGGACGAATCACGAGCACGTATTCAACGACGCCGCCGTGGCCGGTTCCGAGAGCACCGCGACCCCGGGTAGAAAGACCTGGACCTGGCAGCCGCTCGAGGACCGGACCGGCGCAAGTGAGGACATGTCGTTCGTCCTGTTCCAGCAAGCCATAATGCTGGGCGAGCCGCCGGTCACGATCCTGCCCTGACCGGCCCGGCCGCATCCGTCGGCCACAGGGAGGTCTGGTTCTGGACAACAAACGGAATCCGAACGGTGGGGCCCACCCCGCCGTTCATCCTCAACTCGTTTCGTCGATCGCGAGATTCGGGTCCCCCGGAAATGTTGCCGGCTTGTCCGCGTCGCGACCGAGCACGAACCACCGCTCCACAGCTTCTACAAGCGCCTGTTGGACACGCTCATCGCCAGTGCGACTCTCCGCCAGCTCTGTGAACCGGGCAACAGCCTTGTCGATGCGGACGTTCATGCGGTCCAACAACTTCAGGCACTCGCCCAATTCGGCGGGCAATCTCAATTGGCCGCTGACGCCCAGATTGGCCAGACGCACGACCAGTTCAGCTTGCCCACGAGACAGGCAGTCAACGTGCGACCTGCGGCCCTTGCCGAAATAGACTGTGTTTGGATCGAACATTGGTGACGGCGACAACACCGCCGGACGCTCTTCCGGAATGTCCACGAGCATAGTGCACTCCGGCCATTTCTCCACCCATTCAACGAGCGGCGTGGCATCCTCAAGCGCGGCGGCGTCCCAGATGTCGGCGGCCAAGTCGTAGACGCTGAATCGTCTGTTGGCCGATTTCGCGCGTTGCTGCATCTTCTCGATCTCGACGACACGAATATCGCGGAAGTGCCGCGCCGTGGCTTCATATAGCCTGCCAACGAGATCGGCTCGCTCTTGCGGATCGGTCACGCCAAGCAACTCGAATACGGCGTCGTCCAAATCCTGGCGGTCGCGCTGGTGCAATTCGTCGGCCAGCACTATGGGCCCGGCAGCGATTCTCCTGGCCCGCTCGGGCGTATGGCAATCCATCAACTGCTCCTCTACCAGCCGACCGACCTCACGCTTGCTCATGCGCTCCAACGCATCGGCGAGCCGTACAGCCAAGCCGGCGGATATGCCCCGAGGGTCCGGCACCTCCAAGAGATTCACGTCCACCACTTCGGTCTTGAGGTTGCCCTCTGTGCCCGCAAAGCGGCCGTAGAATGTCTTGAAGAGGCCGACGAGGGTAGAATTCAAGATAGCCATAAGCGACTTAGCTTCGAGAGCAGACAGATTGCCCGAGCCGATGTCAAACAGATTGTGATTGCAGATCAGGCCTTCGGGATTCCCGGCAATGATGTGACGATACTGTTGTGCCATCGGCCAGAATGCGACTCCGGGACGCACCAGACCTGTCAAATCATACCAAGGATCACGCGCGGCGCAGGTCGAACGTTTGGGCACGGGTGCATGCCTGGACTTCTTCGACGCAAAAGCGGCCGTCATGCCGTACCGAAGGTATCGCCAGACCCAGGGCGATTTCGTCTTCAGCTTATCCATGGGCTCCTTGACGAGCAGGACCACACGGTCCAGGTCGGACGCGCGGATAACAGGGCGGTCCACCTTCATCAGACTATGGACTTCCGGTGCCAGGTATCTCGCCTCGATGGGATGAATACTCCCATCACCAGCTTCGACAACCCTGAGCTTGTGTGACTCGACTTCCTTCCGTGGCGCGCCTCCTGCATGCTGCCGGAACAGACGATCCGTCTCGTGTGCCGCGAGGATATCAGCGGTCACGTCCTTGGGCATGAAGAAGGCGTCGCAGCCGCTGGTTATGCCCCTTCGGATTGTCGCCACCTCGCCAAGAGAAACGAACTGGCTGCCGAAGCGACGCATGATCTCGAAGTAAATGTCCGGGGCACGGACGTATCGGCCCCATTTGCCCGCATGGTAGTCACCGTTCTCTTTGGCACCGTTCACCGGTTCGGCGGCCGTCGTCGAATCATCGTCCAACCCGGGCTCGCACCCGTTCTCATATTCCTCCGCAAGGGGCTCCAATTCCGTGTTGCCCAGAATCAGGCCGGCGCGAACACCATCGTTCCACAGGTCACGCTGGACCTTGACGATGATGCGCATGTCCTGGTCCTGGTGGTCGCTCTCCGCGCTCAGAATCCGGTATCGCATCGCCTCAATCGAGGCTTGGCGCGCGTCCTCGTTTTGGCCAGGCGGAATCGCGATGATGTCAACGAGCTTGCGAGAGAAGCGTACGAAGCGAACGCGGTTCTCCATGCGCTGCGCCTCGTTGTCACATTGCTGCAAGATCGTGACGCAGGTCTTGACGCGTGCGTCTTCAAACCAGGGCTCCGCCGCGCTCTCCATGATCGCAAGAATCTTGAAGTGCCGGAGAATCCAACCTTGAAGGGCGAAACCATACTCGACATCCAGCCACGATGAGCTGGTGAGAAAACCAAAGAAGCCGCCAGGCTTCAACAGCCGCGTCGCGGCGGGCCAGAAGTAGCAGTGCAGGTCACTTCGACCACTCAACCGCAGATCGGGCCACGCGCCGCTCGCAATCTCGGCGAAGCGAGTCTTGTCCTTCTTCTCCACCTTCTCTTGGCGGACGTACGGGGGATTGCCAACTACGGCGTCCAACTCCGGCAGAGATACCTGCGTGTGCTCTGAAGATTCGGTTGGGACAGGAACCTCGCAGAAGGTCTTCTCCGGATGGACATCGAAGAAGTTGCGTCGCACGATGTGTGGGTAGTTGGCCTCATCGTTGATTTCGCGGGCCGCAAGGTTCAGAGTGGCCAGATGTGCTGGATAGAGCGCAATGTCACAACCAAACAACTCACCGATCAAATCCAGGTGCGGGCGCGACGGGTCCAAGTGACGCTTGCGGTAATAAGCTCGCACCAGGAAGCTGCCCGATCCGCAGGCCGGATCGAGGATCGCGTCAGATCCGCTGCGAACACAGAAGGCGTTGATCAAATCCACGACATCATCGCCCGTGAAATGCTGGCCAAACCGGTGACGCTCATCCGGGCCGATCAGTTTCTGAAAGATGCGTCCGACCACGTCCGATGGGACCTCGCGGAAGTCAACCGATTCGAGGTTGCGCAGCACGCCACGCCAGGTATCGAGGGCGGTGGGCGGGGCAAAGACAAGGCCGGTCGCCCAGTCTTTCACATCGGGCATCAATAGGGGCTCATAGTCGTGGCTGCGATCAACGGCCTGCCTGAATAGCCGATTGAAGGCGGCCAGAGCCTCTTCGGGCTCCTTGATCGACCGGCGCAGTTCAAGACGTGGGAGGCCCGTGAATCGGGCGCGCAGCGCCTTGTAGAAGATCAGCCGGTTCGCCCAGACATAGACAAGAGTCTTGGCCATGTTGTCCACGGCCTCGATCCACTCCTCCTGCGGCGTGCGAACAAAAGTCCGTTCCTGCTCCGTCATCCACCGCTGAACGCGCAGGTCAAACGGCTTGTTCTGGCCCGACTGTTCGAGGATGTACGCGCCGGTCAGTTGGACCGGCCAGTTGAGATGGCCTTCAAGGGAGTGAATGAAGATGTCATCGGGCGGGAGCCACTGGCGCTGACGACCGGAAAGAAAGTCAGCCAAGTCGTGCAACAGGTTGGACAGGAAGTGAGTCTTGATGAAGGTGAGGTTCTCTTCCCGCGCGACATCCTCAGGACTGGTCAGATTCCGCGAAAGCCGCCACGGTCGCACGCGTCGGTCGATGAGCGGCCGGTCCCACAGACTGCGGTCAAACAACGCAAACTCGTTCACGTTCCACGTGAAGAAGAACTGAACGCCCGCGTTGTCCGCCTTGGCAAAGGCGTCCTGCATGAGCTTGTCCGCGAACGCGGACCGTCCTTCGTACGTCCCTGGCAGCTTCACCTCCCCGCACAGAGCGAGCTTGCCGTGGGAGTCGAAGAACCGCAGGTCTTTGCGCTTGCGCCGGCCCGTGCCTGTCCCGAAGCCCTCCAGGCGCGCCTCATGGAGAGGAGCATAGGCCTCCGGATTCTGGCTGATCAGGACGTTGGCCGCGGAAGCCATCTGTCCGCAGAAGTCGATTTCATGGATTGCAGCCTTCTGAGAAGCCACTATTGTGCCCTTCCGTGAGACATATGACACAGTCCCTCTACACCTCTTCAGGCTTGATCTACATCGTCTTGCATCATACTACGGCGAAGCCATCCCTATTAGAATCGCGTGTGGCCCTCATCAGCCAACTTCCATGACCATCAGTTCCCCCATAATAGTATTGGCACGAACCGCGGGCAAGATGCAGTCGTGGGTTCTGCTTGCTATGGCAGCGGGGCGGCAGTCGCTATTGGGCTGGCAGGGGCGGCATGGGGAAGTTGACGCGGAGGGTGAGCGCCGCCAGGTCGGCGTGGGTGAGCAGGCGGGCACGGCCTTTCTTCATGCTCATGTGCGGGAACTCCACGCCCTTGGCGTCGGCCAGCTTCCCGGCCAGGCCGGGCGACTTGTCCAGCTCGACCAGCAGGCCGGTGAAGGTCTGGCGCATCATCATGGCGGCGGTCGCGATCACGGCGCTGCCGCGGGCGGGCGCGCCGAAGCTGCCCATCAAAGCCGTCACGTCCTTCTGATACTGCTCCGTCAGCCAGCGGACCATCGCGGCCCTCTGCGCCTCCTCCGTCGCGTAGGGCGTCGTCAGGATCTCCGGGTCGATGACGAACTCGCTGTCGAAGACCACACCCGGTTTCTGCGGGATCAGCAGCTCGTCGTTGGAGTCCGGGGCGGCCTCCGCCCGCTCGTCGACGAGGAAGAAGTACTTGCGCTTGGCGGTCAGGCGATACTCGTCGAAGACGACGAGGGTGACCCAGGACTTGCGCCGGTCCTTGTTGCGCCCGGAGAAAGCGACCGCCGTGTCGCTCTGGGTCAGCAGCACCTCCTCCACCTTGCCCTGCGGCAACTGGTACTCGGGCGCGCGAGCGAGGTTCAGCACGTCGAGGGTCGCGCTGGTCTTGAGATGCGTGTGGTCGTAGGGGAAGGCCAGCTTCTCGTAGGGCAGATACTCCGCCTGCACGTACTCCAGGGTCGAGCAGCCGGAGACCGCGGCCGCGAAAAGGAGAGTGCCTATGTACAGAATAGCCCGCGCCGTCCCGGCTTCTCGCCGGATCGGCGGCCGCCTGACGCTCGTCATAGGGCTCTCCTTTCGCGAACCGAGAATCCCAAATCGCAAATCACAAATCACTACACTTCCTTGCTGTCGATCCATTTCATCAGTTTTCGCAGTTTTCGCCCGACGTTCTCCAACTGGCCATCATGGTCTTTGTCGTACAATTCGTTGAACTTCTTGAGTCCGCCCTGGTATTCGTTGATCCACTCCTTGGCGAACTGGCCGGAGGTGATCTCGTCGAGGATCTTCTTCATCTCGGCACGGGTTTGCTCGGTGACGATTCGCGGCCCGCGGGTCAGGTCGCCGTACTCGGCGGTATTCGAGATCGAATAGCGCATGTAGCTCAGCCCGCCCTGGTAGATCAGGTCCACGATCAGCTTGACCTCGTGGCAGCACTCGAAGTAGGCGATCTCCGGCTGATACCCGGCGGCGACGAGCGTGTCGAAGCCGGCCTTGATCAGGGCGGTCAAGCCGCCGCACAGCACGCACTGCTCGCCGAACAGGTCCGTCTCCGTCTCCTCTTTGTAGGTCGTCTCCAGGATGCCCGCGCGGGCGCCGCCGATGCCGTGACCCCAGGCCAGGGCGATCTGTTTGGCGGTGCCGGTGGCGTCCTGCTGGACCGCGACGAGGCACGGCACGCCGCCGCCCTTCTGGAACTCGCTGCGGACCAGGTGGCCCGGACCCTTCGGGGCGATCATCACGATATTGATCTCCTTCGGCGGCACGATGTACCCGAAGTGGATGTTGAACCCGTGACAGAAGCCCATCGTCTGGCCGGGCTTGAGGTTCGGCGCGATCTGCGTCTGGTAGATCTTGGCTTGCAGCTCGTCGGGCAGGGTCACGATGATCAGCGCGGCCCCGTTCATCGCCGTCTTGATATCGCCGGGCTTGAAGCCGTGCTCGGTGGCGAGCTTGAAGTTCGGCGTGCCGGGCAGCTCCGCCACGGCCACCTCGATCCCGCTGTCACGAAGGTTCAGGCTGTGCGCATGTCCCTGACTGCCGAAACCGATGACCGCCACCTTCTTGCCTTGCAGCGGTGCGATCGGTGCATCCTGCTCGTAGTAGATCTTTGCTGCCATTGTGTCGTTCTCCTTTCTATCTCAAAGTAGCATCAAATGCGAATATCGAGAGTCCACGGGTATAATCGGTTGATTGTAAACGCCGGTACTCCAATAGTAAATTCCCACCTTGCCGTCCCCGTAAGGAATTTCCGCGACGTGCCCGCCGCCAGCCGGCGCAAGTGCGGACGAGCAAAGGAGATAACAGAAGGACAAAATAGATCACTGTCCGCGTCCTTGTTCCCCGGCTCTCGCGTGCTTCCCCATATCTTCCTGTGCCGGGCGCGTTACCCCGGGATAGCCCTCAGAGCCACCTTGTTGGCCCCATCGACGAAGAGGATTCCGGCCTCGGGCCGCTCGGCCAGCCAGCCATCCACCACCGTCTGGGGGTCATGCGTCGGATAGAGATGGGCCGCTGTGACGAGGTCGTCGGGAATCTGCGAGTGCATCCAGATGCGTCGCAGCCGGCGGATCATCAAGGCGAACTTGTAGGGCTTGTGACTGTACAGCACGTAGTCCTGCCGGATCGACTGGATGACCTCCTCGAGCGGGGCTGTCAGGCGGTCGTAGAAGTTCGCCAGAGTCTGCGGCTCGCCGATGCCGTTGGGGCAGGCGGCCAGGAACAGGACCTCTCCGCCATCCGTCACGGCCGCCCGCGTCAATTCCAGGGCTCGTTGGGCCGTGTACAGGTCCTCGTCGTTGGAGAGCCCGCCCGGCGACACAACCAGCCGCGAAGCCGGACTGACCGCCCGGATGTTCCTCTCATCGGTGACGCGGAACGATTCGGCGCTCGCCTGCCGGACCGGCCCGAACTGCGCCCAGACCAGCCGACTGCCGGCACTGATCATCGCCAGAGCGTAGATCGGCCGGCCCCTGGCGATCAGCTCCGTGCCCTCCACCTGATCGTCGGCCAGAGGATTGTCTCTGCGAGCCGGGTCGGGATGCCACGGGTGCACCCCGTGCGTGGATTCCTCCAGCAGGGCCAAGCTGTGGTTCTGCTCGACCGTGCGAAAGCCGCTGATGCCGGGCACGAAGTTCTTCACGGGATTCGAATACCCCGCGAAGTAGTGGACCTTCACATCCGACACCGCGAGAAAGACCTCCGCCTCGTCGGCCAGCGCATTCACCAGGACTGGTGTCCCTCGCGACGTGTGCCCGACGTTAATGACTTTGTCGGCCTGACAGTCGTGGATGTGAATTCGCGCAACGGTCAGGCCGGCGTCCCGGCTTGCCTTCTCGACCTCACGACGAATCTGGCGGTTCTTCGGCGTGTCCGCATTGTGCGTCCCGGTGCAGATCAGGAATTGCACGGAGGCCGTCCTCCGCAGCACGTCGCACAGGTGCGGCAGCACCTCCGCCAGGGGCTCGTCGCGCGTCCCGTCGTCGAGCAGAACGCACACTCGTTTGCCGGCGACCTCCTCTTGAAAGGCTCTCCCCTGGCTGCCCATGTGTTCTTTCAGGCCCACCGCATCTTCGGTCTGTTCCCCCTGCCACGGCCGGATGATCTCCTGAACGTTCCGGTCCGGGACGTGGAGACAGACAACGCCTGTTCCGTAATGAAGGTCTATTTTCATGGCTGCTCTCAACCTTCGTATCAACTCGTGCCCCTGCGCACGGCGACTACGTATCCTATCGGCCGAAATTGGCGGTCAATGGACCGAAATGGGCTCGGCATCCGCGGGTAATCGCCTCTTTCTGCCGCGAAGGCGCGCTCCTGCGAACGGTCGGCCGTCGCCCTGATGCGCCGGGAGAATTGGCTTTGTTTGACGCCTACGACAAAAGTCCGGCTCAGCCGACCTGATCCCTGGTTTTGCCCCAGAAGCACGGGTCGAAACCTGACTTCGGGACTTTTGTCGTAGGCGTC
>JAFGJR010000216.1 GCA_016928975.1 Sedimentisphaerales bacterium | reverse complement strand
TTGAGGGCGACGACGGCGCCCGTAGCGGAGGAAACGCGCGTCGCGGTCTCCTGCCGATCTTGCGGCATGTCCTCTCGGAACAGCCCCGACCACAGCCGCTTCATCTCGCCCGGGTGAGGCGTCAGGGTCAGGTGCGCCCTGCGCTTCTTCGGCCAGTCGCCCAGCTTGCTCAGGTTGTTCAGGCCGTCGCCGTCGATGACCAGGCGCAGCGCCTCCTGCTGAAGCAGCGCCTGGACGACCGATCGCAGGCCGGGACCCTGGCCGAGGCCTGGACCGACGGCCACGACGTCGTTCTCCGCGGCCGCATCGAGGATCGCGTTGACTGCCTTGGCGGAGATTCGTCCGGCGTTGTCCTCCGCAAGTGGGGCGGTTGTGTACGAAGGCTCGATGGCCGCCACAATCGGCAGGGCGCTCCTGGCGGTGGCCACTCGCACAAGACCCGCTCCCGCGCGCAAGGCCGCCCGGCCGACCAGGGCCGCCGCTCCTGTCATGCCGACGCTGCCGGCGATGACGTATACCCGACCGAACGTGCCCTTGTGTCCGTCCGCCGGCCGTGGCTTGAGCCCCGGCGCCTCGCGCACGATCTCCATATCTCACCCCATTCCGTCGATTTTCCTGTTCACCAGTGTCGCCGTCACGGCGGCGGAGAAACCATTGTCGATATTGACTACCGTGATGCCGGAGGCGCAACTGTTGAGCATTGTCAGCAACGCCGACAGGCCCTGGAAACTCGCCCCATACCCGATGCTTGTCGGTACGGCGATCACCGGGCAGCTCACCAGCCCGCCCAGCACGCTCGCCAGAGCGCCCTCCATGCCGGCCACCACAACGATGATGTTCGCCTTCTGCAGGTCGGGCAAATGCCCGAACAGCCGATGCAGGCCGGCCACGCCCACGTCGCAGATCAGCTCCGTCCGCTGGCCCATAATCTCGGCGGTGATCTTCGCCTCCATCGCCACAGGAAGGTCCGCCGTGCCCGCGGTCACGATCGGCAGCACGCTCTTCGATGGCGGCAGCTCCTTCTGCACCAGTGTGATGGCCCGCGAAAGCTCTTCGTATTGGACGCCGGGGAATTTGCCGGTCTGCGAGAGGGTCTGAAAGACTTCCGGCCGGGCCCTTGTCGCCAGCACGTTGTTGCCTCGCGAGGCCAGCGAATCGAAGATGGCGACGATCTGCTCGGTTGTCTTGCCTGAGCACAAGATCACCTCGGGAAATCCTCTGCGGAGCTGCCGATGGTGGTCCACGCGGGCGAATCCGAGGTCCTCAAAAGGCAGGAGGCGAAGCCGTCCGACTGCCTCGTCGATCCCGAGCCGGCCGTCCTTGACCTGCTCCAGCAGTTGTCTCAGTTGTTCAGGCTGAATACTCGATCTCCTTCAACCAACCATGTGGCACCTCCGCCCTCGGGGGTGATTTCCCAGCCGAGGGGGGCTGGGCTACATGAATCAGCCGTTTGCGCTCGCTTCCAGCGTCAGCGGCGCGAACAGGCCGGCCTTGTATTTGTAGAACGCCAACGAGGCTACCATAACCGCGTTGTCCGTGCAATACGGTTTCGGCGCGACGAGCAGGCGGCGGGGGGGCCGGCTCTTGTCACACGTGTTCTGCATGGCTTCACGCAGGGCGCCGTTGGCGGCCACGCCGCCGCCGAGAAGGACCGTCCTGGCGCCGATCCGGTCCGCGGCGCGCCGCGTCTTTTTGACCAGCACGTCGATCACTGCGGCCTGGAATGAGGCGGCGACGTCCGCGATCTCCTGCTCGCTCATCGAATCGACCCGGTTCTCACCTTTCATGTCCTGGCCCCGGCAGTGGTACAAGACCGCGGTCTTGATCCCGCTGAAGGAGAAGTCGAGCGAATCCCGGCCGAGCATCGGGTGCGGGAAGCGAACCGCCTTGGGGTCGCCGTTCCGTGCGATCCGCTCGATGTTCGGTCCGCCGGGGTAGGGCAGCTTGAGGATCGTGGCGACCTTGTCGAACGCCTCGCCGGCGGCGTCGTCGATCGTCGAGCCGAGCAGCCGCAGATCGAGCGGCGAGTTCGCTTCGTAGAGGCTCGTGTGGCCGCCCGAGACGATCAGCGCGACGGCAGGCAGCTCGAAATGCTCCTCGTTCAGCATCGCTGATTGCAGGTGGGCGTGCAGATGATTGACGGCGATCAGGGGCTTGCCCCACATGAAGCTGAGCGTCTTGGCGGCTGTCACGCCGACGACCAGTGCGATGGTCAGTCCGGGCTGGTTCGCCACGGCCACTGCATCGAGGTCGTCCTTGCCGACGCCGGCCTGCGCCATCGCCTCGGCGATAACCGGATAGATCTTCTCGATGTGCGCCCGCGAGGCGATCTCCGGTACCACGCCGCCGTACTTCTCGTGCAGCTTGTTTTGAGAGGCCACCACGGACGATTTGACCTGACGTCCATCGGCCACCACGGAGGCCGCCGTCTCATCACAGCTCGTCTCGATACCCAGGATGTTGATTTGTTCACGTTCTGCCGCCATTACGGCGATAATAGCCCCGCCGGACGATGCTGTCAACGCGACTGCCGCAGCGCGGCGAGGCTGAGGCGGGATGCGCAAAACGACGGGTGCCTTACCCGTGCGTCCACGAGCAAGACACCCTATCGGTTAAACATATCCACACCAACGTGGATATGAGAACGCGAACCTCGCACATTTCGTGCGCGGTGACTACTCCACCATCTGCGCCAGGATCAAGTAGTCGTCCACGGTACGGCACATGGTTTCAACGGTCGGACAACCCGATCCCAGCACCCACGTGCCGATACTGTAGACCGGCTGCAACTCCGGGTTCCCGCACGCGGCGCCGGGGCACGCCGTCGGCGACGCGCATGTGGTAACCGGCTGCGGACACTGCGTCTGGACCGGCGGACACTGCGTGCTCTCTTCGGGACACCGGGTATCCTCCTCCGGGCACCGCGTGCTTATGACAGGACACTTCGTCGGGCTCGTGGGACACTTGGTGTACACTGTCGGGCACTGCGTCTCGACCGTCTGGCATTCAGTGGCCGTCGGCGGGCATTTGGTGGACTCCACCGGACAGCGTGTCTCCGCGGCGGGGCACGTCGTGTCGCTCGTGGGGCACTTGGTGTGCACCGTTGGGCACTGCGTCTCGACCGTCTGACATTCAGTGGCCGTCGGTGGGCATTTGGTGGACTCCACCGGACAACGTGTCTCCGCTGCCGGGCACTTCGTCGCGCTCGTGGGACACTTGGTGTACACGGCCGGACATTCCGTCTGAATCACCTGGCATTCAGTAGCGGTCGCCGGGCACTTCGTCGGCGTCAGCGGGCACCGCGTGGATATTGCCGGACACTCGGTGTCGACGGCCGGACAAGAAGTCTCCACGGCAGGGCAAACCGTCCTCACCGTCTGGCACTCCGTGACCGTTGCCGGGCACGTCGTCTGCACGACCGGACACTGCGTCAGGCTCGTCGGCTGCGAGGTGGGCTGGACCGTGTCCACCTCGAACTCCAGGCAGAAGGCCATGTCGATGGAGTTCCGCTCGTTGGCGTAGTACTTGTGACCGTGCGGGTAGAACAGCTCCCTCCAAACGGGCGGGTCGTTCGCGCCGCCGTAGAAGACCGCGTCATCCATGAAGTGCTCGGGCCACCATCGCGTCTTCCAGCCGAATTGCCCATCCGCGGTCTCGGCCGTGACCTCCAGCCAGTAGATCCGCGGGCTCTCCGACGTGCCTTCCTGCCGGAACGCCTTCTCGGGCGAGACGTCGATGTCGAGCTGCCAGACCTGTTTGTCACCGCCCGGAACCGCGTCGCCCGAGGCAGGATCCCACCACCATTCGCCGTCGATCCCGACGGTATGGTGCAGCGTTTCGATGAATTGACCGGTGAGGAACTCTCCTTCCCAGAGGGTCCCCGGGCCGGGCTTGGAGTACTTGTTCCTCGCGTCCGCCCCGTCCGGTCCGACCGGATCGTCCGGATGGATGCGCAGGTGCAGCCTCTTGAGCTCGCCCTTCCTGTCGCCCTTCCACGAGCCCCACAGGCGGACGTGCGTCAGCCGTCCAGGCTGCCTGCACTCGAAGTCGTCGGCGATCCTCCGAGGCAGGCTCTCGTCGCCGTCCACGCGGATGTCGATGCCTTGCGGCGTCAGGTCCGGCCGCTGGCACCACTGCTTCTGTGCTTCAGGAGGCTCCAGGATCCGAAGCCTGTGATCTTCGACCTCTCCATCCTTGGCTTCACCCTCCGGATTCAGTCCGCCCTCCCTGCTGATGCGGAACCGTGCGAACGTCTGCCCGATCACCGCTGTCGTGGGGGTGGTGAAGTTGATTGTGTGGATTCCATCCGACAGGAAGCCGTCGAAGATCTTCTCGCTGCTTTGCCAGGTGTGATCGCTGTTGAAGTCGATCCATGCCTGGACCACGCCTCCGCCGCCGCCAACCACAACGCCCGTCGCCGCCGGCAGACCGGGGAACAGGGGCAGCCACCACACGCCGTTCTCATCGTCGTTTGCTGTGCTATCATCCCCGAGGGCGTCCGCCTGAGGTTGGCCGTCCGGCTCGGAGTCAGGCATGCCGTTCTCATCGCCCAGCCAAGGACCGGTGGGCACGTGTCGCGCGCCGTTGCTGGCGGCCAGCGTCGGATAGCCGGGAGCCGCCGCGCTCTCCGGAGCATCGCCCCAATCGTACTTGACGGCCGGCGGCTCGTCCGTCGGCCGAATGTAGTAGTCCTCTGTCTCGCCGTACTTGTAGCCGTCTCTGGGCCCGGTGCCTTCAATACCAGGCGCAGCGCCCGGTACGATGATAGACGGCAGGTGCTCCTGCTCGGCAATCGAGATCCGCACCCAGATCGGGTCGATCCTGTCCTTGACGGGATGCCAGCATTTGAATGGCGAGGTGGTGAGCGAATACGTGCCGACACCTGCAAAGGCAGGCTTGTCGTTCTGCACGGCCCACTCCGGCACGCGATCTCCGTCCGGGCACAGCAGGATGTCGTCCCAATCGCCATCGCGATTCCAGTCGCACCAGACGTTCACATACGCCTCTTGCGCCGCGGCGTTCGTGACGGTGACCGTGTAGTTCAGAGTCGTTCGCTGGCAGTACGGCATGGGGACCGGCAGTTGCAGGCCGTCGTCGGCCCCGTCGCGGTCGGCGGCATCGTTCAGCGGATCGATGTTCGTGACTCCGTCGTCGTCGAGCCCGATGTCCGCCTCGCTCTCCAGGCTGACCCACTTGCCCAGGTAGTACATGTCGCGCGGGTATAGATGGATCGGCCCGAAGGGCGGGGAACCCGCCAAGTAGACAGTCGGGAAATGGGCGAAGACGCCGCTGGGGTAGGCCAGCATTTGTGCCCCGGCGACACTGTTGGAGCTATCCGGTGCATCGCCGAGATCCCGGTTCGCCAGAAGGTCGAGGCCGTCGGTAATGACGAACGCCAGGTCCAGTGACTCGCCGCCGTACTTGTGGCCTTTCGGATAGGCCATCTCCATCCAACCGGACTGATCGTATACGGCGTCATCGTTCCAGCGGGACTCTCGGACGGCGGTCTTCCATCCGAAACTGTAGTTCCCTGTCGCCGACGATTCCGTCACCGCCAGCCAGTAGATGCTTCCTTCCCGCTGTGTGAAGGGATCGCGGTCGATGCAGAAGTTGTACTGGAAAGCATACCGGTGATTCTGCGGCACATAGAGACCCCTGGCCGGGTCGTACCAATCCTCCGGTCCATTGTGGACCCGGCGGACCGTGTACTCGCCAGGCTTGAACGTCCTCGTCCAAAGCCGATCGCCCGGCAGGCTCCACCTCTTGCCGCTTGCCGGCACATCGGAGTGGATGCTGATCTCGAAGGTCAGACTGTCGGGACCCTCCTTGGGCAGGACGTCGTCCCGGAAGGAGCCCCAGATGTGAATGTCGCGGACCGGGCCTGTGGCGGTGCACCTGAAATCGTCCGCCAGAGTCGCTTGCTCCAGGCTGATGTCAATGCCCGTGAAGCCAAGATCGGGCAGTTGCGGCCAGTGCATCTTATGAGGCGCGCCGGGCCTCCAATCGCACGGTCCTCCCTCCCCCGTCCGGATCGGTGTACCCGGCTGGTCCTCATATGCCCATCCGTCGAACGTCACGGCATGTGTGTCGGTCCCGACGTTGGACTGGCTGAGCATGTGCAGCCAGCCGTACTGGCCCATCCCTGTGCGAAGGCCGATGTACCCGCCGTCCTCACGGAACTCGCCGGAGCCGTAGATCTCCGGCCATACGTCAAAGAAGGAATCCGCACCAACCATGGCCGACAGAGGCAGGTTCAGAGCCAGGCCCCGAAGGGCCACAACGCCTCCCATGCTCATCCCCATGCCCATGCCCATCCCCATGCTGCCAGGTGCATAGATCGCCAGCTTGGTTCGCATGGGCATCATGGTCATCCCGTCGATCATCCCGCCCGTCATCCCGCTCATCATCCCCATGTTGCTCATGTCCAGCCACAGCTCCACGCGAAAGTCGGCCCAGTCAGTGGACATGCCGGCCAACGGGATCGTCTTGGAGTCCATGGGGGACATGGGGTTCAGCGCGAGAGTCACATTCTGGGAGCCCGAATAGACGATGGCCCCAAGTGACGGCACGGAGAAGGCGGCGACTACGACGACAGCACCCAATGCAATTGTAAGTCTCTTCATGATATGATCCTCCATTTGCGTCAACCGGTACCCACAACGGTCTGCGCAGTCGAGCCGGACCTCCTGAATGCGTGTCGTAGGATATGTCTGTTTGCCCGACCCGTCCGGCGTGTTGCGCCGAAGCGCACGCACACGACTCTTATGTTGCAGTTTAGCAGGGCGACCCCAGTACGTCAAGCCAGAAAACCCGAGTTTCGGCTGAGCATCGCTGAACTCACAGGCCGACGTGACTGTGCCTACTTGCGAGCCGGCTCGCGGTACGGCTCGCCGGCCAGATACAGGCTCAGGCGGGATTCGAGCGTCACCGTCGATGCCTTCGGATTGCTTTGGACGATCTCGATGGCTTGGCGAGCGGTGCGCACGGCCTCCTCAAACCGGCCCGATTCGGCGTAGGCAGTGGCCAGACTGTCCAGCAACGGAGGTGATTTGAACGATGTGGCGTTGCACGCCCACTCGGCCAGCCGCACCGCCCGAGTCCCATCCCGGCAGGCCCCGTCGGGACAGGTGGCTAGCAGCCAGGCCAGATTGTTCGCGACGCTCACATCCGCCGCGTTCGCCGCGTGGGCGGCCTCCAGATGGGCCCGGGCCTCGCGGTACTGCCCGATGGTGCACAGCAGGCCGCCCAGCAGGCCATGCACCATCGGACTGTCCGGAACCAGCGAAGCAGCCTTCCGAGCATGGGACATCGCCTCCGGCTCCCGGTTCAACCGGGCCAGGCACGAGGCCAGCAGGTACAAAGACTCCACGTGGTTCGGCTCTTCGCTCAGGGCCAGCTTGAACTCCTCGATGGCCTTGACGTACTCGTGACGCTGTTCGTGGCCGATCCCGATCCGGTAATGCGTGTAATAGTCGGCGAACTCCTGGCGAATTCGGGCAAATTGCTCGGGCCTGACGTTGACGAATTCCGGGATGTTGGCGGCACGATCGGCAGCCGTGAAGTGCTCCAGGAGCACAGCAGGACTGTCGTTGCCCTCGGCGTCGATATGCGTCAGCCAGAGCTGGGTGAACGGTCCGGCCGCCTTGGATGCGAAGACCAGCCACCTGCCGTTCGGCGACCAGCTATGCCAGGAATTCATCCTGCCGGGGAAATTGCATCGCATCTTTCGAGGCGTTCCGCCCGCCGAGGGCGTGATGTACAACGTGCTGTCGGGGCGCAACAGCATGAACGTGTCGCTCTGGCAGAACACGATCCACTTGCCGTCGGGGGAGTATCGCGGGAAATAATTGCTCACGCCGTTGCCGGAGGCCCCGGGCAGAGGTGCCGGCTCGCCGCCTCGTCCCTCGTTGAAGTCGAGTCGGTAGAGGTCGTAGCGGAACTTCTTGCCGCCCTCGAAGAACTCGGCCACTTCGTCCTTTTCCACGACGGCCGACGTGGCGTCCTTGAGTCCCTTGAGCGTGTACGAATCGCTGCGGGCGAACAGGATCGTCTTGCCGTCCGGGCTCCACACCGGATTGCTCTGCACGTACCGCCGGTCGTCGGCGCCTTTGAGCGAGAAGAACTGCTTTGTCTGCCGGTCGTAGACGGCCAGGATGCCTGCGACCGGAAAGAACCGCTGCGAGTAGTCCAGCTCGTCCACCGCCGCGAACACGGAGCGGTCCTTCACCGTGCTGATGACATACCGCCCATCGGGCGAGATCTGGGCCAGCAGCCCGAAGGTCGGCTCCTTGTCGTCCCGGCGATAGTCGCTCCAGGAGATCACGCTGTCCCTGTGCAAGACGGTCTGCGGCTCGACATTGGCGATGACGTACGACCCTTTGTCGCTGCCGTAGTCGACGTCCATTGCGAGGGTCCTGCCGTCGGCCGTGAACGAGTGGCAATTGCCGCAGACCTTCATGCCGGTCAGCAGGGTCGGCGGCTTGTGCGACGAGACCTCCCCCAGCCGCCAGCGAATCGACTCGACGTTGGCAAGCGTGTGGCGGAAGGGCAGCGGCACGTCGCGGTAGAAGACCGGAGCGCCGACCGCGTCCGGCGAGACGCTGAACCGCATGCTCTCTCGCGAGAGGATTCTGCCGGGCTCGTCGCTGCACAAACCTATGATCGTGACCGTCGTGCCCGACCCGCCGGACAAGCGTCTGACTCGTTCCCAGGTCCGTTCGTCCGGCCTCCATCGTCTCAGCGGGCTCGCCGGGGCCGGCGGACTGTACGCGATGGCGGCCGCCGAGGCCGTCCGGGGGTCGTCGTCATGGGCCCGGGGCGGCGTAGCTCCTTGCGTGAGGATGTGAAGATGGTCATTCGTGTCGGTCCCGGCTACGTCGATCAGCCACGTGTCGGCCTTTGGGGCCGGATCGGTCCAAACGAATGTCGGCGCCGCCATATCCGGCGGGAATACGGCCTGATCCAACGGATAGTCGATGACCAGCGGCAGGGAATCGCCGCCCGCCGCGGCCGCCTCCACCGCCCGGCTGATCACTCGGCGGAGACTGTCGTCGCCCACCTCGGCCGCAGTGTAGACCACCGCGTTGGCCTCACCGAGCAGCGCATGAGCCGCCGGCCACGCAATGCCAGCCAGTCCCCCAACGATCACCATCAGTGCAGCCAGAGTTCTCATAGACAAACGACGATGCTATGCCATGCACGTCCGGCTTGTCAATTGGCGTGACGCGACGGCACAGTGGCCGTGTCTGTAGGGACACAGGATCTTGCGTCTCCGCCACATTGCGATGTAGAATGTCCGTTCGTGGTCGTCAATCGTGCTCGTTCGAGTTGGAGAGCTGCCATGAGCAGAGTGGAAGATGCGGTAGACTGTTTCTGTCGGGGCGCCGCCTGTTCTCAGGCGATCGTGAAGACCTACGGCCCGCTCGTGGGCCTGGCGCCGGAGCTGGGGCTCAAGCTCGCTTCCGGCTTTGCCGGCGGGATGCGCCTGGCCCAGACCTGCGGGGCGGTCACCGGCGCCTTCATGGTCCTGGGCCTCAAGCACGCCGGACCCGACTGCGACCAGCGAGGCGCCCGCGAGAACGTCTACACCCACATCCGCCAGTTCGCCGACCGTTTCCAGCAGCGAAACCGCACGATCCTCTGCAAGGAGCTGCTCGGCTGTGACATCAGCACCCCCGAAGGCAGCGAGAAGGCGACGAAAGAAGGCCTCTTCCGAACCATCTGCCCCAGATTGGTCCAGGATGCCGCCGAGATCCTCGAAGAGATGCTGTGATCGCCTCGCGGTGTTCCGGGTGAATGAAAGGGGACCGCGAGGCCCAAACGCAGCCCGCGGCGGTCTTCCAGCAGCCATCAGCCAACAACCGTCAGCACCCGTGTTGTCTGACGCGTGCATATAAACATTTGTCACAACAAGACTTACGGCAATTCACCCCGAAGTTAAGGACTGGACCCCGTTCGACACTGGTTCCGGGGATTCCCGCGGATTCTCGTGCGGTGTGTCACAGACACTTCTGCTGTCTCCATTGCCCGATGCACTCGACACCTATGCGGCGTGGCCTCCACGCCACTGATCCGGCAGGACAAATTGGCTTTGTTTCGCACGGCAGGGCGAGCGTCCCCGCTCGCTTCGGTCGTCCTGTGAAGCCCAGCCACGGAATTGGCTTTGTTTCGCACACTCCACTCTCCCGCGGAGTCGCTCCGCTCGCGACGTTCGCTCTTCTCCAGATGTCCCATCCTTCCCAGATTTAGCTTTGTTTCGCACAACCTGTCATCGGCGGACCCGCTCCTCGCCGCCCATCTCCTGGAATTGGCTTTGTTTCGCATACCGGGCCCCCTCACCTCCCGGCTCCCGCTGGCTCCCCGGAATTGGCTTTGTTTCGCACAGCGGGCCATCCCCGATGTGGCCCAGTCGCCCTCGGCTGGGATGACCCCGAAACCCGCCATTCCACTATCACAGCATTCCATTGTCCCACTCCTCCTCGTTCGTTTCGGATTTCGATATTCGGATTTCGCGTTTTCCACGAGATATGGTACATCCACCATACACCCATGTCAAGAGAATACCGAGACCAGACGCGGCTTTTCTACGCTGCCAACCTCCTATGTCACAAGGACTAATGAAACCACGGAGAGATTGTCTGCCACAGAGAGTACAGAGATCACGCGCAACCACGGATGAATGCAAACCACCTGAAGAGGGGCCACACGCGCATGTCATTCCTGCGAAAGCAGGAATCCAGGTTTTTCACCGCAAAGGCTTGCCCTCGCGCAAGCGGGGGTCCCAGAGGTCCGCTGAGGTTCTCAACAAGAAACCAACAACCAGCGGCCAACAACGCCTCCGCAACCCCAGACGCACAGATAAACACTTGCCAGAACGAGACTTACGGCGACTCATCTGGAAGAGGTACGGAGTCCCGGACACGGATTCCACGGATTCCGTGGATTCTCGCAGGGTGCGCCATGCACACCGATCCCTCTCGTGTCTTTTGTTGCGTGTAGTCTCCAGGCGTGCTACCATACAGGTGATTCAACGGGCTCTTGAGCAGGAACTTATCGATGGTTGCGACGCGGGAAGAGGCACTGGAAATCGCCGTCAGGGCTCGCCAAGGGCTCAGGTCTGTCTATGGGGAGCGCCTCCGCGCCGTGTATCTCTACGGCTCAGCCGCAAGGGACCAACTGACGCCCGACAGCGACATCGATATCGCCGTCATTCTCGATCACATCCCCAACCGCCTCGCCGAGCACGAGCGAACCAGCCTATTAGGAGCCGACCTGAGCCTCGACTATGGCACGCCCGTGTTCTTCTTCTTCGCCGAAGAGGCGGACCTGAAGGCCGGCCGGTTCGCCATCCACAGGACCATCAAGGAAGAGGGAGTCGCCGCGTGACAGGGGATTTCTTCAAGACGGATTCACACCGGTTCTCGTAGGGTGTGCCATGCACACCGATGCCATCTGCCATGTAGCCGCAGAGGACGGCGAGGGACGTGGAGGAAAAGAGGTAACCGCAGATAGACGCTGATGAACGCCGATTCTCAATCGCGAACCACGCGAAAGACTCCCGCGCATGTCATTCCCGCGGAGGCGGGAATCCACTTCCTTCTTCCTCACGCAGAGACGGCGGGATGCAGAGGACAGGAGGCAAGGCCGGAACATAGGAGGGGAGAAACCGCCCGGCGCGCAGTCTGCAATTCAAAATCATGTCACCCCAGACACCGATCTGGGGCCGCAATCGCGCCGCCCCGGACTCTCCCCCCAATCACAAATCGAAAATCAAAAATCGCCCAGCCCCTTGCCTTTCCCGTCTTAATCTGTCGTAATTACACGAGCGGGTAACTCCGGGTGCCAGTGTGACAAAAGACGGGCCCGCTTGTTGGTTTTCGCAGGCCCGATAGATGTGGCAACGCAGGTTTGACCCTCATACCTCGTGTTCGTGTCATCCGGTTGGCGGCGTTACCGCACGATAATCACTCTGTTTCTTCCCTTGCGCTCTATGTCGGAACAGAAGACGACATCATTATCAATCTTATGAAAGGGATCATAGACTACAAAGAGTATGAAGCTCCTTGCAGGATATTTCGTCAAGTCCGCTGCGATTCCCTCGTTGGCTCTTGAGGGGGGAGTGTTCGACCTTATGTACTTGGCCTCGATAAGCAGACCGGAGCATAGATCGAGATGGTCGGGGACAACGCGGGCACATGCAAAGGAAACGGTTGGGTGTTCACGGCGGAGTTTCGCCTCATGCGGCCCCAGCAAAGCGGCAAGCTTGCTGTTTAGATCATTCTCGTCCTTGGGCTTGTTCTGCCCGAACATATCACCAAGGAATGGATCAATATGATGGAGTATGGATTCACAAAGGCGAATGACCTCTGGCCTGAGATGCTCGCGCCCGGAGATCAGGCCCAAGAGCGATGTCCTCGGGATAGGCTTGTAGACATCATCGTATAGGCTCCTCATCCGGTTGATTGCGTTCTTCACGTGAAGCCCGTGACGCTGGCAGAGCCTCCATACCAACGTAGTCTTGTCCGAGTCAGTCAGACCTGTGGGCAGATAATCAAGCAGATTCCCAAGATCCAGGAGATATTCACTCGCAAATGCGTCCACCGACTGATCTGCCAACCGCGTTGCCTGACGAAGATAATCTACAAGCGTTGTACGAGCTTCCGAGTCGTCTACTGGGTCGCCGATGATATCATGGTCATACAGACCCCGATGATCCTCATTCTCTGCCTCAGCAGCAAACGCTGCAATTCGACGATCTATGCATTGGAAACAGTAGCCACAGTGGCTCGCTTCTCCTGTTATGTTGAACGTCTTGGTGCAGGACACAGAACTCGCAATGAGTTCTGGCGATTTCGACCGGAGTCTCCGAATCACTTCTGCTTTGGTCAAGTCGAGATATGGAAGCTTGATTTGAAAGGGTTTCTCCCCAACGAGCGAATAGAGAGAAGCCAGTCTACCTATGGTCTGGGGGTGTGTTGTCCTGCTTGCGCGAGCATTCATCAAATCTTCTCTTCGGTGCAGATTAATGCTTGTCACGCCGTTCTCGTAGACCGCGAGACTATCCTCCCCATGTGCCGAGGCGATTGCATATGCCATAGCAGTATACAGAAAGGAGCGTGATCTTTGCGTCTCCTCTGCGGCCCAGGGCCAGCGCGCACTTTAGGTAAATTGGGCTGGCGCGGTAAGGGGTTTTGGGGGAGAATCGTTTCGTGTGACATATTCTTACA
>JAFGJR010000215.1 GCA_016928975.1 Sedimentisphaerales bacterium | reverse complement strand
GGCACGCACACCTTCCGCTGGACATACGCCGAGGACGCCAGCGGCTCCGGCGGCGATGACTGCATGTGGCTCGATCACATCGTGTGGACCCCTTCGACCAGCGATCTGCTGGCCAACGCCGTGGATTCGACGCTGAGCTACACCACCGGCGGCGACAAGGTCTGGTATCGCCAGACCGATACGTACTACTATGACGCCGATGCCGCCGTCAGCGGCGATGATGTCAATGACAACGAGCAGTCCTGGATGCAGACGACGGTCAACGTCCAGACCACCGGCGCCCTGAGCTTCTACTGGAAGGTCTCCTCGCAGTCCGATAGCGACTGGCTGGAGTTCTACATCGACGACGAACGCCAGGACCGCATCAGCGGCGCCGTGGATTGGCAGCCCAAGAGCTACACGATCACCACCTCCGGCTCCCACACCCTCAAATGGCGTTACGTCAAAGACGCCAGCGGCTCATCCGGCAGCAATTGCGGCTGGGTGGACGCCGTCCAGTGGACCACTCCCGAAGTGCCCGCCAACGTCATCACCTACACCTACGACCCCGCCGGCCGAAGGATCGAGAAGAAATACGACGCGATAACGCAGATGAAGTACGTCTACGATGGCGACCACATCATCGCCGAATACGACGGCTTCACGAACCTGCTCCACAAGTACATCTACGGCCCCGACGTCGATCAGAGTCGTCAATGGCTTGATGGGACTCTTGCGGGTGATACAATGTGGCCATGAAATGCTCAAGGAAATGCCAAGCAGTTGCCTCGAAGACAATGGTCAGTCGTTCTGCCATGCCCCACCTCGCACGCTTATGCTTGCCTCTGGCCCTCGTCTCCGTCGCCCACGCGGGGACCCCTGCCCTTTTACGGCCGACAGTGCAGATCGAGGAGGACGTGTATGCCTACGAGCCTGCGGACAATGGGGCCGGGCCAATGTGGTGTCACGGGTCCACGTGTCTGGTGCGCGTCGGCGACGACCTTTTCGCCAGCGGCCTCGAGACAATCCGGGGAGTCAAGCCGCTCAATAACTGCCGCTGGATGTTGTTTCAGCGCGAGCCGCAAGGCTGGCGGAAGGTCTGCTTCGATGCCTCAGGACGAACCCGAGAGCCCTCCCCGCTGGTCGGCTTGCCGAACGGCCGGCTGTTTCTCTCGGCCAATCCGACCTTGAATACGGATCCGAACGCTTATTCCGGGCCGGCGCAGCCTGAGCTGTTTGAGTTCGACGTCCATCATCCAGACAAGCCGGCGAGAACCTTGATCCCGGTCTGGTCCGAGCACCCCAAGTTCACCGAGCATTCGTACCGAAGCTTCGCCTCCGACGGGGCGAATCGCGAGTTGATCCTGTTTCAGAACGTCGGGTACACGCATGTGGAATGGACGTTCCTGGACCGCCGGGGTCAGTGGAGTGCGCAAGGTCAGCTCAAATGGCCGTGGGGCGCAGACTACTCGAAGCCCCAGCCTGTCCGCGTATGTTATCCGAACGTGGCGTTGAGGAATCGCGAGGTTCATTTCTGCGGCGTCAGTGACATCGTCGAGCCGAACGAACAATGGCGGGCGTTCAAGAAGCAGCTCACCGGCCGGGAGTGGGACTATGACTTCCGCCGGCTGTTCTACACATGGTCGTCGGATGTCACCACCGGCCGATTCCAGCCCTGGGTGGAGATTGCCAGTCGCGAGAAGACCTGCGGGTGGATCAGCCCCGGCGACTTGTGGGCGGCGCCGGACGGCAGGGTGCATATCCTGTGGACGGAGCGAGCCCTTGACGAGCGTCTGCGGGCCAGGTTCTTCCCACATGCCAGGCAAAGCTGCTCGCTGCACTATGCCGTGCTGCACGAGGGCGATGTGCTCCTGCGTCGTACGTTGCTGACTGCGGAAGAAGGCGGATCGAGTGAGCAGCCGGGCCGCGGCCGATTCCACGTCGGCCCGGACAGCCGCCTGTTCGTGTTCTTCTACGTGTCGGGCTCGGACAGCAACGACCGGCCGGTCTCTGAGAATCGCATACTGGAAATCCTACGTGACGGATCGGTCAGCGACTCAATCCGCATTCCTCTGAAGAAGCCCTTCACCAACTTCATGACCGCCACACCCCGAGCCGGCTCACCGCCCTCCGGAATCCTCGATCTGCTGGGCACACGCCAAGGCTCGGGGACGACCATCAGTTTCGCACGGATTCAGGTCGAATGACAGGCAACCGTCGTTCGTGCCAAGTACAGGGCCAGGAGGTCAACCATGAACGTCCATCACCTGCGCGGAGTAACGCGAAGAGAGTTCCTGAAGACGGCAACGTGTGTTTCCCCCATGCTCCTGCCGCTCTACGGTGCGCGGATCGCTGCATCCTCCCCCTCGAAGCCAAACATCCTCTACCTCATGGCCGACCAGCATCGAGGCGACTGCCTCGGTCGTGCCGGCAACGATGTCATCAAGACACCCAACCTGGATTCTATCGCCGCCGACGGCGCTTTGTTTGCAGGTGCTTATTCATCGACGCCCAGTTGCACGCCGGCCCGCAGTGCCGTCCTGACAGGATTGTCGCCGTGGCATCACGGGATGCTCGGCTACGGCCGCGTGGCAGGACAATACCCTTTTGAGCTGCCTCAAGCGATGCGAGATGCCGGGTACTACCTGTTCGGCATCGGCAAGATGCACTGGTATCCGCAGAAGAAGCTTCGCGGCTATCATGGCCTGCTGGTGGATGAGTCGGGACGCGCAGAGACGCCGGGTTTTGTCAGTGACTATCGCCTTTGGTTCCGGCAGCAGGCCCCCGATCTCGACCCCGATGCGACCGGCGTCGGATGGAACGACTACCGGGCCAGACCGTACGCCCTGCCTGAGCGGCTCCATCCCACCACCTGGACCGGTGATCGAGCAGTCGAGTTCATCGAGGAATACGATCGGCCGGAGCCGTTTGTGCTGAAGGTCTCGTTCGCCAGGCCGCACAGCCCCTACGATCCCCCGCAGCGATTCCTGGACATGTACAGCGCGGACGATATGCCCGCGCTGTACATCGGAGATTGGGCCGGCCGAAATGCCTCGCATGAGGAACCACCCAGTCCAAGCCTGTGGCATGGCGACCTGGGCATCCGCCAGGCAAAGGAATCCCGCCGCGCCTACTATGGGTCAGTGACCTTCATCGACGAGCAGATCGGGCGAATCCTGACGACCCTCAAGAGGAGGGGCCTGTACGACAACACGCTGATTCTCTTTTTCGCCGACCACGGCGACATGCTCGGCGACCATCATCTGTGGCGCAAGACCTACGCCTATGAAGGCTCGGCGAAGGTCCCCATGATCCTGCGGTGGCCCAAGAGCATGGGCATGGCCCAACAGCGAGGTGGGAGGCTGTCCCAGCCCGTCGAGCTGCGGGATGTCCTGCCGACCTTCCTCGATGCAGCGGGAGCAACCATCCCGAACCATCTCGACGGGAAGAGTCTGCTGGAGCTGATCCGCGGGAATACGGTCAATTGGCGGCCCTTCATCGACCTCGAACACTCCATGTGCTACAGCAGCGACCACTGGACGGCGCTGACCGATGGCAGGCACAAGTACATCTACTACGCCTACGATGGGAGAGAGCAGCTCTTCAACCTGGACAAGGATCCCGGAGAGTGTCACGATCTGGCAGGCGAGTCAGGCTCGCAGGATACTCTGAAGCTCTGGCGGCAGCACATGGTCACACACATGGCCGAACGTGGCCGCGAATTTGTCGAGAACGGGGCCCTCGCGATACGCAAGAAACGCATGCTCTACGCGCCCAATTACCCGGGAGAGAGGGCAGCTCATGGACACGGGTCCGTGCAGATGACTGACGCTGCAAACGCATGAGGAACTGGCACATGGCAGACAACTTCGGTCAACGACTGACCGGCTCCAGCCGACGTGAGTTTCTCCGCACCGCATGCTACAGCACCGCGGCACTCGCCTGGTTCGGCACCGCCCGCCAACTCTGTCAGGCAAGTGACAGCAGCGGGACCGCCCGGCGAAACATCATCCTGATCCTCAGCGACGACCATCGCTACGACTTCATGGGATTCATGGACCGGGCTCCGGCATTCCTGGAGACACCCGCCATGGATCGCATGGCCAGGCAAGGAGCGCACCTGACCAATGCATTTGTCAGCGCGTCGCTGTGCTCGCCGAGCCGCGCCTCGATTCTCACCGGGCAATACATGCACCACCATCACATCGTGGACAATCAGCGACCGGAGCCGGACGGCACAATCTTCTTTCCACAGCATCTCCAGAGGGCAGGCTATCAAACAGCCTTCATCGGCAAATGGCACATGGGACACGAGCAGGACGATCCCAGACCCGGGTTCGATCACTGGGCCAGCTTCAGAGGCCAGGGCGAGTACGTCGACCCAGTGCTCAACATCAACGGCACGCGCAGGCAATTCCAGGGGTACACGACCGATATCCTCACAGACCATGCACTGGAATGGCTCCGGACGGGTCGGGACAAAGAGCGGCCGTTCTTCCTATACCTCTCACATAAGGCGGTTCACTATCCATTCCAGCCCGCCAAACGTCACGAGGGTCGCTACGCCCAAAACGAGGTGAAGCGTCCTGAGACCATGGCGAACACGGAAGAGAACTACCAAACCCAGCCTCATTGGGTTCGCGAACGACGCTACAGCATCCACGGCATCGACCACATGGAGACTGGGCAATACGACAGCGACCCGGTTCCATCGTTCGATCATCTCTATCGTCAGTATTGTGAGACCGTACACGGTCTCGATGAGAGCATTGGGCGGGTACTGGACTACCTGGAGGAGTCCGGACTGAGCCAGTCCTCACTCGTGATCTACATGAGCGACAATGGTTTCGCGCTGGGCGAACACGGCTTCTATGACAAACGCGACGCCTTTGAAGAATCCATCCGGGTGCCCATGCTCGCCTATGCTCCCGGGATGATCAAGCCGGGCACAAGCATAACGCAGATGGTACAGAACATCGACATTGCCTCCACGCTGTTGGACGCGGCCGGCGTCCATGCGCCTGAGTCCGCACAGATGGACGGACGATCATTTCTGCCGTTGTTGCGCGGGGACTCGATTCCCTGGCGCGACCACATTCTCTATGAGTATCATTGGGAATGGAATTTCCCCGCGACACCGACCCTGTTCGCCCTTCGCACCGAGCGATACAAGTACATCTTCTACCACGGCGTCTGGGATTGCGATGGATTCTACGATTTACAGACCGATCCGTATGAGCGACACAACCTGATCGCCGTGCCTGCCTATCAGGACCAAATTGAGGCGATGAGAAAGCAGCTTTTCGACGAACTCGAAACAAGCGGCGCGTTGGGCATACGAGTCCAGCGCCCCTTCGGCGAACGTCTTGACCAGCGAAAGAACAAGCGTTGAATTCCTCCGGCGACCGCGAGGGACAAAGGGGACACAGATACTTAGCATCGCTGATTCATCTCACGTCTCGGGCACAGCCAAACGAGACGGGCAGCCCACCCTCGCTTGCGGCGATGGCGGCGGCCGTCAGGACCCGGCTATCGTTTCAGGGTCTGCGCCATCGTACGGATGTGCTGGGGGCCCGTGCCGCAACAGCCGCCGAGAACGTGGATCCCTTCGCCGACGATCTTCTGACAGGCAGCGGCGAATTCGTCGGGCGTGACCTGGTAGACCGCCTGTCCGTCGGCCAGTTCAGGCTTCCCGGCGTTCGGCTCGGCAAACACTTGCACTTTCCCGTCAAACGGACGCACGGCGGCCACGTAGACTTTCGACAGCTCGACATACTCGCTGAGGGCTGCGGTGCCGCAGTTGAATCCGACGGCGTCCACTCCGAGCGAAACCATCTTGGATATGGCAGTCGAGACGTCGACGCCCATCATGGTGCGGAATCCCGCGACGCCCTTGTCAAAAGACATCGAGGCGAAGACCGGCAAGCCGCCGCCGGCGGTCCTGGCCGCATCAATCGCGATTTCCAGCTCATCCAGCGCCGTCATCGTTTCGATGATGAGTCCGTCCACGCCGCCCTGCCGCAGGCCGTTCACCTGGTCCACGAAGGCGTCCTTGACCTGTCCGGCGCGAAGAGCCCCGAGAGGCTCGAGAAAACCCCCGGTGGGGCCGATGTCACCGAGCACGTAGCGGTCCTCCCCCGCCGCCGTTCGTGCCAGCTCGGCGCCGGCCTTGCTGATCTCAAACGCCCTGTCGCCGCAACCGTGTCGGCCCAGCGCGTAGCGGTTCCCGCCAAAGGTGTTTGTGAGCACCGCATCGCTGCCGGCCTCCAGATATGCCCGGTGGACATCTAGAACGATGCCGGGGGACGTCACGTTGAGCAAGTCGTTGCACGAGCCGGGGTGAATCCCCCGGGCGAAGAGCTGCGTGCCCATCGCACCATCCAATAGGAACACACCCTGCTTGGTCCTCTCGATCAGTCCTGGTCTGCTCATTTCTCACCTGTTCTCAAAATGGATTGCCTCATCGCCCTACCGCCGGCGAACCCATTGGGCGTCCACCAGCGTGTAGAGGCGCTCGAACTTGTCGGCATCGGGCGGATTGAAGAGGATCTTCTTTTGCAGAGCATTGGGGCGCTTTGCCGTAAGGGAACTCAACGTGATATCGATCGAGTCCTCGCGTTTCGACGGCCCGACTCCCGTGACCCTTACACGCGTCGGAACGCGAAAGCGCTCGGTCACCGGTTTGTACTCGTCGAACTCGGCCACGGCGATCACTTTCTGCCGATCATCGAAATACTCGGCCTTTCGAATCGAGCGGTCACAGGCATACACGTACAATCGCCGGACCAGCCGCCCGGCGAGGTCCCGCCTGGTCAGGACGTCGAACGCGCCTTCGTTCTTCAACGACCAACGGCCCTCGTTCGGCTCCTCGTCGAGAGCGACCCCGAAGGCTTCCAGCACGACCTTGGGACTCATCACCAGCCCCTCCACATCGCGAGCATCCTCCCACCGGCCGAGATAGTAGCTGCTCACCTCCTTGGGCCGAAGCGCCAGCCAGAAACTCTCGTTGTTCGAGCCAATGATGACTGCTCGGGGGTCCAGCCCGACACTACCCTGGATATAGATATCCCTGGGCGGGTCGAACCAGAGCTGCATGCTCAGGTTGTGTCGTTTCCCCTTCTTGCTGTCCGGCTCGTGGTACGCCAGAAGAATCTGGCCGTTGGCGCGGAACGCGGTCGCCTGTCGTGCGTGATCCGCGAGGACGGCCAACGCCTCATCGACACTCGCCTGGCCCGGACAGATATCCAGGCGAGGTTGCCTGGGTGCAGCGCAGCCACCGACAAGCATCGCCGCCGCCAACGTAACGAGCACACACGAACTGGCAACGTCCCTGAGTCTCATGGTCTACAAGTCCATTTGAAGAATCTGTCCAATCTGCGACGAAAGCTGCTCGATCTGCGCCTCGTCCAGGTGAGGATTGACCACCCCGACGATCTCTTTGTCGCCGGTGACGCGAAGACACCAGACTTCATTGCCGTCCACCATTCTCGTAGCGTCATACTTCAGGCGACGCTTCCGCATGAGCACGAGGGCCAGGACGAAGCGGAAGTTCACCTTGTCCGGCTCGGTCTCACCAGCCAGCCGCTCAAAGAAGGCCATCAGCATATCGTCGTCGACAAAGAGCGGCTTCTTCTGATCGGGAGTCGCCAGCTTCGTCCTCCAGAAACAGAACACGCTCGGCCTGGCGCTCTCCCAGAATTCCGTGCTGAAGTCCCGTCGTTCGAGACCTTGCTCGGTCTCGACCAGGGCTCCGTAGTACTCCTGACCGCTCTCAATCCTCTTGCCGCTGCCGCAACACTCTCCCAGCGGCCTCTTGATATCCCAATCGCCCATAGATCCCTATTTGCTGCTCCATGCAGGGTCGTGATCCGTTCACCCGAACATCCTGCGCCCCAGGATACTCGGATCCCACGAGTTTGGCAAGAGAGGACGAAGGGACTACCACTCAACCCGAATGACGATAGAGCGGACAAACGGCGGTAGTGGCAACTCGCCATTGGTGATCTTCCCCCCGGACCACGCACCGACCCAGGGGTCGTACGTGCGGACACGTTTGGAGGGCCGTGAGGCGACGTCTGCGGGCAGGCGGATGGTCTGACCTGTCAGGCGTTCGGGCTCCTTGCCCTCAGCCAGAGCCGTATGCAGTTGCCGCCGTTTTCCGAGAGCTTCCGCAGCCACTCGTCCATCTGAGCCAAGGCTTGCGTTTCGTCGCGACCGGGCGGGGCAATCATGTTCAGCCCGATGGGAATATATGGCCGGCCGTCCGAGAGCTCGAAGTACCGCGCGTCTCGCGAACTCACACGGACATAGGAGCCCTCGGCGCTCTGACCCGGGGAGATCCCCGCCAGCAAGAGTGAAATCAGCAGACTACATGGCACCGTGCGTAGCCCGTTCACGATCCAAGCCTCCCGTCATACTCGTGGGTTGCCACCATGACTCTTCTCCAGGACTCGCTCGCGAGCCGGTTCACAGCTTGTCCGCCAGTTGGCTCAACAGGCCGGCGATGTCGCGCAATGCAGCCTTCGAAGGCATCGGCAGCACCAAGCGCCGCTCGCCGGTCACCTCCTCCTTTTCGACCCTCAGCCCGGCACCGATCTCGACGGGCGCCCCGGCTCCACCAGAGATCGCGCCGGCGAGCCTGTTCAGCAGTGCCACGCCCGTGGAGAGCAAGACGCTCCAATCCGGTTCGGGGCCGACGGCTGGGGTCGCCGGCCTCGCCCGTTCCGGTCCGCCTTCCTCACGTCCTTCCTGCCGCGGCATGGACGGTGGGATCGCTTGTGTCACCTTGTCCACAGAGTCCATGAACCGCTTCAGCCGAGTCCCGCCAAGGAACACTTCCTGCGCGCCGCCATCCAGGACGCCGGCGAATACAGATTGTTTGAATGACAGCACCGAGAGCATGCCGTGCTCAATCGTCCCCTGAGCGACGAAGTTCACCACGCGAACCGGCTTGTGCTGCCCGAGCCGGTGCACGCGGCCGATGCGCTGGTCGAGCACCGCAGGATTCCAGGGCAGGTCCATGTTGACCACCGTGGAGGCATTCTGCAAATTGAGCCCCACGCCGCCGGCGTCGGTGGAAAGGAACACACGACATTTGGGGTCCTGCTTGAACCGGCCAATCAGCTCCCTTCTGTCTTTCGAGGCGATACTGCCGTGGAACAGCACGTAGCCGAGCCTGGCGGCATCGAGACGACTGAGGAGAATCTCGTGGGTGCGAAGCCACTGGCTGAACACCACGGCCTTGTCGCCGGGTCGCTCGAAGGACTCCTGGAGGACCGAGACCAGCTCGTCGGCCTTGTACCCATAGTCCGTCACCTTGTCGAGCAGGTACGTGCTGTTGCAGCTCATTCGCATGTTCTGCAGCGCGATCATCAGACGGCGCTGGTCGATCTCCGACAGGAAGCCGAGCCGGCGCCACTTGGCTACGATCTTTCCTGCGATCTCGCGGTTCTCGTCATGGTGCGTCATCTGCTCTTTCGTCATGGGCACGAAGTAGTTCTTGTCGAGCCGCTCGGGCAGTTGCTTGAGGACCTCCTTCTTCGTACGCCGGATCAGGATCGGCTGGAGAGTCTGCCCGATCTTGTCGAGATGACGGTAGCCAACGACTCTGCCGATCTCATCGACGTGCTGATGCTCCGCGAGAAACCGGAACACCGGCCCCAGGCGAAACCGATCGACGAACTCGACGATCGAATGCAGCTCCTCCAGGCGGTTTTCCAGGGGCGTCCCGGTCAGAACGATGGCGTACTTCGAATCCAGTCTCTTGACGCTCTGCGCCCTGCGGGTCTTCCAGTTCTTGATGCGCTGGGCCTCGTCGAGAATGACGACGTCCGGACCCCAATTGTGGATCGAATCCAAATCCCGATGCACGACTTCATAGCTCGTGATCTTGTAGAAGGCCTCCGCTGCGTACAGATCCGCGCGTTTCGCCAGAGTCCCCTCGACCACGATCGCCGAGCGTTCGCAGAACCTCTCGATCTCCTGTTTCCACTGGTACTTCAGCGACGTGGGACACACGATCAGGACGCGCTCGACGCCAACCGTTCCGGCCAGAATCTCACAGGCGGCAATCGCCTGGACGGTCTTGCCGAGGCCCATGTCATCGGCAAGGAGACTGCGCCCCGCCCTCGCGGCGAACAGGGCCCCCTCCCGTTGATAGGGATACAGGGGGACCTTCAGCACACGCTCCCATGCGCTGCTCTCGATCCCGTCGGGGAACGTCTTGCCGATCCGTTCGTGCAGGCGCGCAGCGTCTCTGACCTGGGCGATGAAGTCCAGCGCATCATCATAGCATCGCAGGTCGTGCCCGTACGTGCCCGCTCGCCTGGTGAATGCCTCAAAGCTCAGATACGCGTCGGCCCGGAGGGTCCCATCGCCATCGGAGTATTCCATGGCCAGATTCCGCAATCCGGTCGGGCACTCTGTACCAGGCTTGAACACAACGTCCCGCTTTGCCCCGTAGCGCAGGTACACCTGCGAGTAGGCCGGGCTGAATCCTCGTGCAAAGGCCTGCCGGGCCCCCGGCCGACGCCGCAGCTTGCGGAGAACCCACTCAATGTGTTTGCACGTGCCCAGAGTGTTGACCGCAAAGTCGGGACAGGAGCAATAGTTGTCGCCGAGTCCCTGACCGCGGATGGCGACGCGGTACTCGCGCTGCGTCTGCGGATTGGCCACTGTGAACTCAGAGAAGATCGGCTGGTCGCCGGTATTCGTAAGGCGGAGATTCTGTTTCTGGGCGAACTGCCTGCGCAAGGCAATCTGCCACTGTTCGAGCGACATGTCGTCCGGTTTGCGCACGTGCGAGATTGCTCGCTTCAAGCGTGTTCCGGCCGAGCGCTTGTGCTTGCCGGTCTTCCGTGACGACCGATCAACCCTGGTGGATGCGGCTGTGTCCAGCATGAGTCATATCTCCTCGTGAGTGACCACCGTCTGTTCAGGACAGACACCACAGTCGAGTATATAGACCGGCGGGCAAAACGCAACATTGAGCATGCACGAGCGCTGGGTTGCTCCATCATGCGGCACGGGGTAGAATCCGAGGGAGCCGATACGTGGACAACGAAGGACAAAGGACCACGCAACCGTGGGATCTGAAGCAAACAATGGCTGACCGTTCGCGCATTCTCATCAGTCTCGTCGGGATGCTGGCACTGCTGAATTCGTCGTGCGCCCTGGCGGGACGCTCGGATCAGTTCCTGCCGGCCCGACAGATGGGCATCGTCAGGAGCCAGCTCACGCGAGAGATCTCGGGGATCGTAGCCAGCCGACAGAACGCCGGCGTGCTCTGGGTGCACAATGACTCGGACGACACACCGAGAATCTTCGCGATCAATACCCAGGCCGACCTGCTCGGCATCTGCAACGTCGCCGGCGCAACACAGCGCGACTGGGAGGACATCGCCATCGGCCCCGGGCCCGATCCCAATCGCGAGTATCTCTACATCGGAGACATCGGAGATAATCTGGCGCAGCGTCCCGAGGTCGTCATTTATCGCGTGCCCGAGCCGAAGATCTCGGCCACGGCCGGTTTCGGGATGATGCCGATCGGCCCCGCCGAGACCATCCACCTCACGTATCCGGGCGGGCCTCGCGATGCGGAGACCCTCCTGGTGGACCCACTGACGCGCGACATCTACATTATCGCCAAACGCGAGTTCTTCTCGAAGGTCTACCGGGCCGGCTTTCCGCAGTCTACTACCGGACCTACCCGGATGGAGGCCGTGACCGTGCTCCCGTGGGGATTCGCCGTGGCCGGCGACGTTTCCCCCGACGGACGCGAGGTGATCGTCAGAGGCATCTTCAACGCCTCACTCTGGACCCGCACTGCCGGCGAGCCCTTGTGGCATGCCTTTGCAGGCAAGCAGATCCGTCTTCCTCTGGCGAGCGAGCCTCAGGGGGAAGCCATCTGCTTCGACAGCCAGGGCCTCGGCTACTTCACGATCAGCGAAGGCGCCGACCCTCCGCTATACTACTTCTCCCGCGCACCCGAGCCTTCACGTGCAGGGCGAACGCAAAGTCATCTGACCGGGCGGCCCGAGCTGCCATTGCGAGTGCAGCCCTTCGTGAACTCCCGATTCACCGGGCGAAGATGAAAACGGCGTGCGCTCTTCGTAGGACGAGCGTCCCCGCTCGTCCCAGGTCGTGCGGGGACGCACGACCCACGTGGAGGGCCAACCGGGCACTTTCAATTGCGTTCATCCTGCCTCCGCACGTCTTTGGGCTCCCTACAAACGTCGTTTATACTTTATCTGAGGCTCAAATCGGCCGATATCTTGAATCGAGCAGCCAGAGGTCTGGATTCCCTATGAAGGCACAGACGTCGAAGACAAAACGAAAGGCAAAACCCGCGGACAGCGGGATCGCCACGATCCTCGCCAACAGCACGAGACTCGAGCTGGTCATCGTGGCCGCGGTGCTACTGGTTCTGATGCTCTCCAACCGGGCGCCAAGGTCCGGAAATGCAGAAGTCCGGGGTGACGGAGCGCAAATACCAGCGTCCGCCGGACGATCAACTCCCATCGACCAGGCGGACATGGGTATCTCGATGCAAGGCGTTGACGCAACCCCCCTTGCCGACCAGATGCTGCCTGTCGAGACGCAGCCTCCAACCAAGCGCATCGCCATCGTCGATGCGAGGAACACAGGCAACCCCAAGTACAAGGACCTCATGTACGGCGAGATCACCGTCCGCTGGGTCTGGAACGGCGGCAAATTCGTCCCCCAGAAGGTCTGCGTCGTCGATGAGGGCAACGGCGCCT
The DNA here is from genome assembly GCA_016928975.1 of Sedimentisphaerales bacterium. Next base: position 9,789 of record JAFGJR010000215.1, on the reverse strand, counting down.
CCAGCGTCTGGAGCTTCGACCAGCAAAACGGCGTCACCGTCACCGAGAAACAGGGAGCCACCGACACGCCTCAGTAGCGCCAGCCCAGCCGCCCGGTGCCACGTGCGGAACGCCGCCCAACCGCCCACGCCGAAATACGTCCCAATCTCACCCAGGCGAAATCGGCCCTGCCGCCACAGCAGCAACCTCTGGAGATACTTCGTCTCCAGAATGAGAAAGCTCTTGAACCGTCCCTGGAGCAGACACCCACTTCGCCGGTGCCGCCGGTGGTCAGGGTCAAGCTGGTATCGCATGCGGCCGACAGGGCATCGCCCGTCTTGGTCACCGTGATCAGGCGGTTCTCGCCGTCATAGGCGTACATGTTGCTGCCGCCGTCGTAGAGCCTGCCCTCGACCTGATCGGGGGTCGTATTGCCCGCCTTGTCGTAGATGTACGGCACGTTGCGCACGCTGGTGTACATGTACGAGTACTTATGTTGCCCGGAATTGGTCTGGTTGTCAAGAGCCGGCCGCAGGGATATTATGGATATATGCTGGTGCCAATATTAAATAGGGTCTGTCCCCCACGCCCCCCATATTAAATAGGGTCTGTCCCCCACGCCCCCGACCGTCCATGACCTAATCTCCTTTCGCATAAGGTTCATAAGTCACTGTAAACAAAGGAATTGCATAGCGCCAGAAAAAAAATCTCACACCCTTTCCTCAGAAGCACGCAATTCCCACACCTGAAAACGGAGGGAAACAGGGTATAATCAGGTAATAGTCGCCGGTTGGTGGTAAACGGACATCGGGATTTGCTTCTCTTGATGAACCATCAGGGCAAATGCGCAGGGGGTGTGAAGTCTCTACGGAGCCTGCGCATCGGTTGTTTCCGCTCTGACGCACCTGACACACCATTCAGATACACATGCAGACTGTACCGTGAGACCGCCCTTTGCACGAGCTGGAACGGATGAAGAAGAGGGTGGGTGTAGCGAATCGACCTTTGGGGGGGATGGCTTTTCTTTGAAGGGGCGAAGACATGAGCAAGAAGACTGCATTGATGTTGTTTGTGTGGTTCGTGGCGGTCGTGCTCGGCTTGGCGCCAGCGGCGACGGCGGAGCTGCGCACGGTCCAATTCCAGGGGGTCGTGGACAAGGTCACCGGTGGCAACGTTCTGGATGGTTCGGTAGCCGTGGGCGACGAGTTCACCGGCAGTTACACGTTCGACACGGCCAAGCCGTCCGATGGTACCTACAAGGGGGCGGTCGGTTACACGTTCCCCAGCCCACAGCAGCGGTTCGTCGTGAACGCCGGCAACTACGCGTGGCAGTCGAAGGACACGTGGGAGTGTGACGTCATCAATAACGCCACAGGCCTCTACAACACGATCCGGGATATGTTTGACGAAGGGACTGACTACATCGAGGTCGAGCAGACGGCCGGTCCCTACGCGCCCGGAGTGCCGCCGGACGACATAGCCATGCTCCAGTTTGGCCTCGGTTCGACGACGAACCTGTCTGTGATCACGAGCAGTGCGGTACCCCAGACCCTGCCCGACCCGGACCTTTGCGAAATCAACTACCTTTCGATCCAGGGTATGGGCTGGCTGATTCATGGCTGCTTCACCGGATCACAATCTCGTGCGTTGCTGCTCACGGATGGCGAATTCAATGACAGCGTCGACAGCGAGGACTTGAAAGCCGATTCCGAGGGCCAGGACTGGTACGAAAGCCGCAAGGACAACGCATCTCTGCTCACCCTCAATACAGTCAACGTAGGCGGAAACAACACTGCTAAGGCATCCTTCGCGGCCAGCACCCACAACGCCTATCTGACACAGGAATTCTGCCAGCCCATCACGCAGACGGTCACCGTTCAATGGGATATCTACGTCGCTTCCATCATCAACCTGCCCTCGACCCCCGACCGGGCTGGCTGGATGCTGATCGGCGACGATGCCGGCGGCAATTCCTCCCTGGGACCCAATGCGGAAGACAGTGAACGGTTCGTCTACCTCGCATTCTACAAGAACGGGGGTGGCACTTCCGGAACCATGGACCTGGTTGCCAGGGACCGAGACGACAGTTGGTCCAGTTTCACCACCGTGGCGTCGAACCTGAATATGAAACAATGGTACACGATCGAGGTGCGATTGAATCTGGCCGCCGGCACCTATGAGGTCTTCGTGGACGGGCAGCCCAAGGCCACGGTGACCTCGCGACATCCCAAGAGCAGTGTGACGCATATCAGCTTCGCCCAATGGAGCGACGGGGCCGGGAGCTTCTACGTCGACAATGTCCTGGCGGAACCTCCGTCGTGTGCTTCTCCGCTCACGGACGGCGGGTACGACGACAGCGTTGACAGTGCGGACCTGCAGGCCGATTCGCCGGGGCAGGACTGGTACGAAAGCCGACGGGAGCAGCCGTCTCTGGTCACCCTCAACACGGCCAACGTGGGCGGAAACAACACGCCCAAGGCCGCCTTCGCCGCCAGCGATGCCCACAATGCCTATCTGACACAGGAATTCTGCCAGCCCATCACTCAGACCGCCACCATTCAATGGGATATCTACGTCGCCTCCATCGTCAATCTCAACACCAAGCCCGACCGGGCCGCGTGGATGCTCATCGGGGACGATACCGGCGACAATGCCCTGGTGGGACCCAACGCCGAGGACAGCGAACGCTTCGTCTACCTGGGATTCTATAAGAATGGCGGCGGCTCTTCCGGCACCATGAGCCTCGTCGCCCGGGACCGAGACGACACGTGGGACAACTTCACCACCGTGGCGTCCAACCTCAATCTGAAACAATGGTACACGATCAAGGTGTCTCTGAATCTGGCCGCAGGCACCTACGAGGTGTCCGTGGACGGGCAGCTCAAGGCCACGCTGACCTCGCGACATCCCAAGAACAAGCTGACGCATATCAGTTTCGCCCAGTGGAACGACGGGGCCGGCAGCTTCTACGTCGATAACGTCACGGCGGAATCCGCGCCGGCAAGTCCGCCGGGTGAGATCGTGGTCGTCGACGAAACCTGGGGGGGCGGCGGGATTATGGCTTGCGAACTGGCCATACCGGATGCCGGCCAGTGGGCACAATCGTGGGCGATCAGTAGCGCGCCGCCCGAGGCTCGTGTGACGGGTGTATCGTATTGGGTCGAGCTCGTGGATCCCTTCGACGTCGTTGGGATGCTCTTCAAGTGCAGCGACTATGAGATCGGCATTTCCTCTACGACCCGTGGCGGGACGGGCAACTACTTCCTCGTCTGGGACAATGCCGGCGATGACACATGCTTAGCCATCATGTTGGCTGACAGTACAGACGCTTTCAATGGTCAGCCTGTCAACCAAACCTGGTTCTTCCGGGCCAAGGACACCGTCCCGAATGGCAAGTATGCGTGCTTCCACCGAGTAAAGCTCGTGATCGAATACGTGGTCGCGCCGTAGCGTTGCCCTGCATTTGGGCAACTTACTCCAGTGTCTTTAACAGCGGTCACCATGAATAAGGAGACGAACGATGAAGACGAGAAGAGTTAGAATGCTGGGGGGGTCGACAGCCAGCCTGATCGCGTCGGCAAGATGCGCCAATGCCCGGTGAAATCGAATGATCTGGCTGCTGGTAATCGCCGCTGGGTTGACCGCCGGCCGGTGCCAGGTCACATCGGCAGGTGATGTGGTATATCTCACCATGTGGGATACCCCCGGAGGAAGCTCCTACCCACCCCCGGGCACCTATGAATGGTATGACGGTCATGATGTGACGGTGCAGCTTTTGGCATTCCCGGACGAGTGCTACAGATTCGACTACTGGGGCGTGGACGACACGGAGCACGGGCATATACACGACCCGAGTTCGCCCTCGACACGCATCACAGTCGAGAACGGGTGGTGGGTCGACGTGTGGCCGGTTTTCACGAAGATCACCTACAAGGTCACGATCTGCGACCCGACCGGGGGGCAAGTCTCGCCCGGTCCGGGCGACCACACGTACGAATGTGGGTCGGCTTGCCCGATCCCGGTCCAGGCGACTCCAAACTCGTGCTATAGATTCACAGGATGGAAAACCACAGGCGGCGTGGCTGTGATCGATTACGCCAGCGCGAGCACCAATATGTGCGCCACTGCGGACGGGACCTTGTGCCCTGAGTTCGAGAAGATCACCTACACAGTCACGGTCTACGCACCAACGGATGGGACCGTCTGGCCGAGTCCCGGTAGCCACAGCTATGACTGTGGATCGGTGGTCTCGATCAGTGCGGCCCCGCCAGCAAACTATAAGTTCAAGCAGTGGAACAGCAGCGGCGGAGTGACTGTGACCAATGCCGCTGCCGCCAGCACGAGCATGACGGTCACCGGGGACGGAACCTTGCGCGCCGTGTTCGAGATCATCATTTCGGGCGTCCCCAACGTTGTGGGCATGATGCAAGAGGACGCGGAGGAAGCCCTGACCGCGGCGGGGTTCGAGGTCGGCGAGATCTGGTGGGGGCCCAGCGATCGACCCGAAGGGACGATCTACGGCCAAGACCCGGCGGCCGGCGCGCAGAAGCCACACGGATCGCCCGTGACGTTGATGGTATCGCAGGAGGATGCCGCGCCCCCGCCGGGTCCCGGTCCCGGACCAGGGCCGGGCGGCTCGACTGTTCCGCTCCTTGTCGACGGTGATTTTGATGTCAGTTCCGACAGCACCGCCTTGCGCGCCAACTCCGGGAGTCAGGACTGGTACGAAAGCCGCGAGGATGTCCCAACGCTGGTGACTCTCGATACCGCCAACGTGGGTGGCAACGCCACGAAGAAGGTCAAACTCACGGGCAGCGCGACCGGCAGTGCCTGTCTAACGCAAGAATTCAGTACCCCCCAAGCCCAGCAGTTTGCAGCGCAGTGGGACATCTACGTGGATTCCATCCTGGATCGGCCCGGCTCCAGCTATGACCGGGCCGCGTGGGTGTTCATCGGCGACGATACGGGAACGACCGCCGGCCGCACCGGACCCAACGCGGAGGACAGCGAACGATTCGTCTACCTGGGATTCTACAAAGCCGGCGGCGGCTCCTCAGGGACCATGGAGCTGGTCGCCCGGGAGGGCTCGACTTCCGCGACCACGTTCACCACGGTGGCGACCGGTCTATCGCTCAAGAAGTGGTACACCATCACGGTGGTCTGCGACATGACCCAGGACAACTATGACGTGTACGTCGATGGTAAGCTCAAAAAGACGGTGAAGGCGAGAACACCCAAGAGCAGCGTCACGCATATCAGTTTCGCGGAATGGGCGCAGAGCGAAGGCGCCGCCACGTTCTACGTGGACAATGTGGTGGCCGAGGCCGATCTGGTTGCAGACTGCGGCCTGTTTCTCGTCGATAGCGACTTTGACGCCAGCCCCGACAGCGCCGCCTTGCTCGCCAACTCCAAGGATCAGGACTGGTATGAAAGCCGCCAGGATGGTCCTACGCTGCTGACTCTCGATAGCACCGACGTGGGTGGCAACGCCACGAAGAAGGCCAAACTCACGGCCGCCACGGCTGGCAACGCCTATCTGACGCAGGAATTCAGCGCTCCCCAGACCCAGCGGTTCATGGCGCAGTGGGATATCTACGTGGATTCGATCCTGGACCGGCCCGCCTCCAACTATGACCGAGCCGCGTGGGTGTTCATCGGCGATGATACGGGAGCAACGCCCGGCCGCATCGGACCGAACGCGGAAGACAGCGAACGATTCGTCTACCTGGGATTCTACAAGGCCGGTGGCGGCTCCTCCGGAACCATGGACCTGATGGTCCGGGAGGAATCGACTACCGTAACCACGTTCAGAATCGTGGCGACGGATCTATCCCTCAAAAAGTGGTACACCATCGGTGTGGTTTGCGACCTGACCAAGAGCACCTACGACGTGTACGTCGACGGTCAGTTCCAAAGGACGGTCAAGGCGAGAACGCCCAAGAGCAGCCTCACGCATATCAGTTTTGCCCAATGGCCGCAGAGCGAAGGCGCCGCCACGTTCTACGTGGACAACGTGACGGCCGAGTGCGTGCAATAACGGGGACACGGCGGGCCGCTATAGTGGGCGGCTTGGGTTGTGTCGGCGAGCGTACAGACGCGTGCCTTCACAACCCAGGCCCACCGCCACCCCGGGTCATTGCCGTAAGGTGTTTGCACAGGATCAACAATCAGAGTCTGTAAGAGGTGAATCGATGGAAAGACGGACGATCTTGACAATCGCGGCGATTCTGCTCGCATCTCACTTGGCGGCAGCGAGTTCCCCCGGCGACGTGGCCCTCGTAGGAGACAACTCAGAAGAATGTACGATCGGTGTCGCCAACGGCGTGGTGACGGCCGATGGCAGGCCGCTTCTGTGGAAGGTCCGCGACATTGGCCAGGAAGCCGCTCGCCAACAACTGGTGTACATCAGCGGCTCGCCCTACAGCTACATCGGCGTCTGCACGGAGGGAGATGGGATTTACATGGGTCTGAACGAGGCGGGCGTGGCGTCGGGCAATTCCCTCGTCAGGCCCATCCCCGGGACAGCCCCCAACTCCTCCGTCCAGAGCACCATTCTCCGGAGTTTCGCGACGGTCGATCAGACCAGAGACTACTTCTCGTCGAGCGCGCAGGCCGGGACCTGCCAGGCCTCCGGCTGCTTCCCCTTCATCGACGCGCTGGGCAACGCCGTGATCCTGGAAGTGAACCGGTCCGTGCAGATCTGGGATTATGACAGCCTGGACCTCGACCGGCAGATGCAGGGCCTCTACGGGTTCGTCGTCCGCGCCAACGAGTTCCACATGCGCTCGGACGGGAGTGACGACATCGGAATCGGCGGCCGTTACGCCAGCGGCGTATACAACGTGCTCGGCCTGATCGCCGACGGTAGTCTGAGCGTCCGGGGCCTGATCCAGGGCGCCGGCGACGCGGAGGGCTACCACGAATTCATCCGCTACGGCCCGGGCCGGGCGCTGGCGACCATCGCTCGCGATACGACGCAGTCGGCCGTGATCGTGCACGGCGTCCTACCCGACGAGGACCCGGCACTGGCCACGATGTGGGTGCTGCTCGGCCAGACCAACTACAGCATCGCCGTGCCCACCTGGGCCCGCGTATCCAAAGTCCCCGAGTGCCTCCGCGACGGTCTCATGTACGACCGAGCCAGGTCGCTCTGGGTCAAGGGCGAAGAAGAGGCCACGCAGGCCAGCGTCTTTCCGCTGGAGGCCCACTTGCTCGACGTGGTCGAGGAGACCCTGCTGCCTCACTGGCGGTCGTACGGCGTGCCTGACGTACCCGAGATGACGCGGATCGAGGCCCGCATGGCCGACGACGCCTATAGCCTGCTCGACTGTCTTGACAACCGGCGAAACGACAACCAGCCTCCGATGGTCTCTCTGGACGTCTCCAGAGACGGCCTGACGGCGACCTTCTCTGTCACAACCGACGACCCCGACGGCGTTGTAGTCGCCACGGTCTGGGACTTCGGCGACGACTGCTATTCAGCCGACGCGGCCCCCTCGCACGTTTACGACGAGCCGGGGGCCTATCTCGTCTCCTGCACCGCCACGGACGACTACGGCGTCAGCGTCACCGGCTGGCAATACCACGAGATCCATGCAGCGGCCGACGTCCCGGACGCAAACGAGCCGCGGTTCATGCCGTGACGACTCGAAGGCTTGCCCATCGCGGAGGGCGACACCGGTCTGGCTGCGAGTGAGAAGTGCGCCCCCTGGACGCTTCCTGCGCCACATTGGGAGAATGCTATTCGTCCAGGCCGAACAGGTCCATCCACTGCTCCGTCTCGCCCTCGCTGAGGCCCTCTTTCTTGGCCTGCGGCTCCTTCTTCCGGGGCTTGCCCCGGCGCAGCTCTTTCTGGACCTCTTGCCAGAAATCCTCAGACCTGACGCCGGTCGCCTTGCGGGCCGCGGCGGCCCTGCGCAACCGGCGATCGCTGCTGACCACGGTCAGCCGCCGGGGGGCAGTGTTGGCCTTGATTTTCTCCTCGATGACGCTGTCGCTGTCCTTGTGAAAGCCGGAGAAGACGACTTCGATATTGGTCACGCTGTCGAAATCCCCCTTGCGCGCCGGCCCGCTGCCGTCGAACACCACCTGCCCCTCTTCCGCCGTCAAGGCAAAGTACCGGCTCAACACCCGGCACAAGTCGATCTCCGTCGTCACCTCCCGCTCGTCAAACCGCTCGTGCAGCGCCCACAGCAGATTATTCCCATCCACAATCGTCATACCACAACACCTTCGGATTCGAAGCCCCTGCGAAATGGCATATCGAGCACATCCGATCGACGGATTTACTTCGGCGGGTGTTCACCGCCACGTTCCTCCCTCGCAGCACCCAGCGGAAAGTTGTGGAACAACCATGCACGCTGTGTCCCAATACGATAGTAGTTCTCCGACCTCTTGGCGCCACCCCAACAGAGGAAACCAGCGACCAGAAGCACCGGATAAAGGAGATGCCGATCACCGCCCCTGAGCACGATGCCAACAACCACAATGAGGACCAGTCCTGTACACAGGGATTGGAGCATCCGTTGCTCCGCATGAACCTTTAGCAATCGGCCTGTCAGATAGGACAACACGAAGACCGCGAATAGCTGAGGCAAACCAGACCTGCCGATCCACCCCACCTGGGCCGTACCCGCCTGCCCAAAGACACCAATCGACGCCCCAGGCTTTGCCAACACCCAGTAGCCAACGAACAGCACTCCACCGCCTGGGACGATCCTCGCGATGAGATCATAGAACGCTTGCGGAATGACACCCCATTGCATGGCCTCAGGCCTCCTTTCATGCTCTCTCGCGTTCTCACACGAGCCAACAAGCGCTGAATCTCGCTGGCCCCGACCCGCTTCGCGCCATGGAAAGGCGGACGCTCGGCCCACGCTGAGGCAGCCACCTTCAGATCGGCGAGCCCGATGCCTCGAAGCGGACTTCTCCACCGACGATGGTTTTCTCGACTTTGCCCTGAAGGGTCCAGCCGTGATAGGGGCAGTTTCGGCTCTTGGAGACGAACTTGCTCGCATCGACCTGCCACTGCACATTCGGGTCGATAATCGTGACATCGCCCTGCTTGCCCGGCGTGAGCGTGCCCTTGTCGATGCCGATGATCCTGGCCGGATTCACGGTCATCAGGCGGATCAGGCCCGGCCAGTCGAGGATCTTCGGCTCGATCAAGGCCTTCACGTACAATCCCAGCGCACACTCCAGGCTGACGATCCCGAACGGGGCCGCCAGGAACTCCAACTCTTTCTCGCTTTGCAGGTGCGGAGCATGGTCGCTGGCCAGCGCATCGACCAGGCCCTCGGCGACGGCTTCCTTCAGGGCATCGACATCTTCCTGCGAGCGCAGCGGCGGGTTGACCTTGTAGTTCGTATCGTACTCCGCGCAGCGATCTTCGGTCAACAGCAGGTGATGGGGCGTGACCTCGCACGTGACCGGCAGGGACTCCTTCTTCGCCTGGCGGATCAGATCCACGGAGCCGGCAGTGGAAATATGCTGCGCGTGGTAGCGTACCTGGGCCCTCTTGACCAACTGGAGATCCCGCCAGAGCATTGCCTCCTCGGCCAGGGCGTCGATGCCCGGCAGTCCCAGAATCGTCGAGTAGTATCCCGCGTTCATCACGCCGCTGCCGGCGAAGCTGTTGTCCTGGCAATGCTGGGCGATCACAACGTCGAACATCTTGGCGTACCTGAGGGCCCGGAGCATGACCGCCGGGTTCTGCACCCCGTTGCCGTCGTCGGTGAAGCCGCGAGCCCCCGCCTCCGCCATCAGGCCCATCTCCGCCAGCTCGACGCCCTCGCGCTTCTTCGTGATCGC
>JAFGJR010000214.1 GCA_016928975.1 Sedimentisphaerales bacterium | reverse complement strand
GAGCCGGATGCGGGAAATCCGCACGTCCGGTTCGACGAGGGGGGACTGAGCGGTTCTGTCGCTCAGTCCTCTACTCTACCGTTCATCTGCGGTTCCACGCCGTTCTGCGATATGAAAGAGCCTTCGCCTTCGAGAAGACAGGCCCTTACCCTTGCGTGCTGCGTTGTATCCGTCTGATCCCAATATACCACTAAGGCACCAGTGATTTCAAGAACGCCGGGCCTACTCACCTACAAATACGCGGCTTTGCCGGCATCCTGCGCCCGAAGTGTGAAAAACCGGGAGAGTCTGCATAAGTCCCTGCGGCATAAGGACTTAGCCTCACACGAAGCCATTTCCATGAATTGACCTTCGTCATGGCCGAAAGGGAGCCCGGGTTCGCCTGAGATTCCAGACTCTGTCACCTCTGTGCCCTCTGTGGCTGCAAGTGTTTTCTGGACACCGGTTTACCTGCGCCGAATCACTGCGCCGCATAACCGGATTTCTCTTGACAAGGAATATGCCTGGATGTATGATTATCATACAACCAAATAGCGAACGATAGGCACGAGTTCGGAGGCTCCTTTCATGGGCGGCGGAGATGTCTACCACCGAAACACAGAGGCCACAGAGATGATTCGAGATGCTCGGATGATAAGGGTTCCTGGTTTCATTCTCCGGGCCCAGCGCGCCTCCGTGGTGGGAAGCCATTATGCGAAACAAAGCCAATCGAAGGAGTGCGGAATGCGGATTGAAGACTGGCACGGTAGTTCTGCGAAACAAAGCCAAACCTGGGAGGACTGGGACATCTGGGGAAGACCACGTCGCACCGGCAGCGATTCCCACCACAGAGCCGAGCATGCGAAACAAAGCCAATTGGCGGCACGAAGCAGCGTAACTCCTTTGTATTGAAGAACTTATAGACAGCACGGGGGCGATTCAAGAAGAAGACAATTCGCCCAGACTGGTTCTTGGCGTTTCCAGAATGGCAGGACGTGAAATGCCTGGCGGCTACAATTGATGACGGCGGATTTCTTCTTGCGTGGCCTTTTTGAGGATTCGCTTCTCGCGAGTGGAGAGGCTGTGCAGGCCGAAGCGGTGGACTTTCGCCAGGATGCGGTCCACTTCCATCCGCAGCTTCCGGCTCTCCTCCATCCGCTTCTCCCAGGACTGAGCGTGCACCCGGAGCTTGAGTTTTTCGAACCGAGGCAACAGCAGGATATAGGCGGCCCCGGCCGCCATCCCGCCGAGATGCGCTGCATCACCGCCGGCGTTGGAGCCCTGGGTCAGGATGTTCACCACGTAGAAGATCGTTATCAGGACCGCGAACACGCGAATCGGCATCGGGAAGATAATAAGGAACACGACGAATTGCGGGAACAGGATGGCGCACGCCGCCAGCACGCCGAGGATCGCACCGGAGGCCCCCAGCAGAGGCGCAGCGCCGACCAGCCCGATGGCCATGAGCAGCAGGAATGACAGTCCACCGACAACGCCACAGCCAAGATAGAACAGAAGGAACCGCCGACTGCCCCAGTACCTCTCCAGGGTCGGTCCAAGGAAGTACAGGACCAGCATGTTCATGACAATGTGCAGTAGGTTGCCGTGCAGGAACTGATACGACACGAGTCGCCACGGCTGGACAGCCGTGAACCACGACCTGGGATCAATAGAGAACCAGTTGATGAGCAGAGATCCTACCGAGGGGATGAGGGCACCGAACAGAAAGATGGCCGTGTTGACGATCAGGAGCCACTTCACAACCGGCGTGACCCTCGGCAGGTTGAAGCGAATCTGCGAGGAGCCAAAATACTGACGCCGCGAATCGGCCTGTGTGTAGTCCCTGTCCTGCAACCCCATAGTTATCTTCTCATGAAACCGTGAGCCTGCGCGCAAAACTCATACTACCTATGATATCACATCGCTGGCAAAAAGTTCAAGAGAAATTAACGCTCGCCCGAGGAAGCTGATGTACTTTTCGGACCTTCCACCGCATCTGACGCCCTGCCGCGCACCAGCGAGCGCTCAGGTCCGCACGCGACTCCTCCGTGACGCCGGAGCCCCGGGACTCTTCAGGATGGGTAGTCTCTCCGGCTTCGCGTTGGCGAAGTAGACCGTCAGCGCGCTGCCCAGGATCACCAGACCGAGGGCCAGGAGCTGTGAGATCGTCAGGGAGGCGATTTCATAGGGATTGTCGTCGCGGATAAACTCTATGAGAAACCGCCCGATGCCGTAGAGGATGAACATCAGGCTGAAGGTCGCACCGGGAGAGCCGAGGAACGGGTACACGCCGGACTCGTCGCCCCGTCGAGACCGCCGCAGAAACAGGAGCAGAACAACGCCAATCATCGCCGCCCCGGCCGAGGAATACAACTGCGTTGGATGGACCGGCCGACCTCGGTATCGGCCTTGCGTTATGAGCGTCTGCTGCTCCGGCGTCAACTCACTCCACGGCTTGAGATCGGGAACATACTCCCCCTGGGCGTCTCTGTAACCGAAGAAATCCGGGGGCAGAGTAACGTACGGCGAGGACCGGCCGCGTGCGAGGTCCACCTGGGTCTGGCTTCGGTACGAAAATGACCCATAAGGAAACCTCACGCCCCAGGGCAAATCGGTGGGCTTTCCGTAGCAGCAGCCGTTGAGGAAACAGCCAATCCGGCCAAACACCAGCGCTACTACCAAGCCAATCGCCAGCGCGTCCAGGTAGTGACGCATCGGCAGTCTGTGATGGCGGATGTAGAGCCAGATCACCACAATCGCCAGGAGCACGCCGCCGAGAAGCTCCAGCCCCCCGTTCCAGATCTCGAAGACGCCCAACGGATTGTTCCTGAACTCCTCGAAGTAGTGGAAGACGAAGAAGGCGCGGGCCCCCACGACGCCGGCGATCAGCGAGTACAAAGCCGCGTTGGTGATGTGCTGGGGGTTCGATGTGAAATGCCGGCTCAGGTGGCGGATGACGGTCACGGCAGCGAGAAAGCCAATCACCATCATCATGCCGTAGCTTCGGATCACCAGGTGAACGATGGGTACTTCAAACAACTCGGGGTGCATCAGATTCATCTCCACAGGGAGCCGACGTGTGCTGCGGGCGGTTGCCTCACGTCCTCTCCAGCAAGGCCGCAACGGCCTTCTAATGCCGCTTCACAATCTTGTTGTTCTCATCCAGCACGACCACCTTCGCAGTCATCGCGGCCGCCTCTTCAGGCGTGCAATAGGCAAACCCCATAATGATGAGGATATCGCCGGGGTCGGCCAGATGGGCGGCGGCACCGAGGATCACGACGTCGCCCGAATCAGCCTGGCCTGGAACCACATAGGTCTCGAAGCGATTGCCGTTGTTCAGATTCGCGATCAGCACGGACTCACGCGGCAGCAGGCCCGCCGCCTGCATCAGGCTCTCGTCAATTTCAATGCTGCCCGGGTAATGCAGCTTCGTGCCCGTGACTCTGGCCCGGTGTAGTTTGCTCTTCAATACCTTCACAAACATGATTTCGTTTGTCCCCTGCCATGTGCCCAGAAAACATGTATGATAGCGGAGAGCCCACAGGAAAGCAAGCCGGCTACGCCTCCACGAGGATATTGTCGATGAGCCTGGCGGACTTCATTCGCACCGCCACGGCCACGAGGATCCGGCCCCGGACCTGCTCAACCTCGTCCAGTGTTTCGGCATCACTGATGCTGACATACTCGATCTTCGTGTCCGCCATCCGCTGCAAGACCTCGCGCATCCGGTCTCGAATGACACCCGCAGCCCTCTCGCCGGCGTCGATCAGTGTCCGACATCGCTCCAACGACTCGTAGATGCGCGTCGCATCCTTCCTTTCCCCAGGCGAGAGGTACTGATTTCTACTACTCATGGCCAGTCCGTCCGGTTCGCGCACGGTCGGGCACACGACGATCTCCAGGGGCATGTTCAGGTCGGCCACCATCCGCCGGATCACGAGGGCCTGCTGGGCGTCCTTCTGGCCGAAAAATGCGACGTCGGGGCCGACGATATTGAACAGCTTCGCGCAGACGGTCGTCACGCCGCGAAAATGCCCCGGGCGAAACGCGCCGCACAGCCGCTCCGTCAGCTTCTCGACGTTCACCCGCGTCAGACTCTCGCGAGGATACATCTCCGCCACCTCCGGGGCGAAAATGACGTCCACGCCGTGCTTCTCGCAAATTGCCCGGTCCTTCTCGAACGGCCGCGGGTACTTGCTGAAATCTTCGCTGGGCCCGAATTGCGTCGGATTCACGAAGATGCTGACGACCACGCAGCCGCACCGCTTCCTCGCCGCCTCGATCAGCGGCACGTGACCGTCATGCAGCGCCCCCATCGTCGGCACGAACCCCACCGTCTTTCCCGCCTGGCGCGCCTGCGCCACACACGCTCGGATCTCCGCTGTCGTTTTCGCTACCTGCATCGGCATCACACACCTCGCAATCCGCCTGCCACGATGTACGCTCGGACCTGAAGAGCAACATGCTCGACGACCGTCTGGTTGTAGCCCGTGAGGCGAGGCGCGGGGATGCAAATCACCGGGCTCACCTTCCAGCCTGCGAACAGCTTCCTGTAGTCGTCGTCCAGTCCCTCCAGGAATTCCAGCGAGATTCTCTGCTCATACGGCCGGTTGCGGTTGCGAATCCGTTCCAGACACGCCTTCGGCGAATCCTGGAGATAGACCACCAACGAGGGCGTCGCCACTCTCGCCGCAAACGGCCGGAAGATCGTCTCATAGAGCTTCAGTTGCTCCGGGTTGAGCAGCCGTCTCGCGTAGATCAGCTCCTTGTCAAAGACGTAGTCCGTCACGAACACCCTCTTCGGCGGCAGGGTATCCCGATCGATCTGCTCTGTCCGATTCACCAGGAAATACAGTTGCGAATCCAGGGCCAGCTCGCACTTGCCGGCGTAGACCTGCGGCAGGAAGGGATTCGTGCCGTAGGGCTCGTACAGAACCTCGCCACGCAAGACCTCCGCCAGCTTTTTCGCCAGCGTCGTCTTGCCGACCCCGATGACGCCGGCGACGCTGACCAATTGCACCGCGTCGGGATCGATCAGGAAATTGCCGCCGCCGAGTCGCCCGGCCAGCTCGCTCACCGGCTCCTTCAATAGGGGATGCACAAGCTCCGGATTCAACTGGCACAGCCCGTCGAGGACGAAGGACCGCAAGTGCATCTCCGGGTGCGGCACCACCAGCCCGGAGGCGTCAATGACCTGATCACCAAACAGGAGCAGATCGAGATCGATCGGCCTCGCCTGCCACTTGCTGGCGGGCCGGCGCCCGAGAGCAGCTTCCGTCGCCTTGAGCCTCTGGATCAGCTCATGTGGCGTCAACCTCGTCCGGATCTCCGCCACGCCGTTGAGATAGTCCGGCTGGTCCATCTGTCCCAGCGGAGTCGTCTCCTTTACATCGCTGACCCGCGTCACCTCGATGCACCCGTCGCCGCTGAGCATCTCGAGCGCGTGCCGAATCGTCCGCTCCCGATCCCCCAGGTTGCTGCCCAATCCAATGTACGCTGTCGTCGAGCCCGGCATTCGCTCAGCACCTTATTCCTTGCCGATGAAGATACGGGCCGTGCGAGGCGGCAGCGAAAGGACGATTTGCCCCTGTGGACTGACGCGGACGGGTTCAACCGTCCCGGCAACAGGGTCGGCAATCGTCCACTTGGCCGCATCCCTGGCGGTCATCGCGCCACCGTAGCTCGCGCTACCAACGTTGACGACCAGGATCATCTCCCTGCCGGCCCGCGCGAACCGGCCGACCACTATTCGCTCCGACGCTGGGCTCAGGAAGGCGCCATCATAGGCGAATGCGAGATCCACGTGTGCCGACTGCGCTGCGCGAAGCACGCGACCGCCACCGGCCTCAAATTGCCGGACCTTTCGCTCGGCAGCCGATGGCAGTTCGACCCCTGTGGGAAGGACCAGTGCCTTGAAGCGCCCGCTGCCGATGTGGATTGTGTCGCCTTGGACACGGCCGGTCGCCAAGCTCTCGTGGTCGGCTACGGCAAACGAGATCTGTCCTCGCGTCATGCGTTGACCGAGGTCCATGAACGAGTTGACGATGCCGCGTAGGCGCTGGGACTGCGACTCCACAGTCAGTGTGCCTGCGACAGGCTTGTATTCAGACCAGACGTCCCGAATCGGGTAGTACAGCAGCACGCGAGGCGCCGGCTGGGCCTCTCGCAGCAACGCGTTGAGCCGGCCGACGAACGTGCAGTACGATTGATACTCCTCAGACGTCCGTTGTGCGCGGCCGTAATACAGGGTGAACTCGGTGACGCCGAGCGCCGCCTGCCACGCGGCTGTGGCGCACATGTCCGCCAGCGGCGCGGGGCCCTTCTTCGCCATCGTCTGGACGAAATCGCTCACTTCCGTCATGACGAGCCGCCGGCCGTTCAGCAGGGCCGCCGAGGCGGGAAGCGCCGCCGTCATCCAGCCTGTGTAAATCACGGCCTCGGGGTCCGACGACAGCATGTCCAGCCCAGGAATATCCATCCGGCCGAGCATCTGGAGCGAGTTGCCCTCCAGCGCCGCATTGTGCAAGGGCATCTCCTCCCAGAGGATGTGGCCCGACGACGCGACGGAGTGAGCACGCGTCCATTGCTGGATCTGGCCGTAATAACGATCCGCCAGCAGGTCCGCGATCAAAGCCCAGTACTGCCGGCGGACTTGCCGGTCGACATCTGTGTCGCCACCAAAAAGGCTTTTGCGCACAGCGATGAGGTCCTGACTATACCGCTGGCGATACAGGTCAGGCAGGTCCGCAACCCAGGGCACGGAAGCCAGAGGCCGTACATTCGGATCGAGTGGGTCAACGACGCGAACCTGTTTGCGAACGTCGTCGGGCAAGGGCCCAGTGCTCACCGCCATCAGCGAAGGCTCGTCGGTGAAGAACGCCTCGATGGTCGTTCCGAAGAAAGGTTCGAGGTGGCGATAGTAGGTGTCGTGAGTGACCTTTATGAAACCCGCGACCGCTGCCTTGTCAATGAGGTTTGGATAGCGCCGTGCCGCATAGAAATTGTTGGAAGCGTGCGTGTGCTCGTACGAGGCCCGGATGATGAATGGGTCCGCGTGCGACGGATCGTAGGCCAGGGCAAGCGCTTCGAGACCTGGGTCTCCTTCGAGGACAAGGCCTCCCGCCGCCCCACTGGGGTAGCCGTCCTCGTCGTAGATCCAGACTCGCAGGCCCACCTCGGCACACGCTTTGACGGCCTGAACGCACGTCTGCCAGTTCGTCTCGCTTCGCAGGTAATTGTCGAACGCGACGTTGCACACGATGCCCCCGAGTCCCGCGTCGTTGAGGCGCTTCATCGCTTCGACTGTCGCCTGTTGGGCAGGCACGCCGTGAACGATCTGCAAGGGGCGAAACTCGACACCGGGACTGCGCCACGCATTGAGCCATTCGGCGGGCAGGTCCGACGCTGCCGATTCCGCATCTGCAGAACCAATCACGCAATGGACTGCAACGACAAAAACGACAACAGATT